>CAADHA010000034.1 GCA_900696685.1 uncultured Planctomycetota bacterium
CCGGCGGTTCGGCCGAACCCAGGTCTCCCCGGAGCAGGTGAATGGTCCTCTCGCGCAAGAGGGTGCGCGCGGCAAAGTGCATGGCCGTCATGGCCGCCAGCAGCGCCAGCGCCGCGCCGAGCGCGATGGACGCCGCGGAGACGTGCAGGCGCAGCGCCGCGCCCGCCACGGCTCCGCGCCAGATGGATGAGAGCGCCGCGAGCAGTGCGGCGCTGTAAGCCACACCAAGAGGTGCGCCGATGCCGGCGCCCGCCAGCGCCACGAGCAGCGCTTCGCGCGACAGCCAGCCGCGCACCGTACCGGTGGTCCAGCCGACCGCGAGCGCCGTCCCCACTTGCCGCGCGCGTCGATTGACGGCGAAGGCGAAGAGAAGCCCGGCCAGCAGCGCCGCGGCGATGATGAGAAAGAGGCTCAGACCGATGAAGAGGCCGCCGAAATCCGTCGTCGGATTCGCCGCCGCCATCGCCCTCTCCCGCACAGGCTCGAAGACAAAGCCGAAACGATCCGGTTCGAGCCGGTCGATGAGCGATTCGGCCGTGAGCGGCGAGTCCGCCGGCGCGCGAATTGCCGTGAGACTGCCGAAGCGGTTCGCCCAGATTTTCTGCGCGGCTTCAAGGGAGATGAACGCCTTGGGCGCGCCGCGGAACTCGTCCCAATAGGCCTCGTCCTTGTCGCGAATGCGATCGAGATCGACGGGAATGCCGGGGTTCCAGTTGCGGCAGTCGGCGCTGTCGCTCAGGCCGGGGATCTGGGGCATGAGGTCGGGGTCCACGGCAACGCCGGCCTGTTCGATGACGCCGGCGACGCGAAACGTGGCGCTGCGCTCGGTGAGTGCTCTTCCCGCTTCCAGCACGAAGTATCGCAGTTCGATCTCATCGCCGGGGCTGGCGTGCAGATCTTCCGCTGCCCAGCGTGTGAGGATGATCTCATCAATGCCGATGGACTCAGGCACGACGGCGCTCCAGGCCGGCGGAAGGGGCGGCGCCCCGGTCAGCGTGCCGATTCCGGCGACGGTCGAGTAAGGAGTCATCCGCTCGCCGCGGCGGATTTCGTTGACGAAGTAGGTGAGCAGGCCGATGGTGCGCGGCTCGATCTCGGCCGCGGCGCGCACGATCGGCGCATCGAGGAAGACGCGCGGCGTTCGCCACTCCACCATGCCGTCGGTCTTGCTGGCGCGCGTCTCAAGGCCGAGGTCCGCGGCGCACCAGACGGCTTTGACGCGTTCATTGATCACTGCGACTTTGCGCCGCTCATCTTCCGTTGATGACGAAGCGAGCAGCAGGTTGGCGCGTGCCTGCTGCCCGGCCTGGCGCGCCAGCCACTCCCGAGGAACGAAGACGTTGAAGGGCGGCGTCTGATCGGCCGTCAGGCTGAAGCGGCCGAATGCCGCTTCATCAGCGATGCCGGCCACGATGACGCGCAGCGCCAGCACCGCGTCATCCGTTGCTGCAAACGTGAGGTCGCGCGAGAGCGCCGAGGGCCTGTTGACGCGAAGCACGATCGCGTCGCCCGGCTCAACCGCCAACTGCGCTGCGAGGCGCTCGTTCACGAGGGCTTCGCCCTCTCGCATGAGGGGCGGCGACACTGCCTGGGGCACCATGGTGAAGAACCGCTCGTCGACTCCGGACACCATCACATTGAGCGCGCGGCGCGAGCGATCCACGGTGGAGGCCATGCCCTGGAGTTGCAGGACCGGCGCCAGATGCAGCGATGGATCGAGATTTGCGACGAGCGCGGCCAGGTCGGCGCGCAAGAATCGATCGCCGGTGGTCATCGCGGAGTCGATGGAGCCGATGCGAGCCATTGCCGCGTCGCGCAGCGTCTGCCGGACGGATTCGCCGACGATGAGCGCGCCGACGAGCACCATCGCCGCCAGCGCAGTGCCCAGGAGCGTGCCGCTGAGCGCGCGGCGGTCGTGCATCGCGCTGAGCCACGCCAGCCGCCAGCTGGTCATCGCGCCGCTCCCTGAGCGGGGCGGCGTCCGGCGCGGTCCTCAAGGCGCCCGGCGCGCAGTTCGAGCGTCCGGTCCATCGTCGCCGCCAGCGACGTCGAGTGAGTGACGACAATCAGTGCTGCGTCTCGCTCGCGGCCCAATCGCGACAGGATCGACCACACCTCCTCCGCCGAGGCCGCGTCGAGCGAGCCGGTCGGCTCGTCGGCGAGAATGACATCCGGCTCGTTGATGAGGGCGCGGACGACGGCGACGCGCTGGCACTCGCCGCCGGAGAGTTGCCCCGGTTTGTGGTGCAGCCGTGCGCCGAGGCCCACCTGGCCGAGCAGGTCTCTGGCCCGCTGCGCCGCCGCACCGCCTCGGCCCGGCGCGCCCGGCGCGAGAGTCGGAATGAGGACGTTTTCGAGCGCGCTGCACTGGGGCATGAGGTGGTGCATCTGAAAGATGAACCCAAGGCGGTTGCACCTCAGTGCCGCGCTCTGCGCCGGCGCGAGCAAATCGATGCGCCGGCCGTCGAGGAGGATCTCACCGGCCGTGGGTGCATCAAGCGTGCCGATGAGATTGAGCAGCGTACTCTTGCCCGATCCCGATGGGCCGACGATCGCGACCGACTCGCCGCGTTCAACGGAAAGCGAGACGTCGTCGAGAATGGTGAGCGCCGGCGATCCCGCCGCGCCTTCGTATCGCTTGACGAGATGACTCACGCACAGCAGCGGCTCGAATGCGTTCAAGGTCTGCACTCTCCGGGGGGAGGGTCCAAGATTCGGCCACGCCTCAAGCGTATGCCATCAGCGCCGTGGTGCGCCCGTCTCGGAGGGGACGAGAGGCCCTCCGTGCGGCAGCGGCTCGGGAATGGCGGCGAAGTCGCGCGCGGCGGCGAAGAGCGGATCGAAGTTCATCTCCACGTTGCCGATGAGGCAGTCTGTGAGGTCGCGGCGGAAGTGAGGATGGGCCCGCAGGAATGCGCCGAAACTGAAGTTCGTGTCGTAGAAGGCGTAGACCAGCCGGCGCATCGCCTCAATGCCCTTGCGAAACTTCTCGCCGTATTCTTCAAAGCGCGCCGCGGAGACGTCGCCCAGGCGCAGCGCCTCGTGCACGGCGTCGCCCGCCATCACGCCCGAGTAAAGCGCCAAGAACACGCCGCTCGAGAACACCGGATCAAGGAACCCGAACGCATCGCCTACGAGCAGCAGGCCGTCCGCTGCGCAGTGCTTTGACCGGTAGGAGTAGTCGCCGGTCATGCGATACTCTCCCTGCTGCGCCGCGCCGTCGAGATGCTCCCTGATCCAGGGCTGTATCTGCACCTCCCGCTCAAACATGGCGCGCGGGTCGAGATCGCGATCGCGGTAGAGATAGTCCTTCTCGCAGACGATGCCGACGCTGACGATGTCATCAGGCAGCGGAATGTACCAGAACCACCCCTTGCCGGGGAGGTAGGCGACGGTCGTGGCGCCTTCATCAATGCCCGGATCGCGCTTCGCGCCCTTGTAGTAGGTCCAGAGGGCGATCTTGCGCAGTTTCGGATCGTTGATGCGCCAGCCGAGTTGCTGCGCGGCGAAGGAGTCGCGGCCGGTTGCGTCAAGGGTCATGGCAGCGCGGAACCCGGTCTCGCGGCCTTCGTTGTCGCCGGCGATGACGCCGACGACCGCTTCGCCCTGGCGGATGAGCCGCCGCGCCGCCAGACCCAGGCGCACCTCCACGCCTTTCTCGATCGCATTGTCGAGCAGGATCTGGTCGAAGGCGCTTCGCACCACCTGCCACGTCCGTGCGCAGTCGTGGTCGATGTGCCGGCGGAAGTAGAAGGGCGTTGTCTGCCGGCCGTCGAGGCCGACGAACTGCACGCTGTGCTTCTGCACCGAGCACGGCGCCCGGTCGATCTTCTCGACGAGGCCGAGGCGCTGGAGCGGAAACCACGCGTAAGGGATGATCGACTCGCCGATGCGGTAGCGCGGGAAGGTGGAGCGATCGATGATGATGACGCGCCGGCCGTGCTCAGCCAGGATGGCGCCGCAGGTGGTGCCCGCCGGCCCCGCGCCGAGGATGATTGCGTCGCACTCCACCATGTTGCCGCCGCTGGAACTCATGTGCTTTCACTCATTTCGATGGGGGGAAGAATCTCAACGACTTCGGCGATCGTTCGTCGGCCCCCGTCGAACAGATTGGTGTGCCGGCCGTAGAGCACCATCTCGCTCGACAGTGCAAAGATGCTGCGCGTCGTCGGATCGCTCCGACAACGGAAGAACGCGCTCGGGCGGCACTGATGCCCGATGCGAAACTCATGCAGGATCGCGCCGAGGGGCCGGCGGCACTCGATGATGCTCCGCAGCACCGGCGGGGCGAACGCCTCGAGATTGATCCGGATCGCACCATACTCGACAGGCCGCTCGCCCGCGCCGGCGACGAGCACCACCTGCCGGCGCAGCCAGGTCTCATCTCGCCGCACTTCCAGCAGGCGCAGGCCGATCGGGCTGCCGAAGAACTCTTCGAGCGTGCTCGTCATGTCGCGCTCGTGCACGAGCAGGCCGCGATAGGGCTGGGGCATCAGTGCGCCGTCAATCGCTTCCGCCGCGGGCATGGCGTCGCCGTGGTCCGCATAGAACTCGTCCAGCGGAAACATGAGGTCGGCAATACGGTGAGTGCGCGGCGTCATCAAACGTCCTGTGGCGGGTTCCTGCGTCAGCGGCGAATGGTAGGGGCCTTGCGATCCGTCGGGTCCGCCACTCCTGCTCGGAGTGATCGAGCCGCGCCAGGTTGCCCGCGGCGGGCTATCCGCGCGGTGGATCTCTACTCGTCGAGGAACACCCAGCGCCGGGCCTTGAGTTCAAAGCGAGGCAGATCACCGCTGCTCGCGGCCCGCACGTGCACGCGCAGGTTCCACGCATCGCGGATGGCGTGCTCGACGCGCCGGCACAGCGCCGATGCATCGCCGGCCGCCTCGCGCGGCTCGACGATCACGCGCAGATCGGCCATGCCGCGGCTGCGACCGATTTCCGCGCGGTACTCCGCCACTTCGGGGAATGCGCCCATGATCGCGTCAAGGGCGCTGGGGTAGAGATTTGTTCCGCGGATCACCACCATGTCGTCGCGCCGCCCGATGATCCCGCCGCGCAGGCGCAGCGTGACGCGGCCGCAGGCGCATACCCCCGGCGCCTCGGCCCGCACGAGATCGCCGGTGCGGTAGCGCAGCACCGGCGATCCGGCCCGCCCGAGCGTCGTGAGGACCAGTTCGCCTTCCGCGCCGGCTTGCGGCGCGGCCAGAGACGCTCCGAAGGCATCGACCACTTCGCAGAGGTACATGCCCTCATTCACATGCAGCACGCCGGGCCGCAGCGGACACTCAAACGTCACCGGCCCGACCTCCGTCATGCCGTGATGATCCAGGACCCGCGCGCCCGGCCAGAGGCGCTCGATCCGCGCGCGGACGGCGGGCACGCTGCCGCCGGGCTCACCGGCCACGATGAGCGTTCGCACCGCGGCCTTCGAGAGGTCCAGCCCCTCTTCGGCTGCCGCCTCGCCGAGGCGGATCGCGTAAGTCGGCGTGCAGCACACGACGGTGACCCTGTTGGCGACCATGGCGCGCAGGCGGGTCGCGGTGTTCACCCCCCCCCCCGGAATGCACAGGCAGCCGCGATCGAGGGCCGCGTCCCACGCCATCCAGAAGCCGATGAATGGACCGAAGGAGCAGGGGAAAAACGCGCAATCCTCAGGCGTCACGTCCGCCGCGTCGAAGACGGCCTGCCAACCGCCCATCAGCCAGCGCCAATCCTCCGCCGTGTCGAGCCAGCGCAGCGGCCGGCCCGAGGTCGAACTCGTCTGGTGAAGGCGCGTGTAGCGGCGGCGCTCGTACGTGAAATTCGTTCCATAAGGCGGATGAGCGTCCTGGTCGGCCGTAAGTTCCGCCTTGGTCAGCAGCGGCATTCGACGGCGGAACTCGTCGAGCGAAACGATCGATGCATCAACTCCCGCCGCGCGCAGGCGCGGCGACCAGAAGGCGTTCTCGCGCTCGATCGCGCCGATGAGCGCCTTGAGCCGCTCGATCTGGTGCGACTCGATCTCCTCGGGGCTGGTGAAGCGGACTTCGCTCATCGGCTCTGGCTCAGGGGCGGCGCTCGGCAGGCGTCGGAGCGCGGGTCAAGGCGTG
Source organism: uncultured Planctomycetota bacterium (assembly GCA_900696685.1). Taxonomy (GTDB): domain Bacteria; phylum Planctomycetota; class Phycisphaerae; order Phycisphaerales; family UBA5793; genus UBA5793. The sequence continues at coordinate 6,093 of CAADHA010000034.1, forward strand.
CGCGGCGGCGGTTGCGCTTGATGGAGCCGGCGCCGCGGGCTTGTAGAGTGTTACCAGCATCCCCCCGCATGCTGCAAGGACGATGCCAAGCACAAAGGGCCAGCGAATGCTCGACCACCCACCGGCGGGCGGGTGCATCGCGATGGTAACCAGGGCGTTGACGATCGGCGCGCCGGCGAAGATGATCGACATGACCACGGCCGGATGCCCCTTGGCGCCGAAGGCCAGCAGCACGCAAAACGCGCCCACTGCCCCGACCACTCCGGCGAGAAGTGACCATCCGACGCCCTTGCCCGGCATCGTCCACGTCGCGCCCGAGAACCACAGCAGGGCCGCCGGTGCAAGCACTGCGATCAGAACGTATGCAATGCCGACCCAGAGAAAGGCCTTGTAGCGCCCATTGACCGCATCGCCCATGTTTACCTGCCCCGTGTGCAGGAAAATGCCGTAGACACCCCAGCAGGCGACGGTCAACAGGGCAAAGGTGATCCACATCGAACTGGTCGAAGAGGTCGTCTCAGGCATTGAATCGATTCCTCACTTTACGGCATTGAGCAGTTCAGATGGCGCGACCTCGATGAGTCGCATGAACGCCTCCGGCATCGGCGCCGCGCGCAGCCGACCGTCAGCGAGGTGATTCGTCGCGAACAGAGCCGTCACCGTTCCCCTGGCCATGACAGGCGAGTCATCGGTCAGGCCCTTTGCTCCAACGCGCCGGAAGTGGAAACGATAGGTGATTGCCTTGTCCGTCTTGCGCTCCACGAGCAGTTGCACTTCCATCTCATCCTGGAATCGGAAAGGAGCGAAGTAGCGGCAGGAGACTTCGACGCGCGGCCAGCCGGCCATCCGTTCGCCGACCTGCTCGTGAACCGTCTCGCCGATGGATCGCACGAACGCGTGTTCCACGGCCTCCATGATGCGGAAGTAGTTGGCGAAGTGCATGATCCCCGCGGCGTCGGTGTCGGCGAACTCGACAATGCGGCGGACTCGAAACTCGTGAGGCATGGAGCGATTCCGTTTCAGACCGATAAGGGGCTCGGCGCCGCTGCACGGGCGGGGCGCACGACCATCATACACACTTCTTCAACCTCGCGGGCCATGCGGTCGACGTTGAACTTCTCAAGGACGCTCGCCCGGCCTGCTTCGCCCAGCGCCCGCGCCCGCCCGCGATCGCGGAGCACGGTGGCCAGCGCCTCGGCCAGGGCCTCGGGATCATCCGGCTCGCAGAGCAGGCCGCCGCCCGTCGTTTCGATGAGTTCGGGAAACGCGCCATGACGCGGCTGCACGACCGGCACGCCGCACGCCAGGGCCTCGATGACGTACAGCCCGAACGACTCGCCATAGGTCGCCGGAGTCGAGAACACATCGAGACTCCGGAGCATCTCGATCTTCGCCGGCCGCTCGATGTTTGGAGTGAACTTCGCGGCATCAGGCAGACCTGCCTTGCGCAGCGACTCTCGCAGGCCTTCGACAAACGCCTCATCGCCGCGCAGCATCACGCCCGCGGCGTGCAGCCGCACGTCGGCGAACCCCCCCCGCCTTCGCAGGAGGATGAACGCCTCGACGAGCGTCGCCAGGCCCTTGTCGCGGCACAGGCGCGCCAGGTAGCCGATCGTGCGCGGTTCATCCCCGCGCCGTGCCGTGCCGGGCTTGAAGTCCTCCAGGTCGATCCCATTGAGAACAACCTGCACGCGCTCGCGCGGCAGAGCCATCCGTTCAATCATGAGATCGCCGCAATAGCGGCTGACGGCGATGAAGCGATCAATCCCGCGCGCGTTGTCGCGCATGATCTTCCACGCCTCTTCGCGGTGCGACGCGGGCAGCGAATCGAGGAACGGCGCTTCGCCCTGGAGCGTGCACAGGATGGGACATCGAAACTCCGCCGCCAGCGGCTCCGCCAGCCCGCACAGCATTGCATTCGAGAGCAGGAAGCAGTCCGGCCGCGGTTCGGCTCGCATGGCTTCGATGAGGCGCTGCACCTCGCCCGCCTGGCGTCCCCTGCGGCCGCGCAGCGTCGAGATCGTGAGGTCGCCCAGTTCGGCCGCACCGGTCATGTTGCTGCGGCGGGCGACCCAGCGCAGCAGCCCGGGCGCATCGAGCATCCGCCGCAGCCACGCGGGCAGCCTGGCCGCCCGCGCCCACTTGTACTGAAGGTACATGTTGATGCCGCCGAGGTAGACCGGCCCGCTCCCCTCGTGCTCTTGCTCTTCGAGCATGAAGGGCAGATAGAGCGGCACCATGCGCACTTCATGACCGCGCCGGCGCAGCGCGTGTCCGAGCGCGCCGTCGCGCAGGCACGAGCCGCAGTAGAAGTGTCCTGTGCCCGGGATGAGTTGAAAGATGCGCATCAGTCGGTCGAGCGGGAGCGCGGCCGTCCGCCCCGGGATGACGTATTACGAAGCGTCTCGATGCCGCTCCAGGAAGTAGTCATGCAGCAGGCGGTCCATCTGGAGAAGACCGCTGCGGCTGGCTTCGATGCAGCCGTTCGCCAGCCTCAGGTGGCCCGCCGCCTGATGCCGTTCGAGAGGCTCGCGGAATCGTTCGAAGACGCTCACGCCGAACTTGCGGCGGAAGTACTCGTCGCCCACGCGTCCCAGTTTCATCTGGAGGACGAACTCGCGGATCATCTTCTCCTCCTCGTTCATCACGAGGGCGCGGTGAATGGGAAGTTCGCCGGCTTCGAGGCGCTCGACGTATGGATCGAATTGACGCTCATTCTGGAAGTGCACGCCTCCGAGGTGTGAGAAGGAGGACACGCCCAGGCCGAGCATGTCCGCGCCCCTCCAGAGCGCATCGCGATACAGGAACTTGACGCTCGGATCGAGAGAGGCGGTGTACGCGCTGCCGACGACGTAACCCTCCTCCTCGAGGCGGGCGAAGGCTTCCGTGACCCAGCGGCGCTTCGTGCCCCAGTCGGCGAGGGGCACGGCCTCGCGCCCGCCGTCCTTCATCCGCCTGTAGATCGTCGTGTTGTAGGGAACCTCCATCTGGTAGATCGTCACGCTCTCCGGGCGCATTGCGACGGTTTTCTCGATGCACGAGTGCCAGTTCTCTTCCGTCTCGCCGACCATGCCCGCGATAAGATCGATATTAATCTGCGGGAATCCGACCCGGCGCGCAAAGTTGTACGCCCGGTCGATCTCGACGGCACGGTGCGCGCGGTTGTTCATCTCGAGGATGGTGGGGTCAAAGTTCTCAACGCCCAGGCTCAGCCGCGTTACGCCCAGGTCGCGCAGGATTGCGATCTTTCTCTCCTGGAGCGTGCCCGGCTCGCACTCGAAGGCGACCTCCTCGGCTGCGCCCCAGGGGAAACAGGCCTGGAGGCCCCGGAACAGGTGCTCAAGCTGCCGGGCGGAAAGATAGGACGGCGTCCCCCCCCCGAAATAAACGAACAGCGGCTTGCGCCCGGCGAGAAAAGGCCGCTTCGCGTACGCCCTCGCTTCCCCCAGCACCGCCTCGAGGTAGCGATGAATCTCGTGCGAGTTCTTGTCCGTGTACACCTTGTAGTAGCAGAAGTCGCAGCGCTTGCGGCAGAAGGGGATGTGAATGTAGATTCCCAGGGGCGCGTCCGGACCGGGCGGCCTGGCAAGCACTTCGTGCACGGCGCTGCACTCGCCCGGAGACCAGAAGGAGAAGGGCGGATAGTTCGCCACAAAATAAGACCCGCCGCCGGTCTCCTCGCGGCCGGCGTCATTGAGAATCGGGAGGTTGTGCGCTGAAGCGTCAGTCATTCGGTTTCCGCTCCTCCTTCTCCGCCGGGCCGAAGGCGTACATCCGACCGTCGCTGCAGCCGATCAGCACCACGCCGTCGACGACGGCAGGCGACGAAATGATCGACCGTCCCAGGTCATAGGACCACAACTCGCTTCCGGTTGCTGCATCGAGGATGTAGAGCGTTCCGTCCTCAGAGCCGGCGATGACCTTCCCGTCGCACAGCACGGGAGAAGAATCGACCTGCCGGCGGGTCGGAAAGGTCCACATCGCCTCGCCCGTCTCACGGCTGACGCAGTGGATGTTCCTGTCGCGCCCGCCGAAGATCACTCGGTCCGTCCCGATGGCGGGCGCGGAGAAGAACGCATGTCGGGGGTTGGCGTAGGTCCATCGGACCTCGCCGGTTTCGAGGTCGATGCGCACGAAGGCGTTGCCGTAGTGTCCGAGGTACGCCGACCCGTCGGCGAGGGCGACCGAACCGGCTACGTGGCAGCCCTCGCCCAGCGCAACGCGCTTCACGGACGTGCCCTCGGCTGCATTGACGACGTGCAGCACGGCATCGCAGCCGCCGAAGACGATCCGCTCGCCGTCGATGGCGGCCGTGCCGTTCACGTAGTTGTCTGTTTCATACTTCCACACGACCGATCCATCAGCGGCGTTGAGGCAATAGAGGATGTTGTCGTAACACCCGAAGATGATGTGCGTGCGACCTGCGGGCGCGTGGAACCAGTTGACGCCGCTGAGGATCTTCTCATCGGCCTCGAATCGCCAGCGCTGCTCACCCGTCCTGGCGTCGATGGCATAAAGGCGGTAGTCTGTTGAACCGACGTACACGACGTCGTCGAGGACCATCGGCGGCGCTTCGATCGCCTCCTCGGTCTGGAACTTCCACGCGAGGGAGCCGTCGCTGAGATCGACTGCGTAGAGGAAGCCGTCGTCGGATCCGACGAAAGCCCGCCCGGCGGCGACAACGGGTGAAGAGGTGATCGCTTTCGTGGCTTCGAAGGTCCAAAGGAGGCGCAGGGGCACTTCAAGGGCGCCGGGCGCGACGCCCCTCTGCTGCCGGTCGCCACGGAACATCGGCCAGGCGGCGCCTTCCGCTCCTGGGCCGGGCGGCGCATCGTCGGGCGTGCCGCCAACGCAAGGCGCCGCCTCAAGCCCGAAGACTGTACCCCAGCGCAGCGCCGCCGAACACACGATTGGCAGCATCACATTGACCATCACACCAACTGTAGGGCCGCTTCGCTTCCATGAGCCGGTCCAGAGAGCGCGATGGTGGGCCTGTCCGCCGCGGGGATCGGGCTACACTTTGGACGGCTGAGCCAACCGGCGCAGGTTGCGGCAGCCTCAAGGAGATGAGCATGGCACAGGAAACGGCAAAGCGCCCACGGAGCGACAAGCCGCGCATTTATGACGAAGAAGTCAGCCTGCTCATGCAGGCGGATGAACTGGCACACCGCATCGTCCTCCTTCCCTGCGGCGATCCGCGCCAGGCCACGCCCGGCCGCCACCGCATCCGCATTCAGTGGGGCCAGCACCTGCTAGCCGACCTTCTCGCCTTCAAATACCGCACGCTCGTCTGCGGCGTGAACGCCAACGACAACTCGCAGGGGATCATCTCTCAACTGGCGCGGCTCCTGCCCGGCTGCCAGTGGAACGAAAAATCGATCACGCACCATGCGCAGGCCTTTGCCCGGTCGCTCGAAGGCGATGAAGTGCTCGTGATGAAGTATGACTTCGACGCCGTCGAGGTCTTCGCGCTGCTGCGCCCGCCGACGCGGGAGCACTTCAGCCTCTCGATGCTCGAACGCGGCTTCGTGAAGGTAGCGGAGATGCTCGAAAATCGCCGCGACCGCATGCCTTGCGCTTCCGTGAGCTTCCTCGGCGCCAAGTCCAACCGCCTGCTCGGGTCCGACGGGCGCGAGCCGAGTTTCGAGCGCGTCCTGCGGATCATGTTCGAGTCGGGCTACCGGGGCGATGTGTACCCTTCGCTGGGCATGTGGGAGTGCGCTCCGACGGGCGTTTTCGCCGCCTACCCCTTCCCCGAGGGACTCGACCGAATGCGCAGCGGCGGCTTCTGAATCAGCCGGATGCCGGATTGACGTGCGCCGAAGATCGGCGTTTGTCCAGTTGCCTACACCATTCGATTTGGCCGACGGATGGGACCGCAGCAAGGCCAGGCCGCGGCGTCCTCCTCGTGAATGGACGACTGGGATGAGGGGCCGATACCCACCTCGGCAACCTGCATGTTCACTTCCTTGACCGGGCCGTGCCGCGACTCACGCTCCGGGGCTTGATGGTCTGCTGCGGGCCGGAGCGCATCGGCTGGTTCAGGCGTGTATTCGACAAGTCGGGATTTTGTTGCCGGCACGGGACGCGGCCGCCCGCCCCTTAATCGAGCCGGTCAGGACTTACCCGATGCGCTCGCGCTTGGGTTCGCGTTCCATGAGGCGGGCGATGCCGCCGCGCGGATCGAGGCCTTCGAAGAGGACGGCGTGAACTGCGGCTGTGATGGGCATCTCGATGCCGTGCCGGCGCGCCAGGGCCATGACCGACTTCGTCGTCGCCACACCCTCGACGACGGACTGCGTGGAGTGCAGATATTCGTCGAGCGAGAGGCCCCGCCCGATGGCTTCGCCGCAGGATCGGTTGCGTCCGAGCGGGCTGAAGCAGGTCGTGGCCAGGTCGCCGACGCCCGCGATGCCGAAGAAGGTTTCGGGCGCGGCGCCCATCGCCGCGCCGAGGCGGGTGATCTCGGCGAGGCCGCGTGCCAGAAGGGCCGACTTGGCGTTATAGCCGAGTTCGAGGCCATCGACGATTCCGGCGGCGATTGCGATGACGTTCTTGGTCGCGCCGGCGAGTTCCACCCCAAGGAGGTCGGGGACGGTGTAGATGCGCAGCCAGGTAGTGCTGAAAAGCGACTGAACCTCGACGGCGAACTCATGCGACTGCGAGGCGGCGACCATCGTCGCCGGAAGGCGTCGCGCGAGTTCCTCGGCAATCGTCGGGCCGCACAGCGCAGCATAAGGGCGAGTGTCCCTCGACTCGAGCACCTCGGCAATCACCGCGGTCGGCCTGAGCAGCGATTCGTTCTCGATCCCCTTGGAGGCGCTGACGATGCCGACGCCGCAAGGAAGGCTCGCAGCCATGCGCGTGAAGACACTGCGGATGTACTGCGTTGGAACGGCGCAGACGATCAGGCGCGCGCTGCTCAGCACTGCGCGTTCGTCGGCCGTAACCTCGATTCGCTCCGGCAGGCGGACACCCGGCAGGTGCCGGCGCGATTCGCGCCGGGCGGCGAGTTCGGCGACGTGGCTCGCGTCATGACCCCACAGCGCAACGCGTACGTTCGACCAGTCCAGCGCGAGTGCGAGGACGATGCCCATCTGGCCGTCGCCGATGATTGCGATTTTCCCTGCAATTCGGTCAGCACACACGCTTCACCTCAGGATGCATGATCCCCGGCAACGATCGTCGGCGGCCGTGCATTCTACGACGTCGGACCTGGAAGAGCGGTGGGCAGATTCGGGTGAGGTGGAGTCCGGGACTGTGTCGATGTGGCCCCGGAGGCGGCAGATCAGTTGCTGCCTTCATTCCATGCAAGCCGCTCGGCGCGCGGAGGTCGCCTCCGGTGGAAATCGCGAGCGTTGCCACGGATGGAGGAGGCCAAGGCGGAGGCTGGCGGGCGGAACCCGTCGTCAGCACGGCGCGCAGACGTTGGCGTCCTCGATGGGGCGGAGCCGCAGGCGATGTTCGTCGCCTCACGGCCTCTGGCAGGGGGAAAACAAAAGGGACAGGTACATTTATTTTTCTCCGGAAATCCTGCGTAAATGCTTGGCAATCCAAGACATAAAATGTACCTGACCCGTTTGTTTTGCGTTCATTCGGTCGCTGTGCTGCGAAGCATCCATCGCACAATTCCGGACAACACCCGAATAGGCGCGCTGACGGGTGCGATCCTGGAGCAGAAGCGGCCGCGTCGCTCACCCCGACCATGGCGTCCATAAATCGAAATTGGCATCTACCCCGCTTCTCCTCGATTGATGCAACAGGAATTGCACCCCGAATCAACCCTCGACAGGCGATACCCCCGCGATCACCGCCCCCGCCGCGTGCATACGCTGTATTGCAGGCCCACCGGTGCGATCGCCCGCGTTTTCCGGCCGCTGCGGCGCGGCGACTTGTTGCCCGCACCAGGCAATCTGCACACTTCGAGGAGTTCATGCGTGATGCACATCTCAGGAGGCCTGAGTCATGCTCATGAAGCACGTGCTCCGTCAATGGCGGCGAAACTGGACCGGCCCGGCGGTGCGCCTCACTGCCGCGGGCCGCGACTGGCGCTTCGGCGAAAGTGAGCCGGAGGCGCACGTCATCGTTCACAGGAGGGCGCCGTTGAGGCGCTCCTTCGAGGAACCTTCGATGATCTTCGGCGAGGGTTACGTGAACGGCGACATCGAGGTTCGCGGCTCGCTGATGAGCCTCCTCGCCGCGTTCTATCAGACGGAGTCGAAGGTCGCCAGCAGCCGCGCGCGTCGCCTCGCCGGGCTGCTTCCTGCAGGCTGCAGACGCATTGGCGCTGCGCTTGCCACGGCCCATGCGCGGCATCACTACGACATCGGCAACGAGTTCTTCGCACTCTGGCTTGATCCTTCAATGACCTACTCCTGCGCGTATTACCTGCGCGAGGAGGACGATCTCGCTTGCGCTCAGCGGCAGAAGATCGAACTCCTCTGTCGCAAGGCGCGCCTCGAGCGAGGCCAGACGCTCCTGGACATCGGCTGCGGCTGGGGAGCGCTCATCCTCCACGTCGCCGCTGATTACGGCGTCCGCGCGACGGGGATCACGCCCTCCACGCAGCAGGCTCGTTACGTTGAAGCGCAGGCGAATCGACTCGGCCTGGCCGATCGAGTCCGCGTCATCACGGGCGATTGGCGCTCGCTCTCGGGGAGGTACGATCGCATCATCAGCGTCGGGATGTTCGAGCACGTCGGCCGAAGGCAATACACGCGTTTTCTGCGCCTGTGGCGCGGCCTGCTTGCGCCGGGCGGGCTGTCCATCCTCCACACGATCGGGCGCATGGCGCCGCAGCGATCCGACCCATGGATCACGCGGTACATCTTTCCCGGCGGCTACCTGCCTTCGCTGGCACAGATCGCCTCAACAGCAGGAAACGAGGCCCTTCGGATCATCGACGTCGAGAACCTGGCCTGCCATTATGCACGGACGCTTGCGCACTGGTCCGAGCGATTCGAGCGGGTCCGCGAGCGCGTCGTGAGCATGTACGATGAGGCATTCACGCGGATGTGGCGGCTGTACCTCCAGGGCTCGGAGGCGGCGTTTCGCTGGGGCGGCCTGCAACTGTGGCAGATCGTTCTTGATCACGCGCGCAGCCCCTACCCCTGGCCACTCGACCGCGAAGTCAACGTCGCCGCCCGCCGCGGCCTCAGAGTCGCGCCTCGCCTGGCGACCAGAGAGGCGATGATGGCGAGCGTCTCGGCCTGGGCGGGACGATCGCCTCCGGCCGGCAGGGGATGATCTGGATTCATCTCCACGACATGAACCGGCTCTTCGAGCGAGCGATTGCCGATGACTCAATGCGCGGCGTGTACATCGCCTCCAGCCCCAATTCCGTGTCGAACCGCCAGTTCATGTCCTCGCTGCGGCGGGCGCTGCGGATGCCCCTGGGCCTGCCGGCATTCGCGTGGATGGTTCGTCTCGGCGCTCCGCTCCTTTTGCGCACCGATCCTGAATTGGCTCTCTACGGGCGCTACTGAATCCCACGGCGCCTCATCGACGAAGGCTTCAAGTTCCAATTTCCAAGGATTGACGAAGCGCTGGCCGACCTGTTCAGCGGCGGCGCGACGAGGGAATGATCCGCATGGGAATGCGGACGCAGGGCTCGGTGGAGACCTGTGCGACCAGGAGGCGTGCTTCGTCGAAGCGCGCAGCAGGCTCGACCCACCAGAACATTACCCGATCCCACTGCACCTCGGGCGGTAGATTCGGCGCCACGAGGTCCACGAGCATCCGCGTGCTGCCTGTACGCGACCACGTGAGGCGCATCGTCCGGTCAGCGTTGACCTCGCGCAGGACGTTGAGGATGTCGGACGGCGTGCCGAGAATCGTGAACTGGAACCCGTTGGCGTGGGAGCGTGATTGATCGAGCAGGGGCACACGATCATCAGGCACGGGCGCGGCGGCCGGGTCCGCCGGCCGGGCCGCTTCGCCGGAGGGCGGCATCGTTGGCGCTGAGGTCGGGCGGACGATGTCGGCGAATCCGGGCCACGGCCGGCCGCCGTCGGGCAGAAGCGAGGGAGGATTGATCGAGGCATTGACGATCAGATCGCCTCCAGCCGCGCGCAGGCGCCTCGCGATTGCCTCGAATGCTGACTGCGGTTCGTCGGCCGAGATGTTGGCGCTCAGGCCGAGGTCCGTCGGCCAGTGCCGCTCGATGGCGGCGACCACGGCAGGCTCGACCTCAAGAGGCATGGCGTCTACGAGCGCGGCAAAGTCGCGCGCGGAGAGTGCGGCCTCCTCGATACCGCCGGCATTCGATGCCGCAAGGTCCGGCCCGGGTGAAACCTCGGCCGGCTCCTCGGGCATCACTCGCCCGGGTCGATCGCGCTGGGATGCGGCCTCGGACGGCGACCGCACCAGAGAATCCGGGGCGAGATCGGCATCGCGCGAGTCAAAGCGCAGAGACTGGAGCAGCATGAACCCGCCGCCGCTGAGCAGCAGGAGGAAGCCCGCCGCCGCCGCGTAGCGCTGCCAGTGAACCGTGCGATAGCGGCGCATGTCAATCGGCGGCGCGACCAGATCAGTATCGAGAAGCATCGCCCTCTCCACCTGCGCAAGCACGTCGGCCGCGAGCGTGGCGGGCGCCTGAGGCTCAGGCAAAGCGCGCAGGTTCTTCCGGTCGGCCTGCATGAGACGAAGAGAGGACAAAAGCCGCCCATCAGCGCCGGCGGCCGCCTCGAACTCGGCGGCCTCACGCGGCGTCATTGTCTGCTCTGCGTAGGCGAGCAGCGTGGCGTCATCGAACTGGAATCCATTGCGGCGGTCCATCAAATGCACTCGTCAACCTCAGGTTGCCGTCGTCCGGACGGCGGGGCGCTCCAGTTCCTGCAACGCCTTGCGCAGCGCGATCCGGGCGCGGAAGAGGCGGCTCTTCACTGTTCCCAGGGGCAGATCGAAGATCTCCGAGAGTGTTTCATAATCCAAGTCGCGCCCGTCGCGCAACACCAGCATCGCCCTGGCCTCATCCGACAGGCGGTCCAAGGCAAGCAGGAGCACCTGTCTCTGCTCGGAGGTTTGGACGTTCAGATCGGCGGCGGGTTCCGTGGAGGGGACAGATTCAGAGCATGATTCGCCGTTTTCGGGCCTTCCGGCAGCGTTTCCACCGCCTCGGCCGGCTGCCTTCGCCGTCCGTCGGCGCCGGAGGTGTGAGATGCTCACATTCACGGTCATGCGGTAGACCCACGTCGAGAGAGATGATCGCCCGTCGAAGCCTGAGAGACTTGTGAGAATGCGCGTGAGAACTTCCTGGGTGAGGTCCGCTGCGTCTTCGTGATGGCCGACCATACGGCTGCACAGGCCGAAGACCCGCTGTCGGTAGGTTTCGAGGAGGGCGCCCATGGCGGCGACGTCGCCGGACCGCGCGCGGGCGACCAGCCTCGTTTCGTCGGCGTCCTGATCGGGTTGTGTACGGTCTGCCCGATTCACCTGACCCCTGCCGCTGCCCTACGATGGTCCTTCTGCCGCTCGGACGGGCGATCAGTCCGCGAGCGGCGGCGCGACGCCCGGCAAACTTGACGAATGACGCCCATGCCACCATCATACGAAGAGGGACGCCCCGACGCACAGGGGCCGAGCGCCACTTCCGGCGGCACCAGCGGCGCGAGTTGGAACACCTATGTCTCACCTCTTGCCGCGCGCAATGCCTCAGCGGAGATGCAGGCGATCTGGAGTCCGCAGCGCAAGCATTCCACCTGGCGGCGGCTGTGGCTCGCACTTGCGGAAGCTGAGCAGGAACTCGGCCTGCCCATCACCGATGAACAACTCGCCGAACTGCGCGAACATCTTGACGACATCGACTTCGCGGCCGCAGCGCGGTACGAGTCGCGCCTTCGCCACGACGTGATGGCCCACATCCACGCACTGGGCGACGTGGCGCCCAAGGCGCGGCCGATCATCCACCTCGGGGCGACAAGCCAGTTCGTCAACTGCAACACCGAACTCATTCTGCTGCGCGACTCGATGCGCCTGGTCGCCGCAAAGATGGCTCGCGCCATCGACGCGCTTGGCGCGTTTGCGCACCGGCATCGGGCGCTGGCGACACTCGGATTCACGCACTTTCAGCCGGCCCAGCCGACGACCGTGGGCCGGCGCGCCTGCCTCTGGGCCTACGACCTGGCGCTGGCGCTCGACGAGATTGAAGTCCGCGTCGATCGGCTGCGACTGCGCGGTGCGCGGGGCGCGACGGGCACGCAGGCCTCCTTCCTCGCCCTCTTCAAGGGGGACGCGGAGAAGGTCGCCCGGCTCGACCGCCGCGTCATCGAGAAGATGGGATTCGATCCCGGGCAGGGATACGTGGTGACCGGGCAGACTTATCCGCGCCTCGTCGATGCGCAGGTGCTCAACGCGCTGGCCGTCGCAGCCGCGGCCCTGCACAAGGCCGCCACAGACATGCGTTTGCTCGCGAACCGCAAAGAGGTCGAAGAACCCTTCGGCGCCGATCAGGTCGGTTCAAGCGCCATGCCCTACAAGCGCAACCCGATGCGCTGCGAGCGCATCTGCGCCCTGGCGCGTTTCGTGATGTCGCTGCCGGCGAACGCGCTTCAGACTGCGGCGGTGCAGTGGATGGAGCGCACGCTTGATGACTCTGCGAACCGGCGTCTCACGCTTCCCGAGTCTTTCCTCGCCCTGGACGGTGCGCTCGACCTGCTGCACAACGTCGCATCGGGGCTTGTTGTGCATGAGAAGGTGATCCGGGCCAATCTCACGGCCGAACTCCCTTTCATGGCGACGGAGAACCTGCTCATGGAAGCGGTCCGGGCCGGGGCCGACCGGCAGCGCGCCCACGAGGTGATCCGCCGCCACAGTCAGGCCGCCGGCGAACGCATCAAGTCCGAGGGCTTGCCCAACGACCTTCTTGACCGCCTCCGGGGTGAGCCGATGTTTGCTTCGCTCAACTTCGAGGCGCTGCTGAACCCGGCCCAGTACGTCGGTCTGGCGCCGGAGCAGACGGACAGGTTCATCGAGTCCGTCGTCGAGCCGATTCGGCGGCGCTATGCGGCCGACCTCAAGGCGGCGATTGAGCCTCGCGTGTGACTGTGTGCGGTCCTTCCGCCCGGCTCGATAACTCTGAAGAGAGTCGCCACGGCCGATCCATCTTCACATCGGGTCAAGTCGGCGACTGGCGGTGCCGATATCGCACGTTGAGCGTCGCGGACCGTCAGGACGCGGGTGTTATCGGGATTCCATGTCGCGGCCTGCACGGAAGCGGGTCTTGAGCCAAGGAGGGTGTGATGTCCACCATCACCCAGGAGAGTCGCGAAGCGGTGGTGAGCAAGGCGATCGCTGAGATCAGCCACATCGCGACGCTGCCGGAGGTTACGCTGCGGATCATCGACCTTGTCGAGGATCCCAGTTCGACAGCCCAGGACCTCAACAAACTGATCACAAACGATCCGGCGCTGTGCAGCCGCATTCTCAAGGTGGTCAACTCGGCGTTCTACGGCCTGCCGGGGCAGATCGGTTCGATCAACCGTGCGATCGTCCTGCTTGGCCTCAATGCGGTGAAGAACATCGCCATTGCTACGAGCCTCGCCAAACTGTTCCGCGGCGGCGAGTTGTGCTCGGCGTTCTCAGCCCGCGACTTGTGGATTCACTCGACGGCGACGGCGGCCGCCTCCAAACTCCTCGCCGACGCCGCGTCGATCGGACTCTCCGACGAGGCCTTCCTCGCGGGGCTTCTCCACGACGTGGGCATCATGGTCGAGATGCAGGCCGGCCGCCACCGCCTCATCGAGGTCTTTGAGCGCTTCGCCAACTCCAAGGCTTCCTTCGTCGCCGTCGAAGAGGAAATCCTCGGCGCCAATCACCAGGACTTCGGCCGGGCCTTGTGTGAACGCTGGAAATTCCCCAAGAGCTTCGGGTACGTTACCGGGTATCACCACCGGCCGCTCGAACTTGACGTCGGCAGCCGCACGCTCACCAGCGTCGTTTCGATCGCAGACTGGCTTGCGAAGAAGGGCAAGTTCGGTTTCATCGCGGACGTCACGACGGAGCGGATCGATCCCTCGATCCTCGATGAACTGCGTCTGACCGCGGCGGACGTCGACAACGTCGAAACGCAATTGCCCGACGCCATCGACCAGGTCAATTCGTTCCTCGGGGGCTGAACCTGCCCGCCTGCGCATTGTCGGCCTCCTCAGCAGTCAAGGCTTGATGTGCACGCGTTTGCCGACAGACATGGCGGCCGCCGGCCTGTTTCATCGACGCGCGGCTGACTGAGGATCGAGTCTCGCTGCAAATGAACGACGTTTGAGACTGTATGAGAACTGGGGGTGCCGTGGTCAAGCGACGCTTCGGGAGCGCGGGTCACGACGGCGCGCGATCGACGACCGAGCCGGTGTGATCGACCGTCCGCGTCACGATGTGGGCCTCCGGTCGCAGAGCCTCTCTCCGGACCTCGGCACCCGACTGTTTTCAGACAGGTTCCAAATCTCACCACCCTTGACCACACCCCGCCGGATCGATCACGACGGGCAGCCGACTATTCCATCGCCCGCAGGCGGACCACCACGCGAGTTCCCGTTTCAGGCATCGCCGGCGTATTCGCTTCCCACTCCGGCGCCATGACGGACTCCTGATCCGGCAGGACCTCGCACCAGCCGAGGAGTTCGTCGCCGAAGGTGACAAGTCCTGCAATCGAGCCTGTGCGGTCGGCGACGTAGGTCATAACGCCGGTGTAGTCGGGTTTCATCATCGACCCGCCGAAAATCCACGGACCCTCCGGCAGAAGGTTGTGCGTGTGGAAGTCGCGCACCCACTCACGCGCGGCTGCGCGGCGGAGCACACCCTCGCCGTCCTTCCACTCAAAGGTAATGCTCACATGCGAACCCGCGGGCGGCTGCACGATCCACTTCCTGCCTTCCGGATCGTCGGGATCAACGTTCCACCAGCCGGGCTTCCCCGGTTCGAGGCCGATGAGCAGCAGGGCGGCGTGTAGGTGGCTGGGTTTGGCCTGCGTGGCGACGAGCGATTCATGCGTGCGAGTCTCAACGGTGCAGACGATCTGTTCGAGCCAGCCGGAGTTGATGGCGCAGACGCCCTCGATCTCGATGACCCGGGCATTGAGATCGATGCGCAGATGGGGCCAGTCCACGTCGGCGTAACGCGGCTCCTGTTCAACCTCGGGCACAACGGGAGAGACGCCTTCTCCGCGTCGAGCGGCCTCGACCGGGGGTGCCACATCCTGTCGCGGGGGCGTTTCGGCCTCGACGGCCTCGGGCGGCGCAGTGGAAGGATCAGGCGCCGACGAACCCGGCGTCGATTTACACCCGCCGGCGATCAGGCTCAGCGCGAGCAAACTCCAAGTCAACAGCGTGAGCCGGCTGGCCATGGCGCCTCACCTCTGAGCCGTGGAACTCTCGTACTGCTCGAAGAGGCGGTAAATCTCTTCTGCGCTCGTGGCGTTGTACACCGCTTCGCGGAAGTCATCCTGCGTCATGAGGCGGCTGATGCGCGCCAGCGCCTGGATGTGCCGGCTCGTCTGGTCCGGCGGACTGACCAGCAGTACCACCAGTTTGACCGGCTGGCGGTCGATGCTCTGGAAGTCCACTGGCTGCGCCGGCTTGCCGATCGCCAGCATCAGGTCGTCGCAGGCTTCCGACTTGCCGTGCGGGATCGCGAGGCCCTGTCCGATGCCGGTCGTGCGCGTCTGCTCGCGGCTCCAGACCGCCTGGCGAAGTTCGTCGGCGCGGGCGATCTTGTGGACGGAGCACAGCAGGTCCACGAGTTCGTCGATGATCGCCTTCTTTTCGGCATGGCCGAGAGGCACCCGGATGCACTCGAGCCGAAGAATGTCGAGAAGATTCATGATCGCCCGCCCGCCCCTGCTGCATTGGACCCTGTCGAACTGTTCATTCGGGCCGACTGCACAAATACTAGCCTACCGGATCAATGCGAGATATGCGCCGTCGGCGTATCGCCCCGGCCCGTCACCCGGCTGGCCCGATGGACTCCGGCTGTGTTCGCGAAGGATCCGCAGGTCGTGCCACCGGCAGATCCACCGCGCCTGCTGTTCGTTCTCCTCCGGCTCAAGGCTGCACGTGCTGTAGGCGACCAATCCGTCGGGAGCGCGGAGCGCGAGGTGATCGGCGACGATCTGCCTCTGAAGCGCCAGGAGCGAATCGAGATGCGCCGCATCGACGCGGTACTTCGCCTCGAGGCGCCGCGCCAGCGTTCCCGTGTTAGTGCACGGCACGTCCAGCAGCAGCAGATCCGCCCGCCCGGCCCATTCGATCAGCCGGTCGTGCGCGACCACCTGCACTCGCGGCGAGGCGGCGAAGCGCTCCCGCATCAGGGCGTAGCGGCGGGAGTCCACGTCCGCCGCGATGATGCTCGCTTCGGGAAACGCCTCCGCCAGATGCGCGGTCTTCGTGCCCGAACCCGCGCACGCATCGACGATCAGGCGAGGCGTGTCCACGCTCTCACGGATGATGCGCACGATGTCGTGAGACGCCGGATCCTGCACGCGCGCTTCGGGATGCGCGGCAAGCAGATCGACCAGGCCGCCGTGTGATCCGTTCCACAGCGCGAATCCCGGTTCGTCATGCGGCGCCAGATGCTCGTGCTCGCCGATCGCCGCGGCGGACAGCCCAGTCACGATCGTCGGCGCCACCACGAGGCTGTGCAGCGCAAGACGCTCCGCGCCGGCGGGACCGCATCGCGCCACCCAGCGCCTCATCAGTTCGACAGGATGGCTGGTCTGCATCGCCAGGCGCTCGACGGGTTCGTCCGGCAGGGCATTCTCCGTCAACTCGATCCAGCGCCCGTCCGAAAGGGGCAGGGCATCGCGACCATCGGGCGCAGGACGATTCACGATCTGGCCGCGCAGACCAATCATCTTGCGGAGCACGGCGTTGACCATTCCACCCGCTCCACGCCGGATGCGGCGCGAAGCCCAGGCGACGGCGTCGCTGACGACCGCGTGATCCGGCTGGCTTTCCATGAAGAAGATCTGTGCGGTCCCGACCAGCAACGCCGCTCGCAGTTTTGGTTCAATGCCTGAGAGCGGCTGGCTGAGCCGCGCGGCAAGCAACCCCTCAAGCGTCAGCCAGCGGCGATGCGTCTCCGAGACGATCGCCCTGGCCAGCGGCGCATCACGCTCGGCCGATTCTGCGACCCCGATCTGGTTCAGACCGAGATCGGGCCAGCGAGGCACCTGCTGCGTGATGAAGGACATCGCCGCGTCGCGGGCGCTCATTCGCGCGTCGGCCTGGGTTAGGCGTTGAGCGTTCATGATCGGCCCGGAGCATAGGCGCAGCGGGCGCATGATCCGGCGGCGTGCGCGTCCGCGTCAGTCGTGGCGCAGGGCGACGATGGGGTCCTGGCTGGCGGCGACGTTGGCCGGATAGAGGCCGAAGATCAGCCCCACGCCGCAGGCCACGACGAAACTCACTGCGATCGACCAGCCCGTGACCTGCGTTGGAAACTGATCGGGCAGGGCCGCGCCAAGCGCCATCGCTCCGAAGACTCCGATGAAGATGCCGATCATCCCGCCGAAGAGGGAGAGGACGCCCGTCTCGACGAGGAACTGCCACGTGATATGGCGCCGCGTCGCGCCCAAGGCGCGGCGGATGCCGATCTCGCGCGTGCGCTCCGTCACCGACGCGAGCATGATGTTCATGATGCCCGTGCCTCCCACGACCAGTGCGATGGCGGCGATAAAGAGCATGACGCGGCTCCAGATGCGCGCCGTGCGCTTGGCCATCTCCTGGAGTTCGTAGGGAATGATGACGGTGACGTCTTCACCCCGCCTCAGGCCGATGTCGATGATGCGTTCGGCCATGTGACCGCCTCGCGACACCGCCTCGATCGTCGGCATGCCGATGTAAACCTCGCTCAACTCGATGCTGGTGATGTCGCGGCTGCCGGCGCTGCGCCGCATGATGACGTCGCCGAACTTCGCCATGGCCGTCGTCAGGGGAATGTGAACGTCCTGGTTGAGGTCGCGGCCGACCAGGGCGCTCCCGGCGCCGCCGGCCAGGCCGACCGGCGCCAGCACTCCCACCACCGTGAAGATCTGATCGTCCACGCGCAGCGTCTTTCCCAGCGCCTCTTCGAGCGGAAAAAGTTGCGCCGCCACGGTCCGCCCGATCACGCACACCGACGCCTCCGACTCAATGTCGATGGGCAGGAGATACCGTCCCTGCTGAACGGGCAGGTTGGCGCAGCGAGGCAGGTCAGGCGTCGTGCCGAAGGTCTGGCTGGTCATCTGCCGTGAGCCGCGCGTGACCGTCGCACCGCAGAGTTTCAGAGGCACAATGACCTCAGCGTGCCCGGCGAACTGCGCCTCAAGCCGGCGATAGTCCTGCCGCGTCAGGCCGTACGAGAGCACCATGTCCGTCTGCTGACTGCTCGAACCACCGCCCATCTCCGCCTGCTCGGGCGGCTTGACGGAACGCACGATCACGTTCCTCGCCCCGAGAATCTCGAATTGCTTGAGGGCGCTGCGCTTCGAGCCTTCCGTGATCGCCATCATCACGATCACCGATGCGATCCCCAGCACGATCCCGAACGCCGTCAGCAGCGAGCGCAGCAGGTGCAGGCGCAGGTTCTTGAGGCCGAGCCGGATCGTTTCGAGGAGAAAAGTCATGGTGTCCCTTGCGAAGCATGGATTATACTCCCGGGGAGCAAACCGGTGGCCGCCGTTCAGATCCAGCGCGAGGAGGAGATCGAGTCAGGCTGGCGCTTCACCGTCGAAGTGGCCGGCGGCGCTGAGGCCCCCGCCCGCCTGACATTCACCCTCTCCTGGGCGGATTATGACCACTGGTCGCGCGGCATGGAGCGGCCGAGCGAAGTTGCGCGCCAGGTCCTGGAGTTCCTTCTCACACGCCGGTTGCCGCACGACCTGCCCGAGCGATTCGACGCCTCGACGGTCCGCCGCTGGCTTCCGGAGATCGAGCGGGTCTTCGGACGCACCTGTTGACTTCTGCGCGGATTCAGACGTGTGTGGTCATAGGGGAAGTTTTGCGTGATCGAAGGCGGAGGCGAACAGGTGGGGCGAGCAGCGCTGGCGGATGAGCCAGCGGCGGACGCGGCCGCGCAATTCGACCGGCGTCATCGTGGCCGTTCGGACCGGCCATCCCTCGGTTCGCGCGAAGATTCGCTCATCGCGGTCGTCAGTCGCCGTGTTTCTCCCGCAGGCGCGGGCTGAGGCGGAGAAGGAGTTGGATGCGTTCAAACTCATCAAGCCAGTCCTGCATGGTGGCGAGGAGTTCGTCGGTGGGAATGGGGGCGCCGGGGATGGGGCAGGCGGGGCCGAGTTGAGAGTCCGCCATGGCGCGGTAGCGCGTGAGCGTGCGGTCGCCGTAGAGACCGCAGAACTCGTTGTCTTCGGAGAGAAAGATGACGGTGGGAACGCGCAGCCCCTGGTTGATCTGAACCCGTGAGGCAAGGTCCTTGGGCTCATCGCGGTCGAGCCAGACGAGGTGGATGCGGTTGTTTGCTTCAGCGATTCGCTGAAGGAGGGGGCCTTGCTGGACGCAGTCTCCGCACCAGATTCCGGAGATGCAGATGACTTTCATTTCGCGTTTGAAGTCGGCGATGAGTTTCTGCTGTGAGCCGGAGAGGGCGACCTGGTTGTAGACCGCGTTCCAGGCTTCGCGCTGGGCTGGTTTGCCTGTCGCAAGGTATTCACGCCATGCGAGGCCGGCGGCGAACTTCGCGGAAAGAAATTCGCGGTCCAGCAGTGGCGGAAGGACGGCAGGGACGAGGATTGGGGCAGTAGCGGGCATCGGAACTCCCATGGTGGTCGGGTCGCGCGGGCGGTGAGGTCGGCCATTCGGGGCCGCGCCGTGCGGGTGGACGCAATTTGGATTGAGAGAATGGTATGCGAATACAAGTCGAACGAGAGTGAGAGTGCGGCAGGATTGGGGTGTATTGCTGAGTCGTGGCCTGCCGGCGGAACAATGGCGCTTCACGACGATGCCGGCGAGCGGGCGGGGCGGGGAACCAGCAGGGTCGAAGCGGGCCGGGCCGGCTTGCGGCCGGCAGGGGATCGGGGAGTGACCGTATCCGGGCTGCAGGAGGCGCCGCATATCATTTGGCGATGTCGGTCGTTGAGTCGACTGGCGGTTGCGGGCGGCGGTCGGCCCGCAGCGCCTCGAATGCGGCTGATGCGAGGTGACGCCATGCTCTGGCAGCCGGCCTTGCCATTGAAGTACGTGCAGATGTCCGACGAGGAACTCGCCGGGGCGATTCGCGCGCGGCGGGCGGAACTCGGCGAGCGACTGGTGATCCTCGGCCATCACTACCAGCAGGATGATGTCATCCAGCACGCGGACTTCACGGGCGACTCGTTCAAACTGTCGCAACTGGCGTCGATGAAGGTGCGGGAGGTGGGTGCGAAGTACGTTGTCTTCTGCGGCGTTCACTTCATGGCGGAGAGCGCCGACATTCTCACGCCTGATGACGTGGCGGTGATCCTGCCGGATCTCTCCGCCGGATGTTCGATGGCGGATATGGCGGATTATGAGCAGATGGTGCAGGCGTGGGAGGAGATTCACGAGGCGCTGGAGGAGACAAAGGGCCCGGCGACGCGCGTGATCCCGATCACCTACATGAACAGCAGCGCTGCCATCAAGGCATTCGTGGGCAGGCACGGAGGCGCGGTGTGCACGAGTTCCAACGCGGCACGGGTCTTCGAGTGGGCGCTGGCGGGGGGGAGAATCTGCTGCGCAAGGGCGAGGATGTCAAGATTCTCTTCCTTCCCGACCAGCACCTCGGACGGAACACGGCGAAAGCGGCGGGTTTTGTGACGGAGGTCGATGCAGCCAGGACTGGAAAGAGGGCGCAGACGGCCCTGTGGGATCCGAGACAGGAATCCGGGGGCCAGACGGCCGATCAGATTCGGCAGGCGAAGATTCTGCTCTGGAAGGGCCATTGCAGCGTCCACATGCTGTATCGCCCGGAGCACGTGGCGGAGATGCGCCGCAAACACAAGGATGTAACTGTGCTGGTGCATCCCGAAGTTCGCCAGGAGGTGGTCGATCTGGCTGATCTGTCCGGCTCGACCGAGTACATCATCAAGACGATCGAGGCGGCGCCGAAGGGAAGCCGATGGGCGGTGGCGACAGAGACGCACCTCGTCAACCGCATCGCCAATGAGGCGAAGAGGCGCGGCGTCCACGTCGAGATGCTCAGCGGCTGCCAGTGCCTGTGCACGACGATGTATCGAATCGATCAGCCGCACTTGCTCTGGGCGCTGGACAACCTCGCCGAAGGCAGGGTCGTCAACCAGATCAAGGTCCATCCTGACGCGCGCAAGTGGGCGCTGGTGGCCCTCAACCGGATGCTGGAACTGCTGGGCAAGGGTTCAGTGAAGTCCTCGTTGGCCGCGCGGTCGCGACCGCGAGGAAAGCGCAGCACGACGGAGGCTTCAGCATTGTCGGATTGAGAACGTCGCCGGCTGCGCATGCCCGAATTGCCCGACATACTGGTGTATCTCGATGCGCTGCGGCATCATGCGGTCGGGCGGCGGCTCGACGGCATCTTCGTTCGCGGCCCATCACTCTTACGATCGGTCGAACCGCCGCTCGATGCGTTTAGTGGACGTGCGTTGACCGGCGCCACGCGTCTGGGCAAGCGCATCGTTCTCCAGTTTGACTCCGGGGCGGCGCTGGTGATTCACCTGATGATCGCGGGCCGGCTGCAGTGGCGCGATGATCGGGCACGGCCGGCGGGACTCAACGATCTCGCAGCCTTTCGCTTCGAGAATGGCACGCTTCTGCTCACCGAGGCGGGGACGAAGCACCGCGCAACACTCACCGCCGTAGCCGGCGCCGAGGAACTGCAACGCATCAGCCGCGGCGGCATCGATCTGCTTACCTGCACGTGCGAGGAACTGATCGAAAGGCTGCGAAGTGAGAACCGCACGCTCAAGCGGGCCTTGACCGATCCGCGCCTCGTCGACGGCGTCGGCAATGCGTACTCCGATGAGATTCTTCATGCGGCCCAACTCTCTCCATTCCTGCGCACCGGCGACATGAGCGAGAAGCAGATCGCGGCGCTGCACGACGCGGCCGGGACCGTCCTCAGTGAATGGTCGCAGCGCCTGCGCGAAGAGTTTGACGGCGGGCGGAAGTTTCCCGGTCGCGGACAGATCACCGCGTTCCGTGACGGGTTCGCCGTGCATGGTCGTTTCGGCAAGCCCTGTCCGCGCTGCAAGGCGCCCGTGCAGCGCATCATCTATGCCGAGAACGAGATGAACTACTGCGCCAAGTGTCAGACCGGTGGACGGGTGCTGGCGGATCGATCCCTTTCCCGCCTGCTGCGCGACGACTGGCCGAAGACGATTGAGGACCTGGAAGAGCGCCGGTGACCTGGATGACGCATGTGCGGCCGTCACTGGGATCGATGGTGGAGGCCGCGCCGTGCCGATGATGCGGTGGTGGACGTCGAGGGCTTTCAGTCCGGTTCGTTCGTGCACGCATTGGCCGTGGCAGTATGCGTGGCGGCTGCAGCGACCGCATGCGCGTTGGGGCGGCGCTGGCGCGACTCGCGGCCGGGTGCGGAACAGCGGCTGCGCCTCGGCTGGGCGGCGTTCACCTTGCTCACGCAGGCGTTCATCATCGTGTGGTGGCTGCTTCCTGCAAACTTCAGTTGGCGAGCGAGCCTTCCGCTGCATATCTGCGACGTTGTGGCGGTGTTGGCGGCGGCGGCGCTCGTGGTGGAGAGGCGCTGGCTGCGGGCCGTGGTGTACTTCTGGGGAATCGGCCTGAGCCTCATCGCGTTCATCATGCCCGTGCTGACGGAAGGACCGGCGCACGTGCACTTCTATCTCTTCTGGCTCACGCACCTGGAGATTGTGGGGTCGGCGCTGTATCTCGTGATGGTGACGCGGCTTCGGCCTCAGTGGGGCGACTGGCGGATCGCCGTCGGTCTGCTGGCGGGCTATTACGCGCTCGTCGTTCCGGTGAACGTGATGCTGGGGACGTACTACGGCTACATAGGCCCCGGTGCGTCGAAGGCGGACGTGCTCGGCCCGTGGCCGCTGCGCGCGGTGGTGATGCTCATGCTGGAAGTGGTCGGCCTGACGCTGCTCCTCGTGCCGTGGCTGTTCGTGAGGCGTCAGGCGGAATCACGCCATTGATCGACGAGGGCGGGATGGCGCTCAAGTTCGGCGACGGAGAGGCCGCCGAGATCTGCAGCATGCTCGGTGATTCGGGCGGCAAGCGGGTGGGCCGCCAAGGCGCGGCGGAGGGCGCCGAGGAACTCAGGCGGCGCGATGAGGCGGAGTGTCCCGTCGGTCGGACGGCGCCGCATTTCGATCGCGAGCCACTGGACGACCTCAGCGGCGAACTGGTTGCGCAGCACGTCGTGCATGCGATCGGCGCTCTCGTAGGAGATACCCGGCACGCCAGTGCCGGTGGGTCGACCGCCTCGGTCGTGCGGCAGGAGGGAGTTCTCGCGCGACGCCACTTCCTCGAGATGCAGAGGATGCGTGCCTCCGGTAATATTGGCGGCGAAGAGTCGAACGCGGCGCTGATCGGCGACGGCGATGCACCGGACGGGTGTAATGGGCTTTGGCGGAGGGATGACCATGGCAATGCTCCGAGGCTCGAGTGCGAGAAGACGCCCTTTCGCACCCCGCTGATCGAGTATACGTGAGACCTCAATTCGGTCGATCAAGCATTCGACCCTGATCGAGCGTGATTAAAAAACGCAGCCGGACCGTCGCGCCTGCGACGGTCCGGCGGGGTTGTGAAGACGAGTCGGCCGGCGGCAACTCAGTTGCCGGCGCCGGCGAATGCGGCTTCCGCGGCCTGCGCCATCTCGTCGGGGGTCATGTCCTTGATGTGCGTGGCAAAGGCCCACGAGTGGCCGAACGGGTCGGTGACGATGCCATAGCGGTCGCCCCAGAACATGTCGGCCGCGGGCATGGTCACCTTGGCGCCGGCCTTGACGGCGCGATCAATCGCCGCGTCGCAGTTCTTGACGTACTGGTGAAGCGTCACAGGCGTGGCGCCCAGCGCCTGGGGATTGCGCGCCTTGCCGCCGCAGTACTCGGGGAAGTCGTCGGCGAGGAAGATCATCGCCGAGCCGATGCGGATCTCCGCGTGCATCACGCGCCCGTCGGGCGAGGGCATGCGGCAGATCTCCTCGGCGCCGAAAGCCTTCTTGTAGAAGTCGAGGGCCTTGTCGCAACCCTTGACAACGAGATGGGGGATGAGGCCGGCGCAGCCTTCGGGGATGGGATTGACCTGGCTCATTCTCTGGCTCCTTGTGTGGAGAGTGGGGGACTGTGCATCGCGCTGCGACCGAGCCACAACAGCCGGGCCGCGCACACCGATGCCGGCCCGATGGTACGGGAAGCGCGGAAAGTCGGCAAGGCAAAGCGGCTCGTTTTTCCGAAAATTACAGAAGTGTGAACCGGAAGGCGACGACGCAGGTGGATCAGCCGGCCTTCTTGCGGCCACGGGATCGACCGTTTCCTTCCGTCACCGTGATCGACGCAATATGGATAAGGGAGATGACTTCGGTCGCTTCCTCTTTCGGAAGGCCAAGGACAGCGATTCGCTCCATGCCAGGGAAGAGGTGGAGCATTTCGGGATGCCTGACGGCAAAAGTCCGCCCATCCGACATGTTGATCGTGAAGGGCATGAACGGCTCGGCCTTGAGGCGTCTTCGAAGTTCATTCGCGTGCATGGGCGTGCTCATGTGCGACTGGGAGATTGTAAGATGCGCCACCTTACCACTCCGGCCCGCCGCTGTAGCGGCCGTAGACGTCCGCCATCGCCTGCACCATTTCGCCGAGGGTGCAGTTCGCCTCCGCGCCCTCCACGAGGCTGGGCATGACGTTCTCATCGTTGCGGGCGGCTTTGCGGATGCGGTCGAGGGCCGCGCCGACCCCGTTCCTGTCGCGCCGATTCTTGAACTCGTTGAGCCGCCTGATCTGCTCGGTCTCCACCTCGTGGCTGATCTGGAGGATCTCGACGTTGCGCTTCTCATTCTCATCGACGTAGGCGTTGACGCCGACGATGAGGCGGTCGCCGCGTTCCATCTCCTGTCCGAAACGGTACGACGCCTCGGCGATGGCGCGTCGGAAGTACCCGCGCGTGATGCCGCCGATCACGCCGCCCATGTCGTCGATCTCGTGAATGATCTCGAGCGCGTCGCGCTCCATCCTGTCGGTGAGGGCTTCGACGAAGTAGGATCCGCCGAGTGGGTCCGCCGTGCGCGTCACGCCGGTCTCGTGCGCGAGAATCTGCTGGGTGCGCAGGGCGATGGTGACGGCCTGCTCGGTGGGCAGGCCGAGCGTCTCATCCATGCTGTCCGTATGCAGGCTCTGGCATCCGCCGAGCACGCCCGCCATGGCCTGGTAGGCGACGCGGATGATGTTGTTGTAGGGCTGCTGCTCGGTGAGCGAGCAGCCGGCCGTCTGAACGTGCGTGCGCAGGAGCCACGAGCGCGGGTTCTTCGCCTTGTAGCGGTCCCGCATGACGCGAGCCCAGATTCGGCGGGCGGCGCGGAGCTTGCATATCTCCTCGAAGAACTCGTTGTGGCTGTTGAAGAAGAAAGACAGCCGCGGCGCAAACTCATCGATGTCAAGGCCGCGACGAATGCACCACTCGACGTACTCCATGCCGTCGCGCAGTGTGAAGGCGAGTTCCTGCGTCGCCGTCGACCCGGCCTCGCGGATGTGGTAGCCGGATATCGAGACGCTGTTCCAGCGCGGCACGTGCATCGTTTGAAATTCGATTGTGTCGATGACGAGTTTGGTCGAGGCTTCAGGCGGATAGATGAACTCGTTCTGCGCGTGAAACTCCTTGAGGATGTCGTTCTGGAGTGTGCCGCCGAGGTCGTTCCAGTCGAAACCCCGCTGACGCGCCATCGCGAGGTACATCGCCCAGATGATCGCCGCCGGCCCGTTGATCGTCTGGCTGACGGTCACGTGGTCGATCGGGATGTCGGCGTACAGGCGGTGCATGTCTTCGATGGTGTCGATCGCCACGCCGCAGCGGCCGACTTCGCCCATCGAGAGAGGGTCGTCGCTGTCGCGCCCCATCAAGGTCGGAAGGTCGAAGGCCGTGGAGAGACCGGTGTTGGCGTTGGTCCCTCTGGCCTGCTCCAGGAGATATTTGAATCGGCGGTTGGTGTCGTCGGCGCTCCCGAACCCGGCGAATTGACGCATGGTCCAGAGGCGGTCGCGGTACATGCCGGCATGGATGCCGCGCGTGAAAGGGAACTGGCCGGAGTCGCCGACCGCCGTGGCGTAGTCGCGCCCGGACGCCGAATCAGGCCCGTACATCCGATCGATGACGTAGCCCGAGAGGCTCAGGGCCTCTGGCTCAACGGCGGGTTCGGAGGCTTGAGTGACGGGGCTGGATGCCTTGCGATTCGCGCTCATGGTGGACACGCCTCTGTCCTCTCGTGTATCGGCCAACGCATCGAGGCCCCGGGACAGATCATTCTAGTCGAATCGGTCCGGCGGCGGGGGCTGAGGGAAACCCCCCAATGATCCGATCCTCACCTTCCGTCTACAATCCTCCGGATCATGAAACTCATCGTCTTTCATCAGCTGCTCATCGCGTCGGCCATTGTGTTCATGCTGGGCTACGGCGGATGGGAGATGTACGACTACTGGTTCGCGGCGCCCGGCGCGTCGCCGACCGGCGATCTCGCCGTGCTTGAGGCATCGGGCGGGCGGGGCGTGTCGGGACTGGCCACGGGGATCGCGATGCTCGGCGGCGCCGCCGTGCTCGGCGTCTATCTCCATCGCCTGCATCGCCGCTATGCCGGACAGATGTCGGGATTCTGAAACGGCGCCGGTTGCCGCCAGCCCGCATTGCTTGCCGCCCGTCGCGGCGCGATCGACCTATGATGTCGGCGCTCCGGACGCGCTGGACGAGCCGACCATGCCCTACACCATCAAGCCGATCGACCCCATTGAACTCGACGATGAACGGCTCGACTACCTGAGCCGTCAAGCAGATTCGGGCGAGCGCTGGGTGCTCAACTTCGGCCCCCAGCATCCCGCCACGCACACCACCCTGCGCCTGGTCATGGAACTCGACGGCGAGCGGGTCGTCCGTGTCACCCCTCACATCGGCTACCTGCACTCGGGGTTCGAGAAACTCGCCGAGCACCACGACTACAACCAGTACGTCTGCACGGTCAGCCGGATGAACTACATCTCGCCGATCGCCAACGACATCGCCTGGCACCATGCGGTCGAGAGACTCTTCGGCATCGAGATCACACCGCGCTGCAAGGTGCTGCGGACGATCATGCACGAGATGGGCCGCATCCAGGACCATCTCCTCTGCGTGGGCACGGCCGCGCTCGATCTCGGGGCCTTCACCGGATTCCTTTACGGCTTCAACCAGCGCGAACGCATTAATGACATCTGCGACTTCATCTCCGGCCAGCGTTTCCATCCCGACTGGACTCGCGTCGGAGGCCTCATGCGCGATCTCCCTGATGAGCAGACCTTCCGTACGCTCGTCAAGCGGTTCATTGACGAAGAGATGCCGCCGGCGCTCGATGACATTGAGACGCTGCTCAACCGCAACCGCATCTTCCTGGACCGCACTCAGGGCATCGGTGTAATCGACAGGGCCGACGCGATCGCGTGGAGCCTCTCCGGCCCGGTGGCGCGGGCGTCGGGCGTGCGGCGCGACGTGCGCAAGGATGATCCCTACCTCTGCTTCGCCGACAACTGGGACGGGCAGGGATCATCGGCCGTGAAGTTCAAGGTCGCAGTCATGAACGACGGCGATGTCTTCAGCCGGTACTACGTGCGCCTCTTCGAGATCCGCCAGTCCGTCGAGATCATTCGCCAACTCATCGACGACATTCCCGGCGGGCCGGTGGATACGTTCGCCGGCGGCAAATTCGTCAAGCCCGACAAGAACCAGGTCTACGGCTCGATCGAGGGCCTCATCCAGCACTTCGAGATCATCATGACCAATCGTGGCTGGAAAGCGCCGGTTGCCGAGGTCTACGCCTGCCAGGAGACGGCCAACGGCGAACTGGGATATTACATCGTCTCCGACGGCGGCCCTCGCTCGTGGCGGGCGCGGACCAGGCCCCCTTCATTCATCAACTATCAGTCGTTCCCGAAGATGCTTGAGGGGCACCTGCTCTCCGACGCCGTTGCCATCCTCGGCAGCCTCAACATCATCGCGGCCGAACTGGATCGCTGAATCAGGACGACGCATGGCGTGGATCACCAAGAACTCGGCGACGATGGAGATCGAGCGGCGCGACGAGCCGTACCTCACGCAGACAATGCGAGATGATCTCGCGAAACGCATCCTGCCGCGCTACGAGACGAAGATGGCGGCGCTGCTGCCGGTGCTTCACGAAGTGCAGCACCACGTGGGCTATCTCCCACACCAGGCGCTGCTCGAGGTAGCCGACTTCCTCGACCTCGCGCCGGCACAGGTCCTCGACACCGCCTCGTTCTATGAAGAGTTCTTCTTCCACCCCGTCGGCAAATACATCATCGGCGTGTGCCAGTCAATCTCGTGCGAAGCATGCGGACACCAGGCGATCGTCGATCACCTGCGAGATAAACTCGGCATCGAGCCGCACGAGACTACGTCCGACGGCCTCTTTACTCTGCGCTGCATGGAGTGTCTCGGCGCCTGCGACACGGCGCCGTGCGCGCTCGTCAATGAAGATCGCCGCGACCTGCTCACAATCGGGCAGATTGATGCGCTGATAGATGAGATCCACAGGCGGGAGAGCGGGCAGGAGTGAGATGACCGAACCGTCCAAAAAGCCGCTCATGCGCTGCATCGGCGAGTTCTTCGGTCACATCATGAAGGCCGTACGGCAGGATGTGGCCGGCGAGCGCCGGGCCGCTTGCGACAAGTCCGACAGACAGGTCATCGAATCCACCCAGCGGCAGGAGCGGCGCGGCGATGTCGTGCTCCGCGAAACGCGCATCCGCGAAGTCGAGTTTCGCAGCGATGAGTGAGCGAGTCAGGCTCAGTACGCGGCAGGTTCTGGTGCGCCTTGGCGTCGCGGCGGTTCTGTGGTTCGGCGCGGGGGCGGCCCTCGCTGTGGCGCTGGGCATGGCGCGGGTCGACTCCGTGGCGTTTCTGCTCTGCCTTGGCGTGGTCTTTCTGCTCGGCTCGGTCTTCTATGCAGCACTGTTCGGGCCTCGCGTTGATTCCCATGAAGGTGGCTGAAATGCAGTGGATCATCCCCCTCGGCCTTCTCGCGCTGCTCCTCCTCGTGCCGCTCATCTACGTACTGGTCATTTACAACCGCCTGGTCTCGCTGCGCCAGCACGTCGCCGAGTCGTGGTCGGACATCGACGTTGAACTCAAGCGGCGCTACGAGTTGATCCCCAACCTCGTCGCCACGGTGAAGGGCTACGCGGCGCACGAGCGAGAGACGTTGGAAAAGGTGATTGCTCTGCGCAATGCCGCCGCGGCAAGCCAGGCCGGCGCGGCTTCGCAGGCGCGAGATGAAACCGCCCTCATGCTCGGCGTCAAGCAGTTGTTTGCGATCGTCGAACGCTATCCGCAGATCAAGGCTGATGCGCACTTCCTCGAACTCCAGCGAGAACTGGCGCTGACCGAAGACCGCATCGCCGCCGCCCGCCGCTTCTACAACGCCAACACCCGCGAGATGCGCCAACTCTGCGAGACGATCCCTTCGAGCCTCGTTGCGGCGATGTTCAGCATCAGGCCGGGCGAATACTTTGAGTTGGGCAGCGACGCTGAACGCATCACGCCGCGGGTGGGAATGGTATGAGGGCGTTGAGTCGAGCCTTGAACGTGATCGCGGGAGTTGAACCGGTGCGTGCATGAGCATGAAGAATGTGCCGCGGTTGGGGTACGGCAATCGCCGCTTTGACTCGATCCGATGGAAATGGCCGGGCCGACGCGCAGGACAGGATGGGCGGCAGCGCGTCGCTCAGATTCGTCGATCGCTCGCCGCAGTTGCCTTGTGTGCGGCCGCCCGCTCGCACCGCGAGACGCCCATGCTCCGCCTCTAGCAGGCCGCTAAGGAACTGTTGAGTTGTGGCGGATTCTCGGGTAATTGGGTCGGCGGTGCTGTCATGCGGCGGTCGTCGGGGTGTCGGCGAGTCTGGAATCGCCCGCGTTCGTGGCCGGCGGCTCTGCATCGCTGGCGTTGGACGCCGCCGGCCGTCAACTCGGCACCAGTTTGGTCATTCGCAACAGGTTGTACGCGGCGCCGCACATCAGCGCCGAGTTCTCGATCCGCACGTGGCCGATGAACTTGGTTCGCGACAGGCCCGCGACCGTCTTGGCCCAGCCGATGATCTGCTCGCATCGCTTGCGGACG
>CAADHA010000035.1 GCA_900696685.1 uncultured Planctomycetota bacterium
GCTACAAGGAGCTGCGCGACATCATCGCGATTCTCGGCATGGACGAGCTGTCGCCGGACGACAAGCTGGCGGTGGCGCGCGCGCGCAAGATCCAGCGCTTCCTGTCGCAGCCGTTCAACGTGGCCGAGGTGTTCACCGGCACCCCCGGCAAGATCGTCGCGCTGAAAGACACGATCCGCGGCTTCCAGATGATCGTCGACGGCGAATGCGACCACCTGCCCGAACAGGCGTTCTACATGGTCGGCACGATCGAGGAAGCGATCGAGAAGGCCAAGACGCTGCAGTAAGGCGGCCATCATGCACACGATTCACGTCGACGTGGTGAGCGCCGAGCGCTCGATTTTCGAAGGCAAGGCCGAGTTCGTGGCACTGCCCGGCGAGGCGGGCGAACTGG
This sequence comes from uncultured Planctomycetota bacterium, assembly GCA_900696685.1. Lineage (GTDB taxonomy): Bacteria > Planctomycetota > Phycisphaerae > Phycisphaerales > UBA5793 > UBA5793. The sequence goes on from CAADHA010000035.1 coordinate 395, forward strand.
GCATCTACCCGCAGCACACGCCGCTGATCACCCGCATCAAGCCGGGCGCGGTGCGCATCAAGGTCGCCGGCCAGGCCGAGGAAGAATTCGTGTTCGTGGCCGGGGGCATCCTCGAGGTGCAGCCGAACCGCGTCACCGTGCTGGCCGACACGGCCATCCGCGGCCACGACCTCGACGAGGCGAAAGCCGAGGAAGCCAAGCGCGCGGCCGAAGAGGCGCTGACCAACCGCACCGGCGCGATCGACTACGCGAAGGCGCAGGCCGAGCTGGCGGCGGCGATCGCGCAGCTGGCGGCGCTCAGGAAGTTCAGGCAGCGGAAGTAGATTGCTCCCCACCGATCGTGTGCATCCGGCTGTGGATGCTCGCGATGGCGTTCGTGATATTGAACAGGCCACCACTCCGGCCGGCCGCGCGATCTCGATCAATCCCCGCACCGGATTTTCGGAAATCACCCCGACGGCGCGGAGTCCCCGGAGATCACGGAGCAGACCCGTTGTCTTGCGGTGGTCCTTCAGAACCTTGTCCTCGACGTTTCCGAGCTCCGTCTCCGGGGCTGCCATCTCCGCCAGCTCCCGGTTGTGCGAGGGCTCGATGATCGCCCATCCGGCCGCCAGTGCGGCCTCGTCGACCTGCCCCTGACTGCAACGCTCGTGTTCTCGCTGCGCGGCGCGCGCCTGGTTCATCAATGTCGCGACCCCAAAACCCGCCCCCGAATCGCGAGAGTGCGGAAGAGGATTTGCCGACACGGATTGCACCTGCAGGTGGGTTGATCGGACGGGTGGTGATCAGTGATTCGCAGCTGCGGGTGGAAGGCCGAGCAACCGGCGTACCTCCGCAGGACTGGCCACATGTCGACCGTAATCCTTGCAAGCATCCGCGATCTTCCTGACGAGTTCCGCGTTGCTCGCAGCCAACCTCGTCGGATCGAATTTGACATTGTCCTCCAGTCCGGTGCGGCAATGGCCGCCTGCTTCCAGGCACCACTGGTTGACCTCCCACCGGAAACGCCCGGTTCCGGCAGCAACCCAGGTTGCCTCGGGCATTAACTCGCGCAGTTCGCTGCGCAGGAAATCGAACACCGACCGGCGGGTCGCAGTCGCGGTGCACGCACCGTCGTCACGCGAGAGCATCGAGAGTTGCATGCGCCACCTGCCGGCATTGCGCAAGGCGGCCGCGCGAATCGCGGCGACGATGACGCCGCCGCCGGCAGAACCGCCCGGGATGTCGCAAACGACAGCGAGCGGGGGTGGTCGCTTCGCGAAGTCCGGCGCTTTGCCCCGGACGAGCGCGGCGGGGAAACCGAAGTGCCTCGAAGCGTCGCGTCACGTTCGCGGTCACGCTGAGTGCGCGTGCGGCGGCACGGCTGCACCGCGGTTGTTCGCATGGATGGTCTCCAGCGGCACGACGGGCGTCAGCTTCGCCCTTTACCGGAACGACGCGCGCTCTTTCCCGGGTAGTGCATCCGAAACGCGGCCGGGTTGCCGCCGAGTTGCTGCGTCAGTGACCCACCGGCCTCGACCAGCAGCCTCTTCATCTGCGCGACCGCCTGCTGCGTGAATCGGCTGGTCGGGCCCGAGAGGATGAGTGCGCCCACCAGCACCTGGTTCAGTCCGAACACCGGTACTGCGATCCCGGAGGTCCCGGAAAACACCTCGCCGTGCGTGACGACGACGATCTCCGAGCGAACTCTGTCGAAGCGCGCTCCCGCTTCGCCCGACGCCGCCCGAAGAACCTGGGCCGAGCATCCGCGATCCAGCGGAAAACACTGGCCGGCACGGATGTGGTCGCGCAATGCGTGGGCCGAATCGACCCGATAGAGGCATACCTGCAATTCGCCCTCGCGAATGTTCATCGACGCGCTCTCGCCGCTCGCCGCAGCGAGTCGTTCGAGCACTGGCCGGATGAGGTCCTCGGGTCGAGCCGTCTTCTGGTAGACGGCCGCCAGGCGAAGTACCGCGGAGCCGAGTTGATGACGCCCGTCCGAAGTGACCTGGACGAAGCCGTGTGCCACCAGAGATCCGATCAGCCGCAGAACCGTGCTTTTCGGAAGCCCGACCCGTTCGGCGAGTTCCGTGAGTCCGATCGAGCGCGTCGGCGCATCGAACGCCTCGAGCAGGCGCAGGGCGCGCTCGACGGCGGCTACGCCCTTGGGGACGTCTTCGTGCCCCTGTTCTCCGGAGCGCTTGCCTGCTGCGGCTGTTCTCATTCCTTCCTCTGGATGATTGCGACGGCTCTTGACGCGACGATTGATCCTACCTTAAAGTTTGTGGAACAGTGGTCCATTCCTGAGAACTTGTGGAACTTTGTGCCGAAACGCGGAGAGCAAGGGAAAAGGCTCGCATGTCGGCAATCCCTGCAGCCAGTTGTGCGGCGATGCCGGCGCGGCAACGGCCGGCCGGGGTCAGGCGCGCGGCATGTTCGCTGTTTCTCGCCGGGCTGGTGGCCATGGCCTTTTCTGCCGGTGCGCAGCCGAAGTATCCGGATCGACCCGTTCGCATCGTTGTTGCATATGCCCCCGGAGGCGCGAACGACCGGGTTGCGCGGCTCGTGGCGCAGAAACTCGGCGAGGAACTGGGGCAGCCGGTCGTCGTGGAGAACAAGGCGGGCGCGGGCGGAATCGTTGGAACCGAGGCGGTCGCGCGCGCCCAGCCGGACGGATACACGCTGCTGCTCGGAGCAGGTGGTGCGATTACGATCAATCCGAGCATCTATCCGTCCCTGCCTTACGACCCGCAGCGGGACTTCGCGCCGATCTCTCGCGTGGCGACGTCGGCGCTCGTGGCCGTTGTCAATCCCTCACTGCCTGTGCACAGCGTTCCGGAACTGGTCGCCTGGGCGAACCGGCAGGCCGATGGTATCAGTGTCGCTTCGCCCGGTACCGGAACGCCGTTGCATCTCGCCGCAGAGATGGCCAGGAGCATGGCCGGATTCCGGATGACGCACGTTCCATACAAGGGGAGCGCGCCCGCGCTCGCCGACCTGATGTCAGGGCAGGTCGATGCGATGTTCGATGTGGTGGGAACGTCGTTGCCGCACATTCGCTCGGGAAGGCTCCGGGCGATCGGCGTGACGAGTCCTGCGCGCGATCGGAGCCTGCAGGATGTCCCCACTCTCGACGAGCAGGGCCTCAAGGGTTTCGATGTCACTGTCTGGTATGGGCTCTTCGCCCCGGCGAAGACGCCGGAACACGTCCTGGTGCGGCTTGAAGCGGCCGTGCGAAAGGTCGTCGCGTCGTCCGATGCGGGCGAACGGCTTGCATCGATGGGGCTCTCCCCCGCTGCGGACGGCCGCGATGCGCTCGCCCGTCAGGTGCGTGAAGAGATCCCGCTCTGGGCACGCGTGGTCAAGGAATCCGGCGTGAAGGCCCATTAGGTGCGAGACCGGGTCACTGAACCCGAACTGGAGGAGGCGTCATCATGGACTGGCGGATGCTGTGGCTCGCTGCTCTTTCCGTTGTTTCTATTTTCCCGCAGGGGGTTGCCGCGCAGGTCGAATTCCCGGCAAGGCCGATCACCATGATCGTCGGATACGCTGCGGGCGGCACCACCGACGTACTTGCCCGGGCGCTCGCCCACGAAGCCAGCAAGACCCTTGGCCAGCAGGTCATCGTCGCGAATCGCACCGGTGCATCGGGAGCGATTGCGGCGGCTGCCGTGGCGAGTGCCGAACCGGACGGCTATACGATCGGCCTGACGCCGAGCACGACTTTCACCGCAGCGCACTTGTTCCAGGGTTCGCGCGCGGACCTGATCGAGACCACGCGGGCGCTGGTGACTGTTGGGCGCATGCGCGTCGGGCTGATCGTGAAGGCCGACAGCCCCTTGCGCAGTCTGAAGGACTTCATCGGCGCGGCGCGGCGCAGTTCAGGCAATGTGTCGATCGGCACGCCAGGTGCAGGAACCAAGCTCAGCCTGATCCTTCGCCTCCTGGCTGCGCAGGAAGGCCTGGATGTGACACTCGTACCGTTTCAGGGCGACGCGCCCGTGGTCACGGCGCTCCTTGGGGGGCATGTGAGCGCCGGTGCGTTTTCGGCGGCAAGCTGGGCTCCCCATGTCCGCGCCGGGGCGATGCGAGTGCTGGCATCCATGGAGACCGAGCGCTTCGACGTCGCGCCCGACGCCCAGACCCTCATGGAACAGGGTTACCCGTACAGCTCGTCCGCGGTGGTCTATGCATATGGACCCCATGCGCTGCCCGAACCCGTGGCGCGCCGGTTGTCCGAGGCCTTCGCGAATGCGGCGCGCACGAGTGCCTACCTCGAGGTGGCGGCGAAGAACGGGCTCGACATGGGGCACGTGCTCGAGGGCCCGAAACTCGAGGAGTTCCTGCGAACGGACCGCGAAGCCACCGCTGCCATGGCCTCGAAGCTTGGCGTCAAGAAGCCATAGCGCGCAACCGGGAGGGAGGCATGACCTACGAAACGATTCTCGTCGAGCGGGCCGACGACGTCACGACCATCACCCTGAACCGCCCGCAGGCCAAGAACGCGATGAATCCGCAGATGCACTTCGACATGTGCCGCGCCCTGGCCGAAGTCGAAGCGGACGATTCCCGCGTGCTCGTCATCACGGGTGCAGGCGACAGCTTTTGCGCCGGCATGGACATCAAGGAGTACTTCTACGACCCGGAGGGCCAGCCCGGTGGCCGTACCGCCGCCCGCAAAGCGGCCTTCGAGTGGATGTTCGGCCGGCTTCGCATTCTGCCGAAGCCGACCATCGCCGCCGTGAACGGCTGGTGCTTCGGCGGTGCCTTCGCCTGGTTGGCCGTCTGCGACTTCGCCATCGCCAGCGAGACCGCCAAGTTCGGGCTCTCGGAGGTCAACTGGGGAATCATCCCCGCGGGGGGGGTGACCAAGCTGGTGAGCCAGTTGCTCGCTCCGCGGGATGCCCTCCATCTCATCATGACCGGGGAGCCGATTGGCGCGCGTCGCGCCGCGGAAATCCGGCTCATCAACGACGTGGTGCCTTCCGAACAGCTCCCTAGGGCGACGCTGGGCCTTGCCGACGAGTTGAAGAAAAAGAACCCGACCGTGCTCGCGTACTGCAAGGAGGTGTTTCGCGTAGATCAGACGCTTACACTGGAGGAGGCGCTCGCGTTCGAGAGCGCGAAATGGGCGGAACTCGACGTCGTGTCTAAGAAGACCTGGCATCAGGGAGCGCTTCAGTTCAAGCAGGATCGAAGCTACCGGCCTGGCCTCGAGTCCTACGACTGGAAGAAGTGAGCGGTACCGTCCCCAGCTGGCGAGATCCAGCGCCGGTCTTGCGCCCCGCGTCGGTTGCGATCGTCGGGGCCTCACCGAATTCCCGATGGTTGCCCGTGTTCCGCGAGCAGATCCGCGGGCGCTTCGCGGGGCCCTGCTGGCTTGTCAATCCGGCGCATCGGGAAATCGGCGGCGAGCCCTGCTATCGAAGCCTGCGACAGACCCCTTCGGTTCCGGAGCACGTGCTGGTGCTGCTTCCTGCTGAGCATGTCATGGGAATCCTGGAGGAGGCGTCTTCCGCGGGGGCGAGAAGTGCCACCGTTTACGCGACGGGCTGGGGCGAGTCGGGCACGGATGGATGCGCGCGACAGGACGCGATCGCGCGCCTGGCAGAGCGCTCGGGTCTGCGCATTTGCGGTCCGAACTGCCTGGGTACGATCTCGGTACGCGAGCAACTCGTCACCTACCCGCTGCGCGTGCTGGAGTGGTTGCAACCCGGAGGGATCGCCGCCGTGTTCCAGTCGGGGGCGCTCCTGTATCCGTTCCTGCGCACATGCGGCGAGCGTGGCGGCGGATTCAGCTATCTCGTATCCTGCGGCAACGAGGCCGACCTGAGCGTCGCCGACTACGTGCGCTTCCTTGCCTGCGACGGCGAAACGCGAGCCATCGCACTGCTTCTGGAGGGAGTACGTGAACCCGAGAAGTTCCGTGCCGTGCTGGAGATGGCCCTGGAGGCGGGCAAGCACGTCGCCGTGATGAAGGTGGGACGCAGCGAGCGCGCGCGCGAGTCCACGCTGACCCACACCGGAGCGCTCGCGGGCTCGGATCGCGTCTTCGACGCGCTGTGCCGGCACTACGGTGTAGCGCGCTGCCACAGCCTCGATGACCTCGTCGAAACGACGCGCCTGTTCGCTTCGGGCCTCGGCCCGCGCGGGAAGCGGGTTGCCGTGCTGACGTTCTCGGGCGCACTGCGCAGCGAAGTGCTCGACCAGACGGACAGCTGCGGCCTGTCGGTCGCGAGTCCATCCCGGGAGACACAGCAGCGACTGAAGCGCGTCGCGCCGACGCTCGATTGCCGCATCGCAAATCCCCTGGACTGCGGCTACCTGGCCGGAACGCAGTCCATCTACGCGCAGCTCGGTCGCGAACTCGCCGCGGACCCCGAGGTGGACGTCCTGCTGGTGCACGAGCACGCGCCGGACGAGAAGCGAAACCGTCGACCGGCGCTGCTGCAGGAAATACATGACGCTTCGGGCAAGCCGGTCGTCGTCTTCGCCGAGACCGCTTATTCCATGACGCCGTATGCGCGCGAGTTCGTCAGCGACTCCGGGATACCGTTTCTTCACGGCACCGACCGTGCCCTTCGCGCGGTCGCCGCGCTGTGTGCGAGCGCCGAGGCGCAGGGCGTCCGGCGGGCCCGGACAGGACGAACGGCTTTGCGGGCTCCGGAGGCCGCGCCCGGAATGGCTCCCGGTCTGTACGGACCTGGAACCGCGGGCGCCCTGCTTGCGAGGTATCGAATCCCCTTGGCTCCCTGCAGGCTGGTCTCGACAGTCGACGACGCAGTGGCCGCGGCCGATGCGATCGGCTACCCCGTCGTACTGAAGGTCGAATCACCCGATATCGCGCACAAGACCGACGCCGGCGGGGTGCGCCTCGGGCTGCTCGCGGCCGAAGCGGTTCGCGAGGCGTGGCAAGCGATTGCCTCGGATCTCGAACGGCGCCGGCCAGACGCGCGCAGGACGGGAATGCTCGTCATGCGCATGGCCCCACCGGGCCTGGAAATGAGCCTGGGCGTACACCGTGACCCGCAGTTCGGGCTTGTCATGCTGGTCGGTCTGGGGGGGACGTGGGTCGAGGTGCTGGGCGACGTCAGTGCACGCCTCTTGCCAGTCGATTTCCCGGATGCGAGCGCCATGCTCGCCGAACTCAAGGCGGCGCCGCTGCTGGGCGCGTTCCGGGGAGCGCCTGCGCGAGACCTGCCCGCACTGACGCGCGCCATCGTTTCGATGGGGCAGTTGGCTGGCGACCTTGGTGAGCGCCTGACGAGCATGGAAATCAATCCGCTTCGCGTTCATGCCCTGGGCGAAGGCGTCACCGCGGTCGACTTGCGACTGGTGCTTTCGGACCCGGCGCGATGAACTTCGAGCCCAGCGACGCCCAGAGGATCGCCGGCGACGCGGTGCGGCGCTTCCTCGAGCATGAATTCCCGCGTACGCGCTTGCGCGATGTCGAGCGCGACGGCCTTGGCGCGTTCCTGCCCGTGTACCGTCGCATGGGCGACCTGGGCTATCTCGGCGTAGCGATGCCGGAGGAATATGGCGGCAGCGGTGGCACGCTGCTCGATCTCGCGCTCGTCGCGGAAGAGATGGGGCGTGCGCTCGTTCCCACCCTGCAGGTGAGCAGCATCGTGCTTGCCGCGCGCGCGCTGCTCGCGTTTGGTGCAGGTGAGCGCTTGGGCGCACGCATGCGCGCACTCGTCGCCGGCCGCCGCGTCGCGGCTACAGCGATCGGTGATCCGGTCGGACACGAGAATGGCGCCGGGCAGGCGTATCTGGTGGAAGCGTGCGACGTGGCCGACGAGATCCTCGTAGTCGCGCGCGAGGGCGGTGACCGCGCCGCGTGGCGACTCGTCCCGCTCTCCGAACTCGGCCCGCTGCCGCACGCACGGCGGCTGACGAGCCTGGAGCGCGTCTGGCGAATCGAGGCAGCGCGCCTGGCCTGCGCCGATGCCCCGCTCATCGTGGGCGCGTGGCACGACTGGCAGACGGTCGTCGACGATGCGAACACCATCGCCGCGGCTTGGGCCTTGGGCGCGGCGCGGGCGGCGATCGAGATCGGGGTCGCCTACGCCAAGGAACGCCGGCAGTTTGGGCGGCCCATCGGGAGTTTCCAGGCCGTTCAGCACCGGCTGGCCGATTCCGCAGTGGCGCTCGAGCAGGCAAGCGCACTCGTGCGCTACTCAGCCTGGGCGTGCGCATCGGGGCACCGATCGGGCCGCATGGCGAGCATGGCGAAGCTCGTGGCCGGCCGTGCGCTGCGCCAGGCAACCTACGCGGCCATGATGACCCACGGCGGCTATGGCTTCACGGAGGAGTTCGACATCCAGCTCTACTTTCGCCGTGCCCGGCAGCTCGAGCAGCTGATCGAGGGGCCGGCACGTCTGCGCGAGCGCATCGCCGAGGACGATGCCGACGATGGAATTCTCGTTCACTGAAGCGCAGCGGCGCTTCCGAGAGGAGGTGCGCGCGTTTGCGCGCCGCGAGGTCACGCCTGCCCTGTTCGCCGAAATGGAGCAATGCGGGACCGAACACCATGCTGGCTTCCATGCGAGGCTCGCCGAGCAGGGCTGGATCGGCTTGCACTGGCCGCCCGCCTACGGCGGCCTGGGGCTCGACCACCTGCACACGACGATCTTCTACGAGGAACTCGAGTACGCATTCGCTCCGATCTCCCGCTACCGAACATCGGTCGCCTTCGTCGGCCAGTCGGTGCTGGCCTTCGGCAGCGAGCGCCAGAAGGAGTACTTCCTGCCGCGCATCGCGCGCGGCGAGCTGACCGGGGTCTGGATGCTGACCGAGCCCGATGCGGGCTCGGATGCCGCCGCGCTGCGGTTGCGTGCACGACCGGACGGTGACGACTGGATCCTGGAAGGCGAGAAGATCTTCACGAGCGGGGCGCAGGATGCCGATTACGGCCTGGTGGCGGCGCGGTCGGACCTGACGACGCACAGCCGCCACGAGGGCATCAGCCTGTTTCTTGTGCCACTGCGATCGCCCGGACTCACGATTCGCCCGATCCGCACCATCGGTGGCTGGAGCGTTAACCAGGAGATCTTCGACGGCGTGCGGGTTCCGGGGTGGCTGCTGGTCGGCGAGGCGAACCAGGGCTGGCGAAACCTCGCGCGCTACACACTGAACTTCGAGCGAGCCGGCATCGCACGGACCGGGACGCTACTTCGCCTGAGCGACGAGCTGGCTCGCCTGCTCAATTCCGGTGCGCTCTTCGCTGCGCGGGAGCTTCGCTGGCGGCTGGCCGAGCTGCGTGCCGAAATCGTCGCGGCACGTTGGCTCGGTTACCGCGTCGCCTGGCTCTACGACCAGGGCCGTGTACCGGCGGCCGAATCATCGATGGTGAAACTCCTTACGGCGGAGTTGCTCGGGAGGCTCGCCGATCTCGGCGCCGAGATCCTCGGCCCGGCTGCACTTGTTCGTGGGCCCGAGGCACCGTTGCACGGGCGTATCGAGTTTCACCTGCGGTCGATCTGGTTTCACCTGGTCGGAGGGGGCACGCCCGACATCCAGCGCAACGTGATCGCTCAGATGGGGCTCGGTCTGCCGCGTGAACTGGTAGCGAAAGGATGATCATCGGCTTCTCCAGTGTGATCGGCGATCCCTGTGCGAATCTCGCTTTTCTCGAGGCCGGTGGAGTCGGCTTGGCAATCTGGCCACGATCCGTCTCGGCCAGGGGCTCCTCGCGCCGTGTGGGCTCGAGTCACCGCTCGAAGGCGCTGGCCGCCAGCCTCAACTGCTTGCCCGACGTTCAACCTCGCAGTGGATCGATGACTGCGTGCGACAGCGACGATCTTGCGGTGCTTCCCTGTATTCCACAGCCATCCGAACCAGACGCAACAGGAGCGGGACGAAAATGATCGGATCCGAAATGGTCGTCGACATGCAGCATCACTACATCCCCGCCGAAGCGCTGCAGCATGTTGGCAAGACGCGTGAGTACGATTTCTCGGTCACGCTACAGCGCTTCCGCAAGGCGTATCAGGTGATGACCGACATCGAAGCGGATCTGCGCTACATGGACGAAGCCGGGATCGACGCAGCAATTCTCAGCACTGGCTCGTTCGTCTCCAACGGCTACGAATTCTGCAGGGTCTGCAATACCGGTTACGGCAAGGTCGTGCGCAACTACCCCGAACGTTTCCGCGGAATGATCCACATCGACCCTCTGGACGACGCGGCACGAAATACCGACGAGATCCGACGCTCTGTGAATGAACTCGGCCTGTTCGGTCTCGCCCTCGTTTCCTCCTATGGAGAGATCACGCTCGATGATCCTGTCCTCGACCCGCTTTACGAGAGCGCGGTGCGCTTCGACATGCCGATCTTCGTTCATCCAACCATCCGAACGGATCTCTGGGGCGGTAATCGCTATGACATGTACACGACGATCTCGCGAGAGTACGACATCCTGAAGTCCTTCGTGGAACTGTTGCACGGCGTGCTCCCGCGCTTCCCGGACTTGAAGATCGTGATGGCGCATCTCGGCGGCGGCTTTCCGACCATCAAGGGACGTATGCTGGCGTGGCATCAGCCGACGCACATCGAGATTCCACAAGACTATCGTCGGCACGGGCTGTCGATCCGTCAAGCAGAGGAACTTGGGCTCGTAGCCGATTTCGAAAGCAAGTGCAAGAACGTTCTGTTCGACTCCGCGGGAATCGGCGGCTGGAGCCCGGTCATTCGAGCGGCGTTCGAAACTCTTGGCGCGGATCATCTGTGCTTCGGGACCGACTACCCGTACGAACTCGCTCAGGCGCCTTACGCGCGCAAGGTACTCACGGATATCGACGGCTTGACGATCGATGACGTCGACAAGAGGAAGTTCCTGAGCGGCAACCTCAGAAGGATGTTCCGGTTCTGAGTCTCGCGCCGGCCTTTCGCAGCCGATTGCCGTACTTGCGCGCGGCAGCCACGTGATTGATCCACGAGAAATCTCGGCCACCCGACCCGCCATACCGAATTCCATGGCAGAAACATGCGCTGATTTCCTGTCTGCAGCGAGCACCGCCATGACCCTGCGTGTGCGGCCGGTGATGCATCTGATCGACGGCCAGCTGGAGGGCGATGAATCTTCGTTCAATGTAGTCAACCCTTCCACTGGACACGCCTGCGCCACTTGTCCAGAGGCATCGCGTGATCAACTCAACCGGGCTGTCGTTGCTGCGCGCCGGGCCCAACCACAGTGGGCTGCCACGACGCCGACTGAACGACGGGAGCTCCTGTGCCGACTGGCGGGAGTGCTACGCGAGAATCAGGCCGAGTTGGCCGCTTTGATTACGCTCGAGCAAGGCAAGCCATTGGCGCGTGCACTGGACGAGGTACAGCGGGCCGCCGCTCAGATTGAGCGTTTGACGTCCATCGTTCTTGAAAAGGAATTGCTCCGCAACGACTCGACAGGGCGCGTGGAGTTGCACTTTCGTCCGCTGGGCGTGGTCGGCGCCATCACGCCGTGGAATATGCCGATCGTGCTGGCAGTGCCAAAGATCACCCATGCACTGTACACGGGCAACACGATTGTCCTGAAACCGTCCCCATACACGCCGCTTGCCACGCTCCGACTCGGTGAGCTCGCGCGCTACGTCTTCCCGCGTGGCGTTCTGAACGTGCTCGCTGGCGGCAACGAGTTCGGACAATGGATGAGCGAGCATACCGGCCTGGACAAGATCTCCTTCACCGGCTCTGTGGCGACCGGCAAGCGCGTGATGGCATCAGCAGCAGTCAATCTAAAGCGTCTGACTCTGGAGTTGGGCGGCAACGATGCCGCAATCGTCCTTGACGATGCTGATCTCAAGACAGCGATACCAAAGATCTTTGCCGCCGCATTTGCCAACAGCGGACAAGTCTGCATGGCGATCAAGCGCTTGTACGTCCAAGACAAGGTCTACGAACAAGTTTGCCACGCGCTTGCGGAACTCGCGGGGTCGGCGCGCGTAGGCGACGGATTCGAACCCGACGTCCAGTTCGGACCGGTGCAGAACCGTCCTCAATACGAGATTGTGAAGGGAATACTCGAGGACGTTGCCAGGGATAGAGCGCGAATCCTCGCCGGCGGTCATGCGCTCGACCGCGCTGGCTACTTCATCGCGCCCACGGTGGTCGCCGACATCACCGAGGGTACCCGGTTGGTTGACGAGGAGCCATTCGGCCCTGTCCTGCCCATACTGCGGTTCAAGGAGGTCGAGGATGCCGTCAGGCGAGCAAACGATACCTGCTTTGGTCTAGGCGGTTCAGTCTGGTCGCGCGACATCGATCGGGCTGCGTCGATTGCTGCGCGCCTTGAAGCAGGCGTCTCGTGGGTGAACCATCACACCGGCGCCGACGCCCTTGTGCCGTTCGGCGGGGCGAAGGAATCGGGAATCGGCAGGGAGTATGGCAAGGAAGGTCTTCGGCAGTACATGGAGACAGTTTCCGTATTCATTCCACCCGATCGTTGATCGACTCGAGGCGGTGATGAATCACATGATCCGGGTGTCCGGCAGGTCGGCATGACCGCCCCGACCAGAAGCAGGAAGGAGCCAGCACCGGAAATGCGCTGCCGCCACGCCATGAAGATCAAGTACTGCGCTGACACCGATACGCTGTACATCGAGTTCCGGCGAGTGGCGGTGGCCGAGTCGCGGGATCTCGACGAGAACACGATCCTCGACCTTGATGCCGAGGGCGAAATCTGCGGCATCACCGTCGAACACGCGAAGTCGCGCGCCGGCTTGCCGCAGTGCTCGTTCGAACAAGTCGGGGCCTGATCGACACGACGGGCCGTAAGCTGATCCCTGCTCACCGCCACCCCATCCCCGCCAGGTCGTCGACCGCGATCGGCTGGTTCGCCCACAGGCCCTCGAAGCCCTTCTTCGCGACGGCGATCTGCGCCGGGTTGAAGAGGTAGACGTTCACGCAGTCGA
>CAADHA010000036.1 GCA_900696685.1 uncultured Planctomycetota bacterium
CTCCACTCCGACGCTCCGGTTCAGGTGCCTTCATTCGGTCAAGGTCGAGGACCAGGGCGTGACCCCGGCCGTGATCGGCGCCTACGCCTACGACGGCCTCAACCGCCGCATCACCCGCACCATCGGCTCCGACGACGCCATCCACGAGTACTACACCGAATCCTGGCAGCGCATCGAGAGCCGGCCCGGCGGCGAACCATCGACCCAGGGCGTGAGCCTCTTCGTCTTCGGCATCCGCTACATCGACAACATCGTCATGCGGCAGCGCGACGCCACCAGCAACGGCACCCCCAACGAACGCCGGTACTTCTTGACCGACGCGAACTACAATGTGGCCATGATCGTCACCGACGCCGGGTACGGGGTTGAGCGGGTCTTCTACACCGCCAACGGCGAGCCGGAGGTCTTCCCCTTCGGCGACTCTTCCTGGCCCGCACCCGAGTGGGTCAATGCAGCATAACCGCCGGGCCGCGCTCAAAGCAGCGGGCCCGACCTACCAAGCCCGCAACCACATTCGCGTGATCACTCTTCCTTCCGGTACTTGGCAAGCGCCGCCTTCACGGCCTGGTCTTCTGACTCTCGCAGCCTCGCGAGGTTGGCCCGTGCTTCGCTGACGGCCAGGGCGTGGCGGAGGCGGGCGAGGAGGGCGTGGGTTTCGACCTCGAGAATCTCCCCGCGCTCGCGACGCTGCCGCTGCGTGCCTCCACTCGGGGCTTCGGCTACGCTTTGCCTTCCATGATCATCTCCGTTCAATGGATCAATGAATACCTCGATGCCCCGCTCAGCGCGGACGAACTGGTTGCGGCGCTGGCGGCGGCGGGGTTCGGGTGCGAAGAGCGGGTCGATGGGCCGGGCGGCGAGGCCCGCCTCGACATCGAGATCACGTCGAATCGCGGCGACTGCGTGAGCCACGTCGGCCTGGCGCGCGAGGCTGCGGCGGTGACGGGGCGGAGGCTGGTGGGCGCGGGAGCGGCACCTCACGGCGTGAAAGCATCCCACGATTCGCGCGTCGATGCACCCCACGATTCGCAGAGCCTCATCGTGGGCGTGGAGAATCCTGTTCACGAACTCTGTCCTTATTACAGCGCGCGGGTCATTCACGGCGTCAAGGTCGGGCCGAGTCCGCAATGGCTTCGCGACCGCCTCCAATCCATCGGGCAGCGCTGCGTCAACAACGTGGTCGATGTCACCAACTTCATTCTCTTCGAACTCGGCCAGCCCCTGCACGCGTTCGACCTGCGGACATTGCGCGGGGGGCGCATCGTGGTCCGGCGTGCGCGGCGCGGCGAGACGATGACGGCGATCGACGGCACGCGCCTGACGCTCGACGAGTCGATGCTTGCGATCGCCGACGCGGAGCGTCCTGTGGCGCTGGGCGGCGTGATGGGCGGGCAGGAGACGGAGGTGAGTGAGGCGACGACGGACGTCGTGCTTGAGGCGGCGTCTTTCAATGCGGCCAACGTCCGGCAGACGAGCCGGAGGCTGCGTCTGATGTCGCCTTCGAGTTACCGTTTCGAGCGCGGCGTGCATCCCGCGACGGTCGCGGCCGCGGCCGACCGGGCGGCGGCGCTGATCGCGCAGGGGGGGGGGGGAAGGTGGGACGGTTCAGCGGCCGTGGCGGGTGCGCCGATTCCGGCCCCGCCCGTCGTTTCCATGCGCTGCGACCGCTGCCGGCGGATCGCCGGTCTGGACATTCCCACGAAGGACATGTTGGGCATACTCGACCGACTCGGGCTGAGTCCCGTCGAGCGCGACGGGGGCAGGGTGATCGAGTGCACGATTGCGCCGCACCGCCTCGACCTGACCCGCGAGATCGACCTTGTCGAAGAAGTGGTGCGCATTCACGGCCTGGAGCGAATCGCGCCGCGGCAGCGCATCGAGATCGAAGTCGTCGGGTTGCAGGAGTCGGTCCTCCGCCGCCGGGCCGTCGAGCAGGCGCTGACGGCGTGCGGATTTCACGAGGTGGTGACGTACTCATTTCTGCCGATGGAGGACGCGAGGGCGTTTCTGCATCCGGGCTTTGAGTTGCTCACATTGGCGGACGATCGCCGCAAGGCCGAGCCGGCCCTTCAACCGAGCGTTCTGCCGGGTCTGCTGCGCTGCCGCAAGCGCAACCAGGACGCGGGCCACAAGGAGATGCGCCTGTTCGAGAAGGCGGCGTGTTTCGCAATGGTTAACGGCGAGAAGTGCGAGCAGGTGATGCTCGGGCTGTGCCTCGATGCGCCCGATCGTCAGCAAGGTCTGCGCGCTATGCGCTCGGCGATCGACTCGGCGGCGCGAGCATTGCTCGGCGCTTCTGCAGAGGTGCGAGTCGAACCGGAGGATGGGCCCTGGTTCGAGCCGGGCGCCGGAGCGGCGGTTCACATCGCCGGCCGCCGACTGGCGATGATGGGCGTGCTCGGTGCGCGGCTGCGATCGCACTTCGATCTCGAGACGCCCGTCGTCGTGGCTGAGATCAACTTTGACGGTCTGCTGCAACTTGATGTCCCGGCTCCGGCGATCGCCTCGCTCTCGACCTGGCCCTCGATCGAGCGAGATCTCTCGCTCGTCGTGGATGAGCGGACGCGCTGGCAGGAGATTGAGGCGGGAATAGTGGAGGAAAGGCCGGCCAACCTGGAGTCGATCCGGTTTATCGGGGCCTACCGCGGAAAGCCGATCGAGAAGGGGCGCAAGAGCGTGACGGTGCGGCTGACCTTCCGTGATCCCGGTCGGACGCTGCGGCACGAGGAGGTGGACCCGCAGATCGAGGCAGTGGTGGCGGCCATGGCGCGTCGGGTTGGAGCCGTATTGCGCGAATGATCGCTTTTTGTCGAACCCGGGGGCGGGATGGCTGGTATACTCCGCAAGACCAGAAGACCAGTCTCCGGCCCCGGATCGCTCGGTGCGGCCCGTCGATCGGAGAAACGCACTCGCTCCCATCATGCTCTCAGAAGGGGCGGGATCAGCAAGGAGTTGACCCCATGAAGAAGTTTTTCCTCGTCGGCGCCGCGGTGGCCGGTTTCGCTCTCGTCGGCTGCAACAGTCCGAAGGACGTGAACATGTCCGAGACGTCGGACTGCGGCTCGTGCACCAAGTCGAGCCAGTGCGAGTCGGCCAGCCCGGGCGTGGTCGGCGAGAAGTCCTCGTGCAGCGAGGCGAAGAAGGCGCATTGCGAGGGCCAGACCGGCGAGTGCCCCTTCAGCGGAAACAAGAACTGAGATCGCTCCACCGCGGCGTCCTGAGCGGGGCCGATCGCGGCAGGTCAAGCGTCTTCTTTGGGACCGCCCGGAGCCATCCGGGCGGTCTTTGCCATTCGCCGCGCCGGATGAACCGCCCGCGCCTTTCAGACCAGGTCTGCCATGCCTGAGTACCGCGCCAAGCCCGGACAGGAAGACCGCCACGGCGAGATGACGGGCGCGATCACTCTCAACATGATGTTTGTCATGGTGCCGCTGGTGATCTGGTGCGTGTTGCTCGGGCCGATCTGGTTCGACGTGCGGCTGACGCTGCTCATCGGCCTGGCGCTGGCGCCGGTGCTTTCGCTCGCGGGCATCCCCTTGAGCCGCTACTTCTGGGCGCGATTCAGCGAGTGGTCGGACCGGGTCTAGCCGCCCTGATGCGCGCGTCCGCCGCGGTTGATCCTGCTGCGTCCGATTGTCCATGTTTCAGCGCCGATGAACCGGGCGAGGCGAGCCACGGCCGCCTGGACTCGCGACTCCAGTGCGTCGGAGAGGCGCATGCCGGCCTCCCACCACAGGCAGCGGACCTTGAGCACGCCACGGTCGCGGTCGAACTTCGGGTCGATGCGGGCGACAAGGCGATCCCCGTCGAGCACGGGCATGACGTAATAGCCGAAGCGGCGCCTGGGCGCAGGCACGAAGGCTTCGAAACGGAAGTCAAAGTCGAACAGTCGCAGGGCGCGGGATCGGTCGCGGACGATCGGATCGAAGGGGCTGAGGATGCGCGCTCGCCTGGGTGCCGCGGGCGCTTTGGCAAGGCGCTGCGGCCAGTCGGCCGGCGCGAGCGCCCGCCAGGGCTCGCCGCCGTCTGCCGGGCGCACTTCGACGGTTTCGACCTCGCCTCGCGTCAGCGCCGCATCGCACCAAGTGCGAATGTCGGCGAGATCGACGGCGTGCCAGAAGCGGGCGATCTCGCGCGGGGTGGCGACGCCCAGGCGATCGAGCGCGCTGCGGCAGGCCCAATCGATGTGTTCCGGCGGCGCGGGCGCCGGCCGGGCGCAGTGTTCGGGCAGGACGCGGCTGGTGAGGTCGTAAACCTTCTGGAAGTTGACGCGACGGGCCACGGCCAGGTCGCCGCAACGCCACAGGTGTTCGAGGGCGCACTTGTGCGGTTTCCACTGCCACCACTTGTCCGTAATTCCCGAGGGATCGGTGCGCGGCTTCTCGAAGTCGCGCGACATGATCGCTCCGCCGCGCTCGACGCGCTCAAGGACTTCCGCCAGGACGGACGGCGGGTCCGGCCCCATCCGCGCCTTCCACCAGGGATGCTCCGGGTCGCGCCGGCGGTAGCGCTCGAAGCGCGGCCGCCATTGCGCGAACCACTTCGTCGGGATCACCGACGCGTCGTGCGTCCAGTGCTCGAAGAGCGACCGCTCCTGCTCGAGGAGATGCGCGAGCGTTTCCCTCCGATAGCCGTCGAGGCGCGACGCGAGGATCAGGTGGTGCGCCCGTTCAACGACGTTGATCGAGTCGACCTGGACAAAGCCCATGCGCTCGATGAGTTGGTTGATGGCGGCGGCGTGGGCAGGACCGCGAGGATCGACCGTGAGCGCCTGTGCGTGCAGGAGCAGGCGGCGCGCCTGCCCGGCGGTAAGATGCGCGACGGCATGGGCGGCACGGCTGGACACGGCGGACTATAGAGCCTGCGCCGCTTGCGCGCCCGGTGCGGGGCATCCCGCCTACCTATCGTTGGCGTCACGTCTCCCGCGCGGCCGCGGGTGGAGGTCGCGGGTGGAGTTGATCGTGTCGATCGTGCTGCTCCTGGCGGGCCTGGCGATGCTGATCGTCGGGGGCGATCTCCTGGTGCGCGGCGCGACGAATCTGGCGCGACTCCTGGGAGTTTCGGAACTGGTCATCGGACTGACGGTGGTGGCCTTCGGCACCAGCGCACCGGAACTGGCGGTCAACGTCCTCGCCGCGTGGGAGGACCGAGGGGAAATCTCCTTCGGCAACATCATCGGCTCGAACATCGCCAACATCGGGCTGATCCTCGGCGTGGCGGCGATGATCCGACCGCTCAAGATTCGCGGGCAGGTGATCCGCCGCGAGTTGCCGATGATGCTCCTGGCCACGGCGGGGATTCTCGTGACGGCGGCCGATGCGGTGCTGCGCCGCGACACTTCCGTGTTCGACTTCAGCGACGGGCTGATCATGCTTCTGCTCTTTGGCGTCTTCATGTACTACACCGTCGCCGACTTCCTCGCCGACCACTCGTCCGACGTGATCAAGGAAGAGTCCGAGTCATTCCTGGCGACGGTGAAGCCGGACGGCTCGCGCGCTTCGCTGGCCCTGAGCGTGCTGATGACGCTGGGAGGGTTGGCGCTGCTCGCGGGCGGGGGTCACGTGACCGTCGATCGCGCTGCGCACCTGGCTCTGGCCCTGGGTGTGCCGCAGGTCATTGTCGGATTGACTCTTGTCGCGGTGGGGACCAGCCTGCCGGAACTGGTGACTTCGGTGATTGCCGCGAGGCGGGGCCAGTCCGATCTGGCTGTGGGCAACGTCGTCGGATCGAACATCTTCAACCTCCTGCTCATTCTGGGAGTGAGCGCGCTGGTGCGGCCGATCCCGGTCCCCGCAGGCGGGTGGCACGACCTCTTCTGGATGGCCGGACTCTCGGTGCTTCTTGTGCCGATGGTTCTCATGACGCGGAACCGGATCATGCGCTACGAGGGCGTGATCCTCTTGTCCGCCTATGCCACCTATCTCGGCTGGCGGGTCATCCTGGTGATCAATGCTCATTGAGTTCGGCCGATCATGAGCGCCGCCGAGCCGCCCATCCCGATGGCCCGGAGCGAGGCGGCGGGCGTCGCACGCGCCGGAGTGCTCTACGGCCTGGCGGCGTATCTGTCGTGGGGGGTTGCGCCCCTGTACTTCAAGATCGTCGTGGCCCGCGCGCCCGCCCTCGAAGTCGTCGCCCATCGCGTCCTCTGGTCCGCGGTGTTCCTGGTCGGCCTCGTGATCTTCCGCCGGCAGTGGCCGGCTCTGCGCCGCGTGATCCTCGACTCGCCGCGCGTCCTGGCTGTACTTGCCGGCACGACGATGCTCATCAGCATCAACTGGTTCGTGTTCATCCGAGTTCACGAGACGGACCACGTGCTGCACGCCAGCCTGGGTTACTTCATCAATCCGCTCATCAGCGTCGCGCTGGGGTTCGCGATCCTGCGCGAGCGGCTGCGGCCGATGCAGGTGGCCGGCGTCGTGCTCGCGGCCGTCGCCGTGGCCTATCTCACGATCGCCTCGGGCGAGGTGCCGCTGCTGGCGCTGGTGCTGGCCACAACGTTTGCGATTTACGGATTGATTCGCAAGGTGGTGGCGGTGGAGGCGATGGTCGGGCTGACGATCGAGACGCTCCTGCTCGCGCCTTTCTGTGCGGGCTATCTGGTCTGGGCGGGGATCGAGGGACGCGGCGCTTTCGGCGTCCAATCGCGCGCGACCGATCTGCTTCTGCTGGCCGGCGGCATCGTCACGGCTCTGCCGCTCCTTTGGTTTACCTGCGCGGCGCGCCGCCTGCGGCTTGTGACCGTCGGCTTCCTCCAGTATCTGGCGCCGTCGGGCCAGTTTCTGATCGCCGTGCTCGTCTTCCGCGAGCCGCTCAGCGCCGATCGGCTTACCGCTTTCATCATCATCTGGATTGCCCTGGCGGTGTATTCCGTCGATGCGTGGCGCACGGCAACGCGAAGGGAAGGGCGGGAGCGGCCAGGCGGCGATGCACTCTGCGCCGATATGATTGAGCCGGCGCCGGCGCAGCGCGGTTCAGGCGTCCCGGAGTTGTCGTCATCGGAGGCAAGCCGCACATGATCGGCCGAATCAGGCGAGTTCGACTCCTGCTCACGCTCCTGGTCCTGTGGGGACCAGTCGCGCTGGGGCAGGTGCGACCTGCGGAGGAAGTGCTGGCCGAACTCGATGCGGCCGTCCTGCCGCCTTACGACGTCAATCTCGATGCGCCCAACACCAACTACAGGCAGGAGTTCTTTCGCCGACGAGTCGAAGTGCTCATGCGCCGCGCGGAACTGATCGGTGAACTGCACCGGGGCCATCCCGATCACCCGCGCACTGCGGATTACCTGCCCGAGCGCTGGGAAACGCTCTTCCACTACGACACCGTGGGCGGTTGCGGGGCGCTCTTCGAGGAGACGGGGGCGCTGGTGAGCGCCCGGCCCGATCACCCCGTCGCGCGCTACGCGTGGTACTGGCGGGCGATGAGCGCCATGCGCCACTTCAGTGAGCGGGAACACCGCGACGACGGGAAGATCATCGCCGCCGTTGATGATTTCATCGGCCTGTATCCCGAGGACTCGCGCGGCCGCGAGATGCTCTTCGAAGCCGCATCCTTTCACCTGGCCGACGCAGAACGCTCCTTCGACGTCTTGCGCCGCGTCGTGCGCGAGTATCCCGGCACGAATGTGGCGCGCGACGCCAAGGCGCGGCTGAGGCAGGTCGATGAGGTCGGCCGGCCTTTCGACCTCGAGTTCGAGGACGCACTGACGGGGAAGAAGGTTTCCATCGAAGCCCTGAGAGGCCGGGTGGCAGTCATCGACTTCTGGGCCACGTGGTGTGGGCCGTGCGTCGAGGCGCTCCCGCATCTCAAGGAGTTGCACGCGCGCTGGAAGCCGCGCGGCGTCGAGTTCATCGGCGTAAGCCTCGATCTGCCCAAGGAACAGGGCGGGCTGGATCGACTCAAGTCCTTCGTCAAGCGGCACGAGATCGACTGGCCGCAGTTCTACCAGGGCGGCGGCTGGGAGAGCGAGTTCTCCTCGTCGTGGGGAGTGACCTCCATTCCCTGCCTGTTCGTGATCGATCAGGAGGGCCGGCTGCACGCCGCAAACGTTCGCGATCGCCTCGACGAGGTCGTCGAGGCGCTTCTCAGGGGGGACGCCGAAAGGGATGTCCAGAAGCCCTGATGATGCGGGCACAGGTGTGCGAGGCGGCCCGTTCCGCGATTCGTCGTCTGGAGCATCGCACCTGCTCTTGCGGTGCCGCATTGCGCGAGGCCTACAATCGTCACCAGCGGCTCTCTCGGCTTCCCGGACCGGGCGGCCGGGGCACTCCCTCCCGGCATCGGCAGCCGCTCACCTCGAACCACTGAACACAGGAGAGATGATCATGCCTTTCACACTTCCTCCGCTTCCCTACGCTCCCAACGCGCTCGAGCCTCACATCGATGCCCGGACGATGGAAATCCACCACGGCAAGCATCATGCCGCGTACGTGAACAACGCCAATGCAGCCCTTGAAGGCACGGAATGGGCGAACAAGAGCGTCGAGGAAGTCATCACCCACCTCGACGCCATCCCCGACGCCAAGCGCACGGCCGTTCGAAACAACGCAGGCGGGCACGCGAACCACTCTCTCTTCTGGACGATTCTCAGCCCCAGGGGCGGTGGCAAGCCTTCGGGTGCGCTGGCCGAGGCGATCAACAAAGACTTCGGCTCCTTCGACGCCTTCAAGGAGCAGTTCACCAAGGCGGCGACGACTCGCTTCGGCTCGGGCTGGGCGTGGCTCGGCGTCAAGGCCGACGGCAAACTCTGCGTCTGCTCGACCCCCAACCAGGACAGCCCGATGATGAAGGGAATCGTCGAGTGTCCCTGCACGCCGATTCTCGGCCTGGACGTGTGGGAGCACGCCTACTACCTGCACTACCAGAACCGCCGGCCGGACTACATCGCCGCCTTCTGGAACATCATCAACTGGGAGCAGGTGGGGAAGAACTACAGCAAGGCGAAGGGGTAGGCGGAAGCAGCTTCGCGGCCGAACTCAGCAGCAAACGCCAAGGCGCGGCTCGATGAGCCGCGCCGTCTCTGTTGGCCGTGGTCTCTGCAGCGGGGGAGGTGAAGGGCGATCGGAGGCGGTGCTTGTCGCTTCCTCGCCATCAAACAAGGTCGTTTCCTCATGGTCGGGTGGCGCGATGGCAGTCAGAATCTTCTATTGAGCCGCGTTGAGCCTTGGTTCACCCTGCACTTGGAGTCGGCGAAGTGGTTCACGGAAGGGAGTCGATCATGAGAACGAATGCAGCGTGTTGGATCGTGGGGCTTGTGGCCCTCGGGACGGTGAATGCGGCGATGAGTCAGACGGCGACGTTTGACGCCTATCCGGAAGGGACGAGCGTGCCTGAGTTCGTCGAAGCAGGGATTCGTTTCTTCGAGTACGACAATCGGAGCGAACCACCGCCGAGCATGATGGTCGCTGACCGGGCGGACGGAATGCTGAGCGGGCAACCGGGATTCACAGCGCCCAATGTGCTGGCGTTCGGCGGATACGCTCCGGGGAATACCGCGGCCTTCGGGCAGTTCGGCTCGATGCACATGGAGCCGACGAGTGGGCGGGCGAGCGTCGCGATCGTGAATGTCTACGACTTCGGCAACCTGCACAACGGACGCACGCTGACGCTTGAGGCGGCTTTCAACGGCCAGGTCGTCGCTTCGGACACCATCACACTCTCAACCGGCGGCTTCGTGCGGCACAATGAACTTTCAGTGTCGGGCGCCCAGCTTGATGAACTGATCCTCTATGCCGGGCCTTCGGGCGATGACAAGGTCTACATCGCGCTGGACACCATTACGGTTCGCTCGGGTGAACTGGCCCTCGATCCGCCTTCACCGGGCATGGCCGGCGTGATCAACACGTTGTCAGCGCACGGCGCTGCCCCGGGCTCCCGCGTCTTCTTTGTGTACGGATGGCGCCCCGGATCCACGGCCCTGCCCGGATGCCCGGGCATCTTCATCGATATCGCGGGGCCGACCCTGGCGGGAAGCGACGTGGCCAACGCCAACGGCCAGGCGGAACTTATCTCCTTCGTCCCCGACGCCGCAAGGAATCGACGCATCTATCTTCAGGCCGTCGAACGCGAGCCGTGCGAGAAGAGCAACTTGCTGGATTTCGTGTTCCGTTAAGACGTTGACTCTCATGTAGCCTCTGCGGCGGCGCGGCCCGATGGGATGCGCCGCCGCTTGTGCATCTGGAGAGGTGGCGGCTGGTCAGATCACGCCGATGGCATGCAGGAAGACCGCGAAGACCCCGAGCGGCACAATGTAGCGGAGAAGAAAGACCCACGTCCAGTAGATCTGCCCGAGGCGCGTGCCCGCTTTGAACGCCTGCTCGCGTGCGGCGTTGCCGACGCGCCAGGCGACGAAGAGCGCGATGAGCATCCCGCCGATGGGCAGCATCCAGTTCGAGGCAAGGTAATCAAAGAAATCGAACCAGTTCATGCCCGCGTCGCGGCCGAGGAGTTTGAGCAGCGGGGCGGTGAGGTCCGTCACGCCCTGCCCGAACAGGCGCGAGCCGCCGCTCATCGCCGAAGGCAGGCCGAGGAGGGTGATCAACCCGCCCGTGGCGAGCGTGGCCTTCGTGCGCGACCAGCCTCGCTCGTCGATGAAGTAGGACGCGGCGACCTCGAGCAGCGAGATGGCGCTCGTGAGTGCCGCAAAGGTGAGCAGCAGGAAAAAGAGCGGCGCCAGCACCATCCCGCCGGGCATCTGCGAAAGGGCGATCGGGATGCTTCGGAACACCAGCCCCGGACCGGCGGCCGGTTCCAGTCCCGCGGTGAAGATGATCGGAAAGAGAACCAGGCACGCCAGCAGCGCCACGGCCGTGTCGAGCACGCTGACGGTCACTGACGTGGTCACGAGATCCTCGTCGCGCTGAAGGTAACTGCCATACGTGATCATCGCGCCCATGCCCAGCGAGAGCGTGAAGAAAGAGTGGCCCAGGGCTTCGAGCACGCCGGCGGCGGTGAGGTCGCCCGCGTGCGGCGCGAAGACGAACTCGACGGCCCGGCCGAATCCCTCCGACTGCATGGCGTAGACGAAGAGAACCAGAAGGATGAGGAAGAGCGCCGGCATGAGGATGCGCGACCACAGTTCGATGCCGCCGCGGATACCGGCGATCACGATGCTGATCGTTGCGCCCATGAAGATGAAGTGCCACAGCGCGTTGAGTTCTTCGCTGCCGTACACGCTCCCGAAAACCGCGCCGATCTCGTCGGGAGTGCGCCCCGAGAAGGTGTCGGTGAGGCTGAGCCAGGTGTAGTGCATGGCCCAGCCGGCCACGACGCTGTAGTAGGAGAGGATGACAAAGGCCGTGACCACGCCCAGGCCGCCGGCGAGCGCCCACGGGCTGCCGGGGCGCGAGAGGGCGCGGAAGGCGCCGACGGGGGACTTCTGCGCCGACCGGCCGATCATGATCTCCGCCATCATGATCGGCAGGCCCACCAGCGCGATGCAGATGAGGTAGATGAGGACAAAGAGTCCGCCGCCGTTCTCGCCCGTGATGTAGGGGAACTTCCAGATGTTCCCGAGTCCGATCGCCGAGCCGGCGGCGGCGAGGATGAATCCGAGTCGTGATCCCCATTGGCCGCGTGATTCTGCCATCTCGCCGGACCTCCTCAGTCAGGTGTTCGCGGAACGAAGCGCGTGCCGGACGCCATGAGAGCCGCACTATAGATCGCTATCGGCCGCGTCGTTGTTCCCGCTTGTGTGTTTGCCGGGCGCTCAGCGGAGTTTGACTCCGCCCGGTGGGGGGCGGACCATACTCCACCTTTCGTCCCGTGTTTCCCGCCCGCCAAGGAGAGCCGAATGAACCCGATCCAATGGTTCGTCGATTTCTACAACAGGTACATCCCGGGCTTCACCGACGACATCCTCTGGGGGCAGCACACTTTCATCATCCTGCTGGCCGTCGGGTTTCTCTTCACCGTGTGGAGCAAGTTCATCCAGTACCGTGCACTGACGCACGGCGTGTCCGTGATTCGCGGCAAGTACGACGACAAGCGCGACCCCGGCGCAATCAACCACTTCCAGGCGCTATCTGCCGCGCTCTCGGCCACGGTCGGCCTGGGCAACATCGGCGGCGTGGCCGTCGCCGTCGCCGTCGGCGGGCCGGGCGCCGTCTTCTGGATGTGGGTCGTCGGATTCCTCGGCATGGCGATCAAGAGCGTCGAGGTCACCCTCGCCATGATCTACCGCGACACGAGCGATCCGGACAATCCGCACGGCGGGGCGATGTGGGTCATCAAGCGCGGCTTCGGCGACAAGGTCGGCGGGATTGCCAAGCCCTTCGCGTGGCTTGTCGGCGCCATCTTCTGCGTCACCCTGCTCATCTCGACCATGACCGGCGGCAACATGTTCCAGGTGTGGAACGTGGCTCGCATTACCAACGAGTACTTCGCGGTCGACCCGCGAGTAACAGGCATTGTGCTGGCCGTCCTGACGGCCATGGTCATTATCGGCGGCATCAAGCGCATCGGAGCCGTGGCCGGTCGACTCGTGCCTCTCATGTGCGGCTTGTACATCGTCGGCGGCATTGTCGTGCTAGTCGTGAAGGCTGCCAACGTCCCTGACCTGCTCCTTTTCATCATTCAGGATGCGTTCAATCCG
This sequence comes from uncultured Planctomycetota bacterium, assembly GCA_900696685.1. GTDB lineage: Bacteria > Planctomycetota > Phycisphaerae > Phycisphaerales > UBA5793 > UBA5793. The sequence goes on from CAADHA010000036.1 coordinate 12,590, forward strand.
CAGGAGGCCGCCGGTGCGTTCATGGGCGCCACGGCCTGGTTCGGCCTGACCACCGGCCTGCGCCGCGCCCTCTTCTCCAACGAAGCGGGCCAAGGCTCGTCCCCCATCGCGCACTCCGCCGCCAAGACCGACGAGCCGGTGCGCGAGGGTGTGGTGGCCGGCCTCGAACCGTTCATTGATACGTGCCTTGTCTGCACCCTGACGGCGCTGGTCATCCTCAGCACCAACACGTGGAATCGCGAGAAGGTCGGCGATTTCAACGGCCAGATCGCCATCGTCCAGACGATGAACGACGCCGGCGAGACGGTCGCCAGGGTCGAGGCTTCGACGGCATTCGAATCCCTGCCGAAACTGGCGCCGCCTGCCGGCTGGTACAGGGGGAATCGCTTCTTCCTTCTCGCGGAGGCGCCCGAAGCCAACTCCAACACGGGATCCACGCGAGTTCGCATCGGCGGGCGTCTGGTCGAGATCGATGAGGACGCAGACGGAAATGGCGTGAAAGACCTGGTCATCGTGTGGGACGCACCGCAGGTGGGATCGGTCCTCATCGACAAGGGTGTGTATCAGGATCTCGTTGGTGCGCCGCTCACCGGCCACGCGTTCGACCGCGCCATTCCGGGGCTCGGCAAATACCTCGTTACGGCCGTCTGCTGGCTCTTCGCGTTTTCGACGATGATCTCGTGGTCGTATTACGGCGAGCAGGGGGTCGTCTTCCTCTTCGGCAAGGCAATTGCGCCGTTCACAGTCCTCATCTACAAACTCGTCTTCTGCGCCCTGGCCATTGTCGCCAGCTGGCCGGGATTCCTCGAGACCGATGCGCAACTCGGCCTGCTCGCAGACCTCGGCACGGGCGTGATGCTCCTGGCCAACGTCCCCATCATCGTCCTCATGGGCTACCAGTCCATGCGGGCGTTCAACGACTACTTCGGCCGCATGGCGCGCGGCGAAATGGAGCCGCCTCACAAGGCCCCGCCCATCGCAAAGGTCATCGAAGGCGAGGACGTGGAGTAGAAGATCGCAAGGCATCAAGGGAACGGATGGGTCGCGCTCCACGAGACCGCTCGCGTCGTCGCGTCCCGCTACCCGGCGCCCTGGCGCCTCTTGACAACGCAGCCCCGCAGGCCCGGACTCTATCCCGGGCCTGCGGTCTTTTTCGGACCCCGCATTCCGCTGGCGCGCCAATTCCTGTGGTCTGAGCCGCCGAATCGCAGAAACTCCTAAGAGACGCCCCGCCCGTGCGTCTCTATTGACGGCGGGGCGATCGGCGGCCCCGACTCGGTGATCGGAGGTTTGATGGACCCGTCCAGACCGGCGAGTGCCGAAACGCAATGGGTGTGTCGGGCGCTCGATCGCCACGAGGCTTCGCTGCTGCGCTACACGGTCCGCCTGCTCGGCGGCGACGTCGAAGCCGCGCGTGACGTGGTGCAGGAGGCGTTCGTGAAACTGATTCAGCAGGATCGCGAGGCCGTCGAAGGCCACCTCGCCCCGTGGCTCTACCGCGTGTGCCGCAATGCCGCGCTGGACCGGATTCGAAAGGAGCATCGCATGCAGACTTCGCTCCCCGAGATCACAGGCCGCAATGGTCGAACCGGTGCGGCCGAAGCGACTGCAGGCGACAGCCCGGCGGATCGCGCACACCAGCCCGAGTCGCGCTCGCGCCTCATGGCGGGTCTCGCCGACCTGCCCGAGCGGCAGCGCGAGGTGCTGCGCCTCAAGTTCCAGGGCGATCTCAGTTACCGCGAGATCGCCGAGATCATGGACCTCACCGTGAGCCACGTCGGCGTGCTCATTCATACCGCGATTCAGACCCTTCGAAGTCGCATGACCGGCTCCGCACATCCCAGTGAAGCGAAAGCAAACCCCAGTGCCTAGTGCCTAGTGCCTAATGCCTAGTGCCTCCGTTGTTGAGGATGCTCCCATGAATATCCACTCGAACGATCCACGACTGACCGCTTTCGCCCTTGGCGAACTCGACGATGCTGAGCGTGCCGAACTTGATGCGCTGCTCAGCGAGCGAGAGGACCTGCGCGCAGAGGTTGAAGCGATCCGCGCCGTCGCGGGCGACTTGCGCGATGAACTCTCTCACGAGCCGGCGCTGCAACTCTCCGACCATCAGCGCGAGTCGATCAAGGCCCGGGCGGAAAGCGGCGGCGGCCTGCGCCTCGCCGGCGAAGGGCAGCGCACCATCCGCCCGGCTGCGTGGTGGTGGCGCATCGGCCTGAGCGGCGCGGCGGCGGTGCTGCTGCTGGGCGTGTTCGTGCCCCTCATCATGCGCGGCGGCTCGGACGACGGCATGCTCGTGCATCGTCGCGGTGAGCAAGGCGCGACCGAAGGCCGCAGCGCCGGCCTGCGCGGCGGCGCTGGGGCTGAGCAGGCCCCGGCAGGGGCGGAAAGTCCGCAGGACAAACTCACCGATGCCCTTGAACTTCGCGATGAGATGACCCGGACCAGGCGAGACTTCGGCGTGCCGGCAGAATCCACAGCACCTGAGAGTGCCGCCGGATATGTCCCGGAGGCCACTCTCTACACGATCGTCGAAGGCAATTCGCCCCTCTCAAAGAGCGAAGCACGCGGCGTGCGACGAGTGGACGCAGGGTCGGCGCCGGACGGGAGTCCGGCACGAGCGGCAAGCGGGCGGATAGCTCTGCGCAGAAGCAACGACGTGCCGCGCGATGCGGACATGCGCAGCCGCCCCGGCACTCTCGGCCGCGCCGCTGCTGAGAAGGAGGCTGAAGTTCGCCCGGCTTTGGGAGTCCAGGATCCCGGTCTGGCCCTGCAGGAGATTCTCGAGTATTCCGATGGCGAGGCTCGGCCGTGGGGCCGCGACTGGGCCGACAACGACTCCTTCGCCCCCATCGAAGACAACCCTTTCCTCGGCGTCGTCAATGCGCCCCTTTCGACCTTCTCCATCGACGTCGACACCGCGTCCTACTCGATCGTGCGGCGTCAGTTGCGCGAAGGGCGCCGGCCCTCACCTGATTCCGTTCGCCTTGAGGAGATGATCAACTACTTCGACTATCAGTACGATGCGCCCTCACCCGGCGATGCGCATCCCTTCCGCGCCAACGTCGAGATCGCTTCCTGCCCCTGGCGACCCGAGCATCGCCTCGTGCGCATCGGCCTCAAGGGCATGGAGATTCCCCGCGACAATCGGCCGGCGACGAACCTCGTCTTCCTCCTCGACGTCTCCGGCTCGATGAACGAGCCGAGCAAACTTCCACTCGTCAAGGAGGGCCTCAAGCGACTCGTTGAGAGCCTTACGGTCGATGACCGCGTGGCGATCGTCGTCTACGCCGGCGCTTCCGGCCTCGTCCTCGATTCGACCTACGTTTCGGAGAAGGAGACGATCCTCGGGGCGCTTGATCGCCTCAACGCCGGCGGCTCGACCAACGGCGGCGCGGGCATCGAACTCGCCTATGCCGTGGCGCAGCAGCACTTCATCAAGGATGGAGTCAACCGCGTCATACTCGCCACCGACGGCGACTTCAACGTCGGCGTGACGAACCGCGGCGATCTCATCCGCCTCGCCGAAGAGAAGGCGAAGACAGGTGTCTTCCTCACCGCCCTGGGCTTCGGCATGGGCAACCTCAAGGATGACACCATCGAGCAGATCGCCAACAAGGGCAACGGCATGTACGCCTACATCGACACGATCGAAGAGGCGCAGAAGGTGCTCGTCGATCAACTCTCCGGCTCGCTCGTCACCATCGCCAAGGACGTGAAGATCCAGGTCGAGTTCAACCCGGCGATTGTCAAGTCCTACCGCCTGCTCGGCTACGAGAACCGCATGCTGGCCGCGCAGGACTTCAATGACGACACGAAGGATGCCGGCGAGATCGGCGCGGGACACACGGTGACGGCTCTCTATGAAGTGCAACTCGCCGGCGATGAAGACAATCTCGCCGGCGCTGAGGCCGCCGAGCAGGACGCGGGAGCGCAGGCGGGCGAGGGCGATACGCCCGAGGTCGATCCCCTCCGCTATCAGCAGCCCGCGCAACTCACCAAGGTTGCTCAGAGCAGCGGCGAGATGCTCACCGTCAAGGTGCGCTACAAGAAGCCCGACGGCGATGTGAGCACACTCGTCGAGTTCCCGACGCGCGATGAGGGCAAGGCGTGGGATCAGGCATCGCATGACTTCCGCTTCGCCGCGTCGGTCGCGGTGCTGGGGATGATCCTGCGCGACTCGCCGCACAAGGGCAGCGCCACGCTCGCGGACGTTCAGGCCTGGGCCGAGACGGGCCTGGGCGACGACCGCTTCGGATACCGCAGAGCGTTCATCGAGATGGCCCGCCAGGCGCAGCAGGTCATGGGCGTGCGGCAGGACTGAACGCGCACGCCGCCTTGCCGTTCAGCCGCGACCCGGAGGCTTTGCGCAGGGGAGCGCGTCGCCTGCGGCGCGGCGTGCGAGCGCGAAAGGCCCGTCCCACCCCGCGCACCGCTCCGAAACCAGCGCGTCGCGGCTAACCTATGGCAGTGGTTCACAGTGTTTCGCATCGGGTGTGCGATGAGTGAGAAGCCCTACGTCAATGCCCCGCGGTCGCGCGACTGGCGCCCGCTGTGGGACTTCGCCGACCCGGCCGCAAGCGAGCAGCGCTTCCGCGACGAGTGCGCGCGGCTCAATGCGGCAGCGCAGCGCGACCAGGCTGCCGAGTGCCGTACGCAGGTCGCCCGCGCACTCGGACTTCAACGGCGCTTTGACGAGGCGCACCGATTGCTCGACGACATCGAGAGCGCCGGTGACTTGTCCGATCACGTTCGGGTGCGGGTGCTACTCGAGCGCGGCCGCGTGTTCAACTCGTCGCGCCGGCCCTTCGAGGCCCGGCCTCTCTTTGAGCAGGCGTGCGAACTCGCTTCGCGCAGCGGCGAGGATGATCTCGCCGTCGATGCCGCGCACATGATCGCCATCGCCGGCGAGGGCGACGAGGCGATGCAGTGGAACATGAAGGCCCTGGCTACGGCTCAGCGATCGCGTTGTCTGCGCGCGCGGCGGTGGGCCGGCTCGCTGCACAACAACATCGGCTGGACCCTTCACTCGCTCAACCGCTTCAACGAGGCGTTGGCGCACTTCGAGGCAGCCTTGAAGGCTCGCATCGAACAGCAGGCCGGGAGCGAGATGCTCATCGCCCGCTGGTGCATCGCACGCTGCCTGCGCTCGCTGGGGCGACTCGACGAAGCGCTGGCGATGCAGCGCGAACTCCACGCAGCCCACGAGGCGGCCGGATCGACCGATGGGTACGTCTACGAGGAACTCGGCGAGTGCCTGCACGCGCTGGGGCGCGAGGCGGAAGCGGGACCGTGGTTCGCCCTCGCGCACGCGAAACTCTCGCAGGATCCCTGGCTCGCCGAGCGCGAGCCGCAGCGCCTCGCGCGCCTCGCGCAGCTCGGCGGCGCGGCGTAGGTCGGGCCCGCTGCTTTGAGCGCGGCCCTGCACTGACGCGCGTCCGCGGAGTCGGGTGCGACGGGAAGCAACGTTCGCTGCAGTGCCGGGCCGGCGCCGAGCCTTGGCCCGACCTACGGCTGCTGCGCGCGCGGCGTCCAGGGCACATCCGGCACGCCCGCGTTGCGATTCGCCAGTCGCGCCAGCGCAAAGAGCAGGTCGCCGGCCCGGTTGAGATACACGATGTTGGGACTCTGGACTTGAGGCTTGGGGCGTGAGACGGGCGCTTCGCTCAGACCAATCACGCACCGCTCCACGCGCCGGCAGATCGTCCGAGCGAGATGCAGTCTGGCGGCCAGTTCACTTCCGCCGGGGAGAATGAAAGACCGCTGCTCTTCCAACCCGGCGACGGCGGCATCAATCCACCTCTCGAGTTTCGCAACGTCCGCCTCGGCGACCGGGCTGACCTTCCGGCGAGCCGCACTCTCCGCCGGCGTCGCAAGGTCGGCCCCGATCTCAAAGAGCATGCGCTGCAACTCGTCGAGGCACTTCACAATCAGCGCATCGCGCGCCGCGTCGGCTGCGCACCGCGCCAGCCCCAGCGCTGCATTGAGTTCATCGCACTGGCCGTACGCCTCGACGCGCGCATCCGCCTTGGAGACTCGAGAACCCCCGTGAAGGCCCGTGGTCCCGTCGTCGCCGGTGCGGGTGTAGAGTTTCATGCAATTCAATGGTAGTCGCGTTGCGGACGCTTCTGCACGGAGCAAGCGTCTGGGCGCAATGCGCCGCCGCGGGCCTGCCCGCGCGCCGGCCGGTCATTGAGCCGTCAGTGCGGATTTGATGATCGACGCCATGCGTTGCGCATCGCGCTTGCGCAGGCCGTGCTGTGCGATGTCGCCCGTCGCTCCGCCGAAGGTTTCGATGACGAGCGCATCCCAGAAAACTCCCTTGGTTGTGCGGACGGACGCGATGCGCTCGACGCGAATCTCCTGATCGTGAATGCGCAGACCCAGCAGCGACCAACTCGTGACGCGCACCCGGTCGCCGGCGGCGTGAATGACCGGCGGATGGAAGAGCGAGGTGAAACGACCGGCGGTGAGAAAGGCGCCCAGGCGCGAGGCCTTGATCTCGATGTTCGCATCGATCGTCTGGACCGCCGCGTCGGCCCGCATCCGCCGCACCCGCTGCGAGCAGTAAGGACAATACTTCGCGTCGATCGACACCGGCTCGCGGCACTCGGAGCAGAGCATGAATGCGATGATGCGCCGCGTGCAGTGCGGGCAGTAGGTCGCGCCCGCCGCCGCATCGAGGCCGCAGTGCGGACACGGCTCACGCCCTGCGACCCTCGGCGTTGAAGAGAGCGGCTCGCTCATCGCCGCATGGTAGGTTCCGCCGTGAGCGGGAGCCGTCGCCGTTTCGCTCTCACCATTGATCCCCTGGCGCGCTTCAACCGCGGCGCGAGTCGAGGACCGTCGATCCGCCGGACCCAATGGCCACGCACGACGCGCGCGGTTGGCACGCCCCTCCCGGCACGCTATGCTGGTGTCTGAGGTCGCGGCGTGAGCCGCCTTCCTCAAGAGGGGCGGTCGGACCTGCACGACCTCCGGCGCCCCGGCACGGTCCAGGCGCCCACCAGCAGCGGCGTCCCACCCGACCTTGCCCGCAGTGAACGCATCGGACCTGGGAAGACCCCTGGCCGCCTGTGCGGTGTTCGAGCGACAAACCGGCGACCAATGGCCGCCGAGCCGCTCCCCGGACGATGAAACGGCAGAGACCTTCATGCTCAAGGAACGGCATCGCATCTTCGTCTCGCTTCTCATCGGCATTGATACCATCGTGCTTGCGGCCGCCTTCTCCACGGCGCACCTGCTCGCGCGACGGATGATCGCCGCCGACCCCGTCGCCGCCTTCGGACGCAACTGGCTGCTCGCTCTCGCCGCCGCCCTGCCGGTGATGATCGCGTGCATGGCGGTCTTCGGCCTCTATCGCCCGCGGCGCGACCGAAGTTTCGACGGCGAGATGCTCGACATCGGCAAGGCGGTCATCGTCGGCTGGGGGCTGACGTTCCTTGCCTGGCAGGTGCTCCTGCCCACCTACGCGGACGGCCGCAGCGCCACGGTTGAAGTCATGGTCCTGCCCTTTGCGCTCGCCGCGTGGCTCGTCTTTCACCGGTATTCCTTCCGCCTCTTTCTCCGCACCATCCGCGAACACGGCTGGAACCGGCGGCACATGGCGATCATCGGCACGGGGCGCCTCGGACAGATCGCCTTTCACACGTTCCTCCGCAACTCATGGACGGGCATCAACTGCGCCTACTTCGTGAGCCACCACGACACGACGCGGCGCGAGCGCTGCCTCGATCGACCTGTCCGCGGCGGCCTGGACGATCTTGACCGCATCATGCATCAGTATCCCGTCGACGGCGTGATCATCGCCCTGCCCCAGTCGCGGTCGTACCTGCTCCCCGGCGTTCTCATGAAACTCTCGCGCTTCCCCGTCGAAGCCAGGATCATCCCCGACGTCAGCCCGCGCTACCTGCCCATCAACCTTGCCGTTTCCGATATAGAGGGCATGCCCGTTCTGAGTGTGCGCCAGTCGCCGCTCAACGGCTTCGGCGCGCTGGTCAAGCGGACGGTGGACCTCGTCTTCGGCTCGCTGGCGCTGGTGCTCTTTGCTCCGCTGATGCTGCTGATCGCGGCGCTCATCAGGATCGAAGACGGCGGGCCGGTTCTCTTCCGCCAGACGCGCGTGAGCATGGGAGGGCGATCCTTCGCCATCTGCAAGTTCCGCACCATGTCCGTGGACGCGATGCAGGAGCAGCCCAACGGACGCGGCGTCGAAGAGTGGACGCGCCGCGACGATCCTCGCATCACCCGCATCGGGCATTGGCTGCGGCGCTGCAGCCTCGACGAGCTGCCGCAACTCTTCAACGTCGTGCGCGGCGACATGTCCCTCGTCGGCCCGCGCCCCGAGCGCCTCGACCTCCTCGAACACTTCCGCGAAGACTGGCGCGGCTACATGCTCCGCCAGAACGTCAAGGCTGGAATGACCGGATGGGCACAGGTCAACGGCCTGCGCGGCGACACCAGCCTCCGCAAGCGACTCCAGTACGACCTCTACTACATCCGCAACTGGTCCGTCCTCTTCGACCTGCGCATCCTCTTCCTCACGCTCCTGCGCGGATTCCGCCACCCCAACGCGCATTGAAACGCGCGCCGCACCATGCGCGCAAGGCCCCGCCACTCCCGGGCCGGGGATGACTCTCTTCGCGCGCCGCGTCGTTCAGAACTCCACGACGAAAAGAGCGAAGTACTCGAGCAGGTCGTCCTGGGTGAAGCCGTGGCGATCCTCGAACTCCTGTCGAACGCCGAACTTGAGGCTCGCGGGGCTGGTGGCGGAGAGGCGGGTCTCGATCGCGGCGTTGAGGATCGCGCGGTAGTCGCCGATACGGTTGAGGTCGGGGTAGTACTCGGCGCCGCCCGTGAGGCGGGTGATCTCGGTGAGTCTGTGGGAGAGTTCGAGTTTGGCGATGCCCTCGGGGGTGATATCGCCGTCCTTGGGACCGCCCTGCTCCATCGCGCCTCCGAGGCCGAGGCGCCCGACGAGTTCGGTGCGGTCATTGCGGACAAACGCGTAGCCCACGCCGCCGCCCGCCGAGTAGCGCTGGTCGTAGTCGGCGAACTCGTCGAGTTCGAAGCGCCCCTGCACGAAGGCGAGCCACGGCGAGTCGTTCCAGTACCAGTCGTGAATTGCGCCGGCGTCGAACTTGTTCTGCGTGCGGTCGCCGCGCGACGTGGCGGTGCGGTAGTTGGCGTCGAGGGCGAGGCGGGTTTCGTCGGTGCGGCGCTGAGCGAGGAAGTTGACGCGGCCGTCAAGCTTCTCCGTACGGCCCTCGCTGCCGTTGAGTCCCAGTTCGAGGCGCCATGTCCACGCCGGCGGAGGGGCCGGTGGAGCCTCGGTCGTCGGCGTCGCCGGAGCGCCGCCGGCCGGCCCGGCTTCACCATCCGCTGGCGGCGCCTGCCCGGTCGCTTCACCCTCGGCTTCAAGCGTCAGTGACGCGATCGCCGACCGGGCGATGACGAGCCGGCCCAGCGCGGAATGTTCAAGGGTCAAGGCCGCGTCGGTCTGCTCGACGATCCTCCCGTGCAGCACGTCTCCACCGCCAACGAGGACGATCCGGTCCGCCGCGCCCGCCGACGGAACCGCGAGAAAGGCGGCCAGGAGAACGGCGATACGCGGTGCGCGGAGCCGCAGTCTTCTGCAGATGTTCATCATCTCTATGTCCTCCCCGAGTCCCGTCGCCGTGCCGGGCGCTCGCGCGTCGTGCAGCGCGCGGGTCTGCCGGGGGCCGCGACGGGCCGATTAGGGTAGGATTCTCCATCGCCATGACCAGCAGCCGCATCGACAAACTCCTCAGGTTGCTCGAAATCGAACCTGACGACGCCTTCTGTCTCTATGCGTTGGCGCAGGAGTACGCGAAGGTCGGGCGGCACGATGAGGCCCTGCGACACTTCGACCGTGTCGTCGCCATCGAGCCGGGCCACGGTTACGCGTACTACCACAAGGCCCGCTCCCTCGCGGCCATGGGGCGCGTCGATGAGGCCCGCGCAGTCCTGATGCAGGGATTGCAGGCCGTCGATTCCGCCGCCGACCCCAAGGCGGCACGCGAACTGAGCGAGTACCTCCAGGCGCTGGCGCGATGAACGACCGGGTCGATGAGAATCTCCGTCGGCGTCTGGAGGCGCTGATCGGCAGCGAGATCACCGCCGTCACTCCTGTCGATGAGTCCGCGCAGCGCGGCAAGGTCCGCGTCGGGCGGCGCATCGCGGCCGTGTTGTCGAGCCGCGATGTCGAACGGCTCGGCATCCGACCGGGAACGACTCTCGATGCCCGGCTCGCGAAGGCGATCGTGCAATGCGCCGCGTTTGATTCGGCGCTGCGGGCCGCGATGAGGATTCTTGCCCGCCGGCCCTTCGCAAGGTCCGAACTGAAGCAGCGACTCGAAGCGCGCGAGTTCGACCACGAGACGGTGTCGCGCGTGGTCGACCACCTCGCCGGACTCGGGCTTATCGACGATGAGGCCTTCGCGCGCGAAGCCCTGGCCCAACTGACGCGCCGTGCACCCGCAGGCGAACACTTGAAGATGCGGACGCTGGCGCGGCACGGCGTCGAACCGGAGGTCGCCCGGCGCATTCTCGCCGAGGAGTCAACGCAGACCGATGCGGAACAGGATGCCCGTCGGCTGATCGCGTCCCGGTACGCGGCGATGCAGTCACTGGCGCCGCAGGCCCGTGCGCGCCGCCTGCTCGCTCTCCTCGCCCGCCGCGGCTTCGATGAAGAACTCATCGAACGCCTCGTTCGAGAGGCGACAGGCGCGCTTGAGTAAGGTCCGTGGGTCCGCTCGACGCCGCGCCCGGACCGCCCACGGCCCGGGATGGTGACCGCTGCCTACACTCCAATCGTCTACCGGAGAACCTGGATCATGCGCACGCGCATCATGTGGCTGACCTTCTGGGTGACGCTGACCTTGTGGCTCGGGCAGGGGTGCGGCTCGATGAACGTCTCGAATCAGCCGCGGCAGGCCAGTCCTCTGCCCGCGCTGAAGGCCGATGCGCCGCCTGCGGTCTTCTCAGGCGAGACTTCCGTTACAGGCATCGATCGCAGCGACTGGCCAGAGCACGAAATCCGTCTCTCGCGCAACGACGTCGAGGTCCGGCCGCACTACGTCCGCTCATTCACCTTCGGCGACCGCAACCGGGTCCGCGAGCGCGGCCTGTATCCCACAGCGGACTCGGCTCTGGACCTGACGGATCGACGAGTCAACTTCCAGGCGCAATACCTCGAGATCGTGGTGGATCCGATCGCGCAACTGGGCAACCTGGCCCTTGCGCCTTTCCGCATGGTGGTGGTGTCGCCGCCTCGCCGCATCGGCCATGGCCCGGCAGGCGTGTACGAGTTGCAGCCCCGCGCCGACCCGATAGATCTCTCGCCTGCGGAGCCGCGGCCGTGAGCGAGCCCGTGGACAGCGAGACGGGCCTGCCACCCGGGTACCCGCTTCGCGAGGATTGGGAGATCACACCGCTTCGTCTGGCGAACGAACTGTCCACTGATCCTCCACCGGTCCTGATCGATTGCCGCACGCCCGAAGAGCGCAAGATCGGTTTTCTGGCAGGTTCGATCCTGATTCCCATGAGCGAGATAGCCAGTCGCGTTGAAGACCTGCAGGAGATGGAGGGCAGGCGGATCGTCGTCTATTGCCACAGGGGCCAGAGGTCGCTGAGAGTTACCGCCTACCTGCGGCATTTGGGGTTTGCGGACGTCTGGTCACTGGCTGGAGGCATTGATGCGTGGTCGGTCTCCGTGGATGGAGAAGTTCCAAGGTACTGATTATGGGACTCAGAATTGGTGCTGCCACCTGGTTGGGTAGTTTTCAGGAAATCCTCAAGTTTTTTGTCTTTCGCACTGGACAGTGCGGGAAGAATCGGGTATTCTGGTGTGTTGGAAAGTGTTGAGGAGCGGAGAGATTGACTCCCTCAACAGATTGTGCGTTGATTGCCGGTCGCTCTGCGGCGCAGCATTGACCGCGGGGTGAACTGGCCGAGTTGCTGGAATACCGGTCTGCGAACGTGCAGCCTGGTCGAACATTGCGGGGGCGCGTGTGATTAGCGCCGTTTCCGTTTCGAAATTTCGGGTCCGATCTCATCAGTACAGGAGAGTGTGAGAGATGAAGAACATCAAGACCATCGTGTGCGGCGTGGTGCTGGCTGCTGTGGCCGCCGCCCCCGCCCTTGCTTTCCCCATCCGAACGGTGCAGCAGCCGTTGCAGCCCGGCGTTCCTCTGAATGACGCCGGTTTCTTCACCCGCAATGGTGAGGTGCTCTTCGGGCTTCGCTTCACCATTGACGTCAATGTCACGCAGGGCAGCCTCTGGGCGCTCCAGCTCGACAGTTTCGGCTCACAGGCCCTCGGTAGCGACACCGAACTGGCGCTCTACAACAGCGACGGCACACAGATCCTCGCGATCAACGACGACGCCGGCGACGGCAGCCTCGACGCCTACCTCGGCTTCGGCGATGCGCCCCAGTTCGCCAATCCTTTCAACGGGACCACACGTCAGGGCAACATCATCAACCAGATCAATCTCCTCGCGGGCACTTATCTCGTCGTCATCGGACCCTACAACACGACGTGGGATTCCTTCGACGCTCAGCAGACTGATGTCAACAACTTCCAGGGCAGCGGCCAGTGGCTCTGCCAGGTTCTGCTCTACCGCATCCCCGCCCCTGGCAGCCTTGCCCTCCTCGGACTGGGCACGCTCGTCCTCGGCGGTCGGCGCCGCCGCAACTGAACGGGCCAGCGCCTCTGATCTGAAAGAGATCGGACTTACCGCAGCACCTCGCGATCCATCGCGAGGTGCTGTTCTGTTTCCCCGTCCTGCAGCCGCCCGCCGCGAAGTGATTGAGACGGGACTAGGAACGCGGATGGAACTGTCTGTGCACTTCCCGCAGCCGCCGTGCATCCACGTGCGTGTAGGTCTGCGTCGTGACAATGTCTGCGTGTCCGAGAAGCTCCTGCACGATGCGCAGGTTCGCGCCGCCGGAGACGAGATGCGTGGCGAAACTGTGGCGCAGCATGTGTGGGTGGACCTTCACCAGGCCGGCCGCGTTCGCCTGTCGCCGAACGATCTGCCAGACGGCAATGCGCTCGAGGGGCCGGCCGGTGCGCGAGACAAGCAGTCGGTCCTCCTGCTCGCCGCGCCCGCGCCCGGCAAGGATGGGCCGCGACTCGGCGACATAGCGACCGATGGACTCCAGGGCCGGCCTCCCGAGAGGCACGAGTCGTTCATGGCCGCCCTTGCCTGTTACGTTCACAACGCCCAGCGTCTCATGGATGTCGCGCACGCACACCGCCACAACCTCCGACGCCCGCAGACCTGAGGCGTAGAGGAGTTCAAGCAGCGCCTGGTCGCGCATCCAGAGTTCTCCCTGCTCTGCATTGGGTGCGGCCAGGAGTTTCTTCATCTGCAACGGTGAGAGGCAGCCCGGCAGGCGCTTCCAGCGAGTCGGCGTTTCGAGCAGTTCCGTGGGATTGTGTTCGATCCGCTGATCCGCATGCAGAAAGCGGAAGAACATGCGGATGGTCGCAAGGTGGCGGCAGATGCTGGTCGCCGCAAGGTTGCGCTCAGTCCGCAGCGCCCGCACGTGCGCGGCCAGGTCGGCGGGCTGAACCGCTGCAGGCGAATGAATGCCTCGATCGGTCAGATCGCGCGTCAGGTCTTCGAGGTCGTCGCCGTAAGCGCGCAGCGTATTCGCCGCCAGGCCGCACTCGACCCGCGCAAAGCCGAGAAAATCGCGCGTTGAGGCTGCCCATTCGGGCTGATGCATCATATCGCTCCTGGTCCTCGTATCGAACCCGGCACGACTTCGGCTGCAATCGCTGATGAGGCGAGGCCCACCCGCCGGTCCTTCGCGTCCAGGTCAGCGACCGCCCCGAGCGTGTGGCCGGGAAGGGCCGGGCGCGATACGCTAGAGGCTGGGATCGCTTCGACCGGAGACATGCGAGCCACGCCTGGGCGCGAAGTGGTCCGCAAGCGAGTGAGGGCGAATATGGGCAAGGGCATGCAATGGAGCAGGGTGGCGGCGTCAGCGGCCGGCGCGGCGTTGCTGACGGTTGGCTGGCCGGCTGGCTGCTCGCCCGACAAGCCCCCGCCCGAGACAGTCAAGCCCGAACTCACTCCCAACCCCATGCCTCGTTTCCTGCGAGGCACGATCATCTACGAGGCGCAGTTGCTTGGCTACGGCCAGACCCTCGTCCAAGGCTACGGAATCGTGGTTGGCCTGGATGGAACAGGCTCGAACGACACGCCTCTGCCCGTCCGCACTTATCTCGAACGCGAAGGGGCCAAACTTCTCCCTGATCCGGAAGTGAGCGGAGCGCCGCGCCTGACGATGCGGGGAGTCCTGGACGATCGGAACACAGCGGCGGTGCTGGTGCAGGCGGCGGTGCCGCCTGGAGCGGTCAAGGGCAGCCGCTTCGACGTCGTGGTCTCCGCCGTTCCCGGGTCAAGCACGACCAGCCTTGAGGGAGGCCGGCTCTGGACGGCGAACCTGACGACGGGCTTCCTGGGGGCCGTACAGGGCGTTCAGCCCGTCGCCCAGGCCAGGGGCGATCTTTTCATCAATCCCTTCGCCGGCGAGAATCTCGCGGCGTTGGCCGAGGGCGTGGAGTGGAGCCTCGCGCCGGAAGAGTCTGCGCATTCAGAGGCGCCCGACGACCCTTCGACCGGTGTGGTTGTGGACCGGCGCGTGGGGCGAATCCTCAACGGCGGCGTAGTAACGACCGATCTTCCCCTTGTCCTTCAGTTGCGCACGCCCAACTACAGCAGGGCGCGTGCGATCATCGACGCGATCAACACGCGCTTCCCGCAGGAACCGAGCCAGCCGCGGCCGACTGCCGAGTCCGTGCCCGGGCGATCCGACGAACAGATCGTGCTCACCGTGCCGCCGAGCCGGCACGAGCAGACGGACGCCTTCGTCGAGACGCTGATGTACACGCAGATCTTCCAGGGAGGGATCGAGTTGCGGGCCGACCAGTTGGCTCGCTGGGTGGTGGAGAACCCCGTTGACGCGCCGGCAGTAACCTGGTGCTGGGTGGCGCTGGGTGAACTCGCGGTCGGCGCCATCGGTCACCTGTATACGCACCCTGATGTGATTCCGCGGCTGGCGGCTCTTAACGCGGGAGCGAGGCTGGGCGATCCGCGGGTCGTGCCCCACCTCATCGACATGGCGCGCGACCGCGCAAGCGGACTGAGGATTGACGCGATCCGCCGCCTTTCCGAGATGCCTCCTTCGGCGCAGAGCGCACTCGCCCTGCGCGAACTGCTCGACGATGAGCAGTTCGACGTTCGCGTCGCGGCGTTCAATGCGCTGCTCAAGCAGCGCGAACCGATCGTGCGGCGCGTCACGCTCGATCCTCACCAGGAGTTCGACGTTTACGCCGTTCCCTCGCAGAAGCCGATGGTCTATGCCACGCTCCAGAAGCAGCCGCGCATCGTGGTCTTCGGATCGGGAACGGGCGTCGCGGAGCGTGTGCTGGTGCGGTCGCTGTCTGATCGTCTGCAATTGGTGCGCCACGATCAGAGCGAACCGCTGCGGGCGCGTTACCGCAAGAAGGGATCGTTCGAGGCGATTGAGTATGAACCTCCCACGGACATGGTCGGGTTCGTCTCGTTTCTCGGGGCGAGGCCGTCGGCCTACAGCCTTGATCCTGCCCTGGGTCTCTCGTACGGCGAGACCGTGCGCGTGCTGTACGAAATGCAGGTCCAGAGGGGGCTGAACACGGTCTTCGCGCCGGAGCGCAACACGCTCATTGACGACGTGGTGCGAGGAATCCGGGCCGCCACTCCGGAAGAGCGGCCCGAGTCGCGGCGCGATCCATCCCTGCGCGAACCGGATTCCAGCGATCCACCCGCCGAATCAACGATCCGCGACCGATGACCGCCCAGGCGCCGCCCGCCCCGATTGATCCGCGCACCGCGGCGGCACAGGTGCTCGCCCGGTGCGCCGAGAGCGGTTTCGCGCTCAGCGGCATCGCGCCCGCCCATCCGTCCGCGCACGCAGCCGAGGTCATCCGCTGGCTGGAAGCAGGCCGCCACGGGGACATGCACTACCTCGCGGTCCACGTCGAGCAGCGGCTCGACCCGGGCCTGAAACTCCCAGGCGCGCGTTCAATCATCTGCGTCGCAGACCGTTACGCGGCCAGCGACGGCGCGCCGGAAGTGACGCCTTCGCGGCACGGGCGCATCGCGCGCTATGCGCGTGGAGAAGACTATCACCGCGTCATGAAGCGGCGCCTGCACGCACTGTGCGATTCGCTCGCTCGCATCTCTCCCGGCCATCAATTCGTCGCGTGCGTGGACACGGCCCCCGTGCTCGAGCGCGAGCATGCCTTCCGGGCCGGTCTCGGGTATGTCGGCAAGAACACGATGCTCATCGAGCCGGCTGCAGGCAGTTACCTCCTTCTCGGCGAGATCATCACGACGCTGCCGCTGGAGGTCGCCGCCGCAGTCCACGAAGATCACTGCGGCACGTGCACGCGCTGCATCGACGCGTGTCCGACGCAGGCGCTCACGCCGTGGTCGCTTAACGCGACGCGGTGCATCAGTTACCACACGATCGAGTCGCGCGGGCCGGTTCCATCCGAGTTTCACACTCAGACGGGAGACTGGATTTTCGGCTGCGACATCTGTCAGGAAGTCTGCCCGCACAACGGCCCCACGCCGCGCACCACCGCAGCGGCGGTTCACAGCGCCTACGCGCCGCGGCGCGGTTCCTTCGACCTTCTCGAAGTGCTCGGGTGGAGTGAACAGGGCCGGCGGGCGGCATTCGAGCGGTCCGCCCTCAAGCGGGCGTCGTTGTGGATGATGAAGCGCAACGCCCTCATCGCCGCGGGCAATTACCTGATTGCCAACGACGACGCGGCACTGCGCGCTCGCATCCTGGAGATCGCTGCCGATGCCCACGAGCACGAAATCGTCCGCGAGACTGCGGCGCAGGTGCTCAAGAGTCTCTCGGCCGCGACGCCGGCCGGCGGCGGAGGTTGCGAAGGCGTGGTCGCCCGCTGACGGGCGCTCTTTCCACCGGCGCGGTCCGCGCCTATCTTGCGGGCCTCTGTCCTGCAACACTCCAGTCACTTCGAGAGGTCCTATCGTGGCCGAAGAACGCACCGTACCGGGAATGAAGGCGGCTCTGACGATCGCCGGCAGCGACAGCAGCGGGGGGGCCGGCATCCAGGCCGACCTCAAGACCTGGGCCGCCATGGGAATCTTCGGCTGCACCGTCCTCACCGCCATCACCGCCCAGAGCACGCGCGGCGTGATGCGCATCGAGAACCTCGACGCCGACCTCATCGATGCGCAAATCGAGGCCGTCGTCGGAGACATCAACTGCCAGGCCGTCAAGACGGGGATGATCGGCACCGTCGCCGCCGCCGAGACCATCGCCGCGGCTGTCAAGCGCCACGCACTGCGTCCCCTCGTCGTTGATCCGGTGATGGTTGCGCGGTCCGGCGCGAGGCTCGTGGACGACGCCGTCGCACGTGCCGTCGCCGAGCGACTCTTCCGTCACGCCGCAATCGTGACGCCGAATCGCTTCGAGGCGGCGCGCCTCCTCGGCGGAGACTCGTGCAGGACGATCGCGGAGGGTCTCTCGGCGGCCAAGCAGATCGCAAAGAAGTTCGGCTGTCATGCCGTCGTGGTAACTGGTTTTGAACGGCCCGGCGCCGAAGTGGACGGCCCGCCCGAAGCCGTTGATGCGTTCTGGACCGGAGAAGAGACCATCGAACTCTCCGCCGAGAAGCGCCCGAGCACCAATACGCACGGGGCGGGCTGCACGTTTTCGGCCGCAATCGTGGGCGGCCTGGTGCAGGGCAAGCCGCTCATTGACGCCGTCGAGCAGGCTAAGAACGTGGTGAGCGAGGCGATTCGTCAGAACATCAACCTTGGCCAGGGCAACGGGCCGGTCAATCATCTCGCGTGGTTGAACGTGCGAAAGAAGTAGCGCCGAGCGGAACGGGTCCGATCGTCAACTCCGTCTCTCCCGACAGGTCGTCGCGTCAGCGCTGCTGCACCGCCTTCTGGTGCACGTGGGTGCTGCTGCTCACGTTCGCGTCCGCAAGCCGATTCCTGGCGTCCCTGGCGTGGCCGATCGACCTCCTCGCCAACGTGAGTTACTTCGCCGCGGTTCCCGCGGCGCTGACGTGCATCGGGGCGCTTGCGGCTCGGCGCGGCCGACTCGCGGCGCTGTCGCTGGCGGCGGCGATCACGGCGGTGTGGCCTGTGCGGTCCATGCTCCTGCCCCCGCGAGCGCCGGCAGCCGCCGCAGTCGCCCCGGCCGACCGGCACTTCGTCCGCGTCCTCGTCTCCAATGTGCAGGGGTCGAAGTCGGCGCTCGACAACCTCATTCCGATCCTGGTCCGCGAGAAGCCCGACGCCGCCGCGGTCATCGAGGTCCTGCCGGGATTGGAGGGCTACCTGGCGGACAACTCGGAGATTCGTGAGGTTCTTCCCTTCGTCGTCGGGCCGGAGCGGGGCATGACGTGGCGCGACATGCTCCTGAGCCGCTACGTCCTGCATCGCCTCCGCTTCGACGGCGACTTCGAGCGTTACAAGTTCGTCTATGCGTACAGGCGCTCATGCTTCGTGGAGAAGCCGGAGGGGCGATTCCTCTTCACAGCCGCGCATCCCCCCAGCCCGCGCGATGCGACGGCGTGGGCACGCGGCAACGAACTCACCGCGCTCCTCGCAGAGGTCAGTCGCGCGCACCTGCTGCCCTCCGGCGTGCCGGTCGTGGTCGGCGGCGACTTCAATGCCACCGCCTCGGGGCATCGCCACCACATCATGCTCGATCAGAGCGGACTGCGCGCCTCGGACGTGCTCGGGGGCCTGGCAGGAACCTGGCCGGCCGCCTGGCCTGCGCCACTTCGCCTCACCATCGACCGCGTCTGGGCCTCGGCGGAAATCGAGTTCGTCGCGCGCCAAGTGCTAGAGGACATCGGGTCGGACCATCGGCCGATTCTCGTGACGCTTTCGCTCCCGCGCGCCGATGGTCGATAGAGTCAGCAGCGATGCGCATCCTTCACGTGCTGACGTCGATCGATCCGAAGACGGGTGGCCCGGCCAACGTGCTGGCGCGCCTGGCGCGCGTGCAGGCCGCCCGCTGCGGTCACAGGGTGTGCGTCATCACGGCCGACGATCCGGCTGCGGTCGAGGTTGTAACGGACGAGATGCGCGAGGTCGGGGCTGAACATCTCGCCTGCGGCCCGATGCGCGGGCCGTTCGCGGCCGGACGGACGACGCGGCGCCGGATTGACGCAAATCTGGCGGAAGGTGTGGACGTCGTGCACATCCACGGCCTTTGGCAGCACGCCCCGCACAGCGCCGCCGCCGCCGCCCGCGCCGCCGGCGCGCCCTACATCATGCGCCCGTGCGGCATGCTCGATCCGTGGACGCTGAGCCAGGGGCGGCTCAAGAAGCGCCTCTTCCTCGCGCTCATGGCGAGGCGGCACCTCAATCGCGCCGCCGCGCTGCATTACACCACCGAGACGGAGCGGCGGCTCGTCGAGCCTCTTCGCCTTTTCCCGCGAGCCTTCGTCATTCCCAACGGGCTCGACTGGGAGGAATTCAAGGTACTTCCGCGGCGCGGCGAATTCCGCGCTGCTCACAGGATCGGCGACCGCCCGCTGATCGTCTTCCTCAGCCGCGTGCATCACAAGAAGGGCCTTGACCTGCTTCTGCCGGCATTCGCGCGCCTGCCGGATGCCAGCGCGATGCTCGCGATTGTCGGGCCGGGCGAGACGGGGTACATCGACGAACTCCGCGCGCAGGCCGCGTCCCTGGGCGCAGGCGAGCGCGTGATCTTTCCCGGCATGATGGCGGGTCGCTCTCGCCTCGAAGCGCTGCGCGATGCCGACCTCTTCTGCCTGCCGAGTTACCAGGAGAACTTCGGTGTGTCGGTGATCGAGGCATTGGGCGTCGGCACGCCGGTGCTCATTTCCGACCAGGTCAACATCTGCGCCGAGGTCGCGGCGGCGGGAGTGGGGGAGGTCGTGCCCTGCGCCGCGGAGCCTCTGGCGCAGCGGCTGGCCGAGTTGCTGTCGAATCGGGCGCGCCTGGCGGAGATGGCCGCCCGCGCGCGGCCGTGGGTCGAGCGTACGTTCCGCTGGGACGCGATCGCAACACAGATTGACGCGATGTATGAGCAGGTCATCCGAGGGAGCCGTTCGGGCGGAGCATGACCGAAGGTCATGGAGCCTCAGCAGCGCATCACCCGCTGATAAACGTGCTCCAGGCCGATCACATATCCGGTCCAGTTCCACTGCGCCGCGAATCGCGCGGCCGTCGCTCGCCCCATCTCTTCGAGGCGGGCGCGGTCGTCGAGCAACCCGGTGACGGCTTCGACGACGGCTTCCGCGCTGCCCGCCTCGATCAGTGCGCCGGTGCGGCCGTCCTCGACAAGTTCGGGATTGGACTGAATGCGCGTCGTGACGACAGGCACTCCGGCCGCGAGACTCTCGGCGATCGAGAACTGCGGATCGATCGAGAGGCGGCGAAAAGGCAGCACGACAAGCAGCGACTCGTTCATCAGTCCCGCGAGGCTGACGCCGGCCTCGTAGGGAAAACGATGGACGTGGACGTTCTGGCGGCGCCTGGGAAGGTCGCTGATGCCGGGCACTTCGTTCCAGACCGGCCGGATGGCGAAGTCGAATGACACGTCGGGAAAGCGCGGAGCGAGCGCATCGAAGGCGGCCAGGCAGACGTCGCCGCCGTTCATCTCGTTGGCGTCGCGCCAGAAGAGAACGCGGCGTCGCTGCTGCGCTGCTTCGGCGCCGCTCTCGCGGCGCAGGTCGCGGATGACGCCGTGGCGCAGGCGGTCGACCTTGACTCCGAGTTCTTGGTACCGGCGAGCGGCAAAGTCGGTGGCGGAAAGGACCGCGTCGAGCCGGCGGAGCAGCCAGCGTCCCGGCGCGCCTCCGTGCCGGTGCACGTCGCCGTTGAGAACGGTCGCGACGACGGGCGCCCCAGGCGCCGTCATCCGAATCGCGCCGCCGAGTTGAGCCGTGCGCACGAAGCCGAAGACGTGCAGCACATCGAGCCGCTCGGCGCGCACGATGCGGCGGATCTGGAAAGCCTGTCGCAACAGCGCCGCCGGGCGCACCCCGTCCCTTGACTTGGCGCCGCGCATCTTCTCCGGCCGTACACGCGCGTCAAGGACGAAGTGCGTTCGCAATCCTCGCGGCACGATCGCCGGAAGCGTGTGCTTCGGCCCGAACTCGTTGGTGACGAGATGAACCTCGTGTCCTGCCTCGTGCAGGAGCCGGGCCGATTGCGCCGGCACCTGGATGTGGCCCGAGACGTTGTGCTCGTGGCCGCGCTCGCTCGCCAGCATCGAGGCGTAGACGCCGACCCTCATGCGGCCGCTCTTTTGCGGAACAGGACGTACGAGCGGCTGCACCAGCGCGGCAACAGGCGCGAGAGGAGGCGATCAAGCCCCGAGACGAGAGGAAGACCGAAGGTCGGCGTCCGGTTATACGCCTGCATGCTCAGCAGAAACGCGCCGCGGCAGGCGATGACTTCCCCACGCGCGGCGCGGCCGCACTCGATCACCTGCGCGGGTGTGAGGCGAGTGGTCTCGCGCCGGTTGTCCCCCCAGCGCGGGCGATGGGAGTTGACAAACTCCGCGAGCACGTATCCGCCCGGCCTGGCCAGCCGGTGCATCTCGGTCACGACGCGCAGCGCGTACTCCGGCGACTCGGTCTGGTTGAGCAGGCGGATGGCGTAGACGAAGTCGAACGAGCCGTCGGGCATGGGCACATTCGCCGCCTCGCCGACGATCACCTCGAACTCGCCCCCGCCGGTGATCTTCTGGCGCAGTTGTTCGAGCATGTCGGGCGAGGCGTCGAGGCCGCCGACGTTGTACCCCGCGCGCCGGGCTTCGAGCAGCAGCCGTCCTGTGCCGCAGCCGATCTCGATGATCCGGGCTGATCGATCGACGCGGGCGAGCGCTTCACGGAGGATGTCCCACTCGAAGGCGTGGAGGCGGCGGCCGACGGGGCCGGTGAAGCGCTTGTCGTCATACGCCGCCGCCTGTTCCTGCGAATAGGCGGTCGGGGCGGCGGAGTTCTTCGCAGCCAGTTCCTGCAAAGACATGGGAGTCTCTTCCTCTCGGCGCCCGCTCCATCGGGAAAGGTGCAGCCAGGCGGCGCGGCCCGGGCCCCCGCGGTTGTGTGTAGTGTATGACGGACCTGCATCGCGGCCGCGCGATCCAGTCTGCTTCAGGTTGAGCCAGCAACGGTGCACGCGAACACGGCGAGAAAATGAACAATCCCGCGGGGACGGCCCGGCGGGAGTGTTCGGAAGTTCAGAGACGATCCCGGGAATGGGGTCTGACCCCACTCTCGCGACGCCGAGCCTCACTGCTGGCCCTGCTGCTGCTGCTGGGCGCGCTCGACGGCATCGCGCAGGTCGTTGGCGCTGATGTTGCGCCCGCGGAGAACGACCGTCATGCCGTTGGCGATGTACCCCTCGATCTGCTCGAGCGTCTGACCCGAGCCGCGGCAGTAGACCCAGAGTTCCCGGCCCGGCACGAGGTAGTCGGCGAGCAGGTGAGAGCCGCGGTCGGCATCCTCGTTGTAAAGGAAGGTCGGAACGTGCAGGTGCAGGAGGTCAAAGCCCGCAGGCTCGGCGACGATCGTCGCATCGGGCTTGAGTTCGCGGAGCATGGCGATCCAGGGAATGGCGTGCCAGGCGTCCATCTGCGTGAAGGCGTCCAGGCCCACGCCGCTCGCCCCCCGCCGCAGCGCCAGCCGCCACTGGTCGAGCATCATCCGCGACTGGACCGAGGTCGTCGGCGTGAACTTGTCGAGGACATCGTCGTTCCAGCGTTCGGCATACTGCCCCGAACGTCCCCACCAGAAGAGAAGATCGATGCCCGCGTCGCGGATGCGCGACCACTGCGATTCCGTCTCGACCATCGGCCCGGTCCACTCGGCCATGAACTGGGGCGGGAAGTTGTTGCCGCGGTGCTCGTCGTAGACGCCCGAGGCCGCCCACACCATCACCCGCTCAAAGCCGGCGGGCACGGCGTATTCGAGAATGTAATCCACGTCGCGCTGCCAGCCGTTCAGGTCGGCGCGGTATCCGTTGACCCCGCGCGGATTGTCCTGGGCGATGCGCAGCGTGTCGCCGATGGCCATGCCCCACACCGGGCGCAGGTCCTGCTGATACCGAACGGAGCCGCGCTGGGCGAGGTATTCCTTGTACGGCGCGATCGTGTGGATCCAGTCCTCGCGGTCCGTAAAGCGGATGTTCACGACGTACTCGCGCGATTCGCTGGGCGCCAGTTCGCCTTCCAGGTGAAATCGCGTGTTCCAGGTCCGGCTGTTCGGTCCGGCCCCGCGGCCGATGTAGGTGCGGATCTGGTGCTGGTAGCGAAACAGGGGATACTGAAGCGAGAGACCGACCGCGTGCCGCTCGTTGCGCGCAATGATGACCGGCGCATAGAGGCTCTGCGGGTAGAGTTCCGTCGCCGACCACACGCCGCGTCCGCCCGTGGCGTCGAGCGTCTTCCCCTCGGTGGTGATTCGGTGGTCCACGTAGTCGATCACGTCGCCGAACTCCAGCCCGCCGATCTGGAGCGTGGGCAGGGCCTGGGCGGACCCGGTGCGATTGCTGATGACGTAGGTCAGGTCGAGGCCGGACTCAACCGGCGCAATCGACCACGTTACTTCGCAGTTGCTCGCGGAGTACATGGACTGGCTGACGGCAGAGCGCAGGACGCCATCGCGGGCGCTGGACACCGAGAAGTTGCCCGGCGACTGCTCGACGGCAACGGGATAGGGCGCCGGGTCCGGGAACGTGCGATTCCAGACGCCTCGCGGGCTGCCGGAACCGCCGCTGCCGTCGCGCATGCGGTTGATGATTCGTCGTCGCAGCGATTGCTGACCCTGCGGGGCCGAGCCGCCCTCGCCGCTCTTGCGAATGAGCCGGCCTCCATCCTGCCCTGAGGGCTTCTGCTCCGTCTGAGCACAGACCGTGAGGCATGCACCGCCGACGGCCGCGGCAGCAAGCAGTTGCGTGATCGTCCGGGAAGATCGCATGAAAACCTCTCCTTCAGGCATTACCGCCCGTCGCAGGGAGCGGGTTCGCCATCCAGAGTATGAAATGCCGAATGAACCTGGGCAAGATGGTCGAGATATTTGGAGTCGGCACTCTGAGGAATGTAGTGCGCCGCGTGCTTTCGGACGATCCTTACCGGCCACGGCTGACTCCACGCCGTCTAGGATGAGGGGCCTGGCGGAGCCCGGCCCGACGGGCCATCCGGCGTCCGAATACCCGGCCCGGCCGCGCCCCGGATCGCCTCCCGAAACCGATTCCGATGCAGACTGCTCTCCTCTTCACCTCGACGATTCTGCTGATCGTGCTCATCGGCGGCGTGGTGCTCGACTACTACCGCGGACGTTATCCGCTTCTCTCGAATCGAAGCCTGTTCCTGATCGGCGTTGCGTTCTTCCAATGTCTTTCCGCCATCCTGACCATCTCGATGGGAATGCGTCGGCTGGGCGTGCAGATCAGCGAGGCGACGTACTTTCGCTTCGGCGCCGGGCTCGTGCTCTTCACAATCGTTTTTCTCCTGGTGTATCGCTGGAAGCGTCCTGTGTCGTGGCTGGCGCGGTGCATTCCCACTCGTGCGCCTTCAACCACGGTGCTTCCCATCGTGATCGTTCTCGGCGTGGCGATCGTTCTCGGCCTTGAGAGCCGCTTTTCAATCCTGCCGCTTCCCGGGCCTCTGAGAAGCCTTGCACTGCAGGTGGGTCGAGGCCTGTGCTGCTTCTCAATAGTCCTTCTGTTGTGGGTCTGGAATGAGCACCGCCTCCACGTGCTGTCGTGGTTGATCTGCCCGCCGCTGATCCTCGTGCTGCTCCTGTCGCTTCTTCAGGGCGAGTTCGGCCGGCGCGCGGTTCTGTCGGGTGTTCTGGCGGTGGCCTGGGGGATGTACTACTTCCGCTGGCAGTTCAAGACGGCCGTGATGAACACTCCACGCTACGCCGTCTATGCGATCCTCCTGCTCCTGTTCATCGGCGGGGTGACGGCCATCCGCTCTCGCGAGGCGGAAACCTATTCGCTTTCGTACCGCGTGCGCGCCGTCGCCGACGCCATAAGCGTCGAGCAGGCGAAGGAGTTGTTCTTCACCGACACGTTTTCATGCTCGGTGTACGCGATCGAGCGGTACACGACCGACCTGGCGCCGCAGCCTTTCCATTCAACGTGGTACATGCTGACGTACCTGGTGCCGCGCGAGATATGGCCGGACAAGCCGGTTCCGCTCTCCGAGATTCTGGCCAAGGTGGTTACGGTTGCGGAGATGAAGCGGTACAACTGGGGACCGGGTCTGATGGGCCACGCCTGGCACGAAGGCGGGTGGCTCATGGTGGTCTATTTGGCCGTGGGGTTCGGCCTGGTCTTCGCCGCCGTCGAT
The DNA here is from genome assembly GCA_900696685.1 of uncultured Planctomycetota bacterium. Taxonomy (GTDB): domain Bacteria; phylum Planctomycetota; class Phycisphaerae; order Phycisphaerales; family UBA5793; genus UBA5793. Next base: position 38,000 of record CAADHA010000036.1, read on the forward strand.
CACCGCCTCTGGCAGCAGACCGGCAACCCCTACTTTGTGTCCATCGCCGGCGCGGCGCTTGGTCAGGTCATCGCGATGGGGCGCGGGGATATCGGGTTCTTCATGGTGAACTGGATCTACGGCATGGCGGGTCCGATGCTGCTGGTCTACGTGGCCGGCCTCTTCTCCAGCGACCGCGCCGATCTCGCCGCGGACGCGCAGGCGTGGGAGGAGCAGTGGGAAGAGGAGGGATGGGAAGAGGATTGGGCGGCCCAGGCCGCGTGAACGCAAGCCCGCGCCGACCGGGCGCGAAATGGGGGCTTCAATAGTGTCGCGGGCCGGCGCCGCAAGTGGGCGCCGGGCCATCAAGCCGGGTGGAGTCGCACGTGGTCTCGACATCTCCGGAAGCGTCCACGGGCCGCGACTCTCCTGCGGCGGGCGCGACCAGCCGACAACTTCTTTCCAACAGCGTGTCTTCCTATGGGAGACTGATCGGGACATTCGCCATCGGGCTGATCATCACGCCGTATCTGCTGCGTGAAGATCACATGGGCCTGGCGGGATTCGGCCTCTTCGCGCTGCTCATGTCCAGCGTGGGCATCATCAACATCCTCCAGCAGACGGTGCGCGCGGCCCTCGTGCGTGAACTCAGCCAGGCACATCTCAGGGGCGATCCGAGGGCGATGCGCGCCGGCTTCACCGCGGCCTTCGTCAGCTCGGTGCTGCTCGGCGTGGGGCTTGGAATGCTCATGCTCGCCGGCACGCCGCTGGCGATGATGGTCTTTCAGTTCGGCGAGGAGTTCGCCTCGCAGATGTGGTGGTCGTGGGTCACCCTGAGCGTCTTCACGACCTGGGTTGTGGTTACGGTGCCCTTCATCACCCTCTTCGACGCGACGCACCGCATCCCGCTGCGCAACCTGGAACTGTTGCTGGAGCGCGTGGCGGCCCTGGCCGCCGCCTTCGTTGTCTTCGCCCAGCCGTGGGGCAGGGCGCATCCGCTCATCGCCTATGTCGCGGTCAACTGCGGCCTCACGGCTCTGGTGCGTCTCGTGTGTGCCGCGTGGGCATACCTGACCTGCGCCAACGCCGGCATCGACCTGCGCCTGCTGACCCGGTCCCGCCTCGCCGAGATCTTCCGCACCGGCGGGCACGTGGGCCAGAGCGAGATCGCCACGAACCTCTACGACCGCACCAACCAGGTGCTCGTGAACATCTTCCTCGGCCCGACGCTCAACGGGCTTTTCGGCGTCGTCGTCCTGCTCGTCGGTTACACCAAGCAGATTGCGATGGGAATCTCCTTCGGCGTCGAGCCGATGGCCGCGAAGTTCTCCCACAACCTCCAGAGCGGCAAGGCGCTCATCGGCGGCCTGGTCCTGGCCATGACGCGAGTGCAGGCAGGGGTGATCTTCCCCGTCGTCGCGGTCCTCATCGTCCTCGGCGAGCCGCTCATCGAGGCCTGGCTGGGCGAGCACTCCGCGAGCCAGCGATTCGGCGCCAACCGCGACATGGCCCATCTGCTCAACATTCTGCTTCTCGGCAGCCCCTTCTTCGTGATCATGCAGGGACCGCTGCGGATCATGCTCGGCGCCGGAGACGTCCGCACGTATGCATCGCGCCTGCTGCTCACCGGCGTCGCCCAGGCGATCCTGGCCGTGCTCATTCTCTGGCTCCTGCCGCCGTACGTCCGCGGGCACTTCCGCGAGGGCATGATGCTCGAGTCGCTGCGTGACGGCTCCCTGCCGGTTATTCACGGGCTGCTGGTGGCTGAATGCCGCGTGTCACTTCTGGCGGAGAACGCGGCAATGTACGCCGTCGCTGCGAGCATGAGCGCTATCTACCTCCTGGTCTACGGCCTGTACATTCCCATCCTCGCCTGCGCCCTGTATGACCTGCGCGTGCGCGACATGTACGTCCGGTCACTCCTGCCTGGCGCGGTGATCGGCGTTGCAGTGGGCGGGGGGTTGTGGCTGACCCGAGGGCTCTTCGGTTCGTGGTCGCACACGGGCGCCGGCGCCGCCTTGCTCGCGGCAGCGATCTTCAGTGCCGTGCTCTTCTGGACGGTCGTGCTGACCGGTTCCGAGCGCAAGCGGCTCAAGGAGATGATCAGCCGCCGCAGGTCCGGGGCTTGAGCATGCGCGGGGCGCTCGCCCTCTCCCGGGCGGCGCGGCATCGACAAGCCGCAGCAGCGTCCGCAGCGCCGCCGCCCTTGCCGCGTGCATCGGCGGGCCCTAGAGTACGGGCTGTCGAAAGTGTCGCCCCGGCCCGTGCGGGGCTGCCTCGGCGAACAGTCTGCGGCGTTGCCGCAGCCGCCGGTACCCGAGACACGAGAGGATTTCATTCAATGAACAACCGGAACTTTGATCAGGCGCCACAGCCGCGCGGCGGCAAAGTCGCCAAGAAGTCTGCCAAGGGCAAGATGTACGTCGACTATAAGGATGTCGATGAACTCCGCCGCCTCATGAGCCCCAACGGCAAGATGTACTCCCGCAAACGTCTTGGCGTCGGCGCCCGCGAGCAGCGGATGATCGCCCAGGCGATCAAGCGGGCCCGCTACCTCGGCCTGCTGCCCTACACCGACGCGACGCTCTGAGTCGCGCCGCGCCCGCTTCAATTCAATAGGGATAGCCGTAACGAGGCACAAAGAGCGCAATGGGGTATCCGTGCGTCGGGTGTCGTTCTATCTTGTGCCGTGACGCGCCCACTCCGCCTGTGGGATTGCAGGCCGAAGTCCGATCGTCTGTTGCCGGCGCTGCGATGTGCTTGCTGGTGGAACGGCCATGAACCTGGACAATACTGCGTGACTCTGTCGCGCTTTGCGCGCTCGCCGAACGAGGTCCAATCCCATCATGCCCGATCTTGCGTACCAGACGCTCGGCGTGCTGATCGTGCTGGGCGGCGCGGCGCTGCTCTACTGGTCGCTCTTTCACGACCGCGCCCGCGGCCGGCGCCGCTGTCCGAAGTGCTGGTACGACCTCCGCGCCGCGATGACGCTCACCTGCCCCGAGTGCGGCCGCACAGCCAGGCGCGAAGGGCAACTCTTCAAGACGCGAAGGCGATGGCGCTGGGCGATGGTCGGCGTTGTGCTCGCGGCCGCAGGTCTCGTCGTGCCCGTCGTTCCCAAGGCCCGGCGCGGCGGCTGGCCGTCGGTGCTCCCCAATACGGCACTGATCATCGCGGTGCCGTGGCCTGAATGGGACGTTGCCCGCGACGAACTCAAAGGCCGCGCATACGAGTATCGAATGGATCATGATTTGACGGAATGGTTGTGGCGATGGCAGGCAAGCATGCTGGGCCAGCGAGTGCGTGTTGCGATCGGTCGGCCGGATTCACTCGCATTGACGAGTATCGACGAACGGCTTCAATGGCTCGATCTTCTGGCATGGGTCGACGCTCAGGACGCAACAATCCAGATACTCACGGAGTGGACCGAGGCCGACGACGCCGAACTCAGGCAATGGGGCACCTGGTGTCTGGAAGAGTTGGAGAGACAGGCGGGACAAGATCGATAGTCAGCCTGCATCACCGCACGGCGGAGAACGAAGCCTCAGACCTCGGCTCGCGCCCCGTCTCTCTCACCCTCATACCCTCACGCCATCATGGGCGGACGTGGCGAGCAAACCCGCAGGTCCAGGAGCCGCAACGGCGGGAATCTCCTCGGGCAGGGTTTCTCGTCCCTCCTCACCACTCAGTTTCTCGGTGCGGCCAACGACAACATCCTCAAGCAGGTGCTCATCTTCATGGTCACCGAGGGGCTGTGGCGCGATGCGCTGGGCAAGGGGGGGCAGTCGATCATCGCCCTGTGCCTGACGCTGCCCTTCGTGCTCCTTTCGGGCTACGCCGGGCAACTCAACGACCGCATCAGCAAGCAGCGCGTTGCGGTGTGGATGAAGGTTGCGGAGATTCCCATCGTTGCCGTCGCGGGCCTGGGGCTGTGGATGGGGCAACTCTACATTACCCTCATCGCGTTCATCTTCATGTCGATCCAGAGCACGATGTTCAGCCCGGCGAAGTACGGCATGATCCCCGAACTCGTGCGCACCACCGAGTTGAGCCGGGCCAACGGCATGATCAACATGCTCACTAACATCGCCATCATCGTGGGCACGATGATCGCCGGGCCGGTGAGCGACCGCTTCTTTCCCGCCAGGCCGCGGGTGGATGGGACGCTGCCCCCCGCGATGCACTGGCTGCCCTTTGCGGTGATGGTGGCCTTCGCGCTCGCGGGCGTGATCGCGGTGCTCTTCCTGCCCCGACTCAGAGCGCAGAACGTGAAGTTGAAGTTCGACCCCAATCCCTCCACGACCTACTGGGAGTCGATCCGGGAGATGAGCCGCGGGCCGATTCTGCTGGTCGCCGTCTCGTGGTCCTACTTCTATCTCATCGGGATGATGTCGATCCTGCTGGTGCCCGAGTACAAGGGCCTGCTGAACATCTCCTACACCGAGGCGTCCTACCTGCTCGGCGTGCTCGCGGTGTCGATCGGTGTGGGCAGCGCGCTGGCGGGCCTGCTTTCGGGTGACCGCATCGAGCCGCGCCTCGTGCCGGCCGGGGCGATCGGACTGACGCTGTTTCTGATGCTTCTGGGTCTGGTGCCGCCGAACAAGTCGAACGTCGCGTTCTTCCTCGGGGGCGCGGGAATCTCGGCGGGGCTGTATCTTGTGCCGCTCCAGGCCCTGCTGCAGGAACTGGCGCCCGACGAGTCGCGCGGCCGCTACCTCGCCGCCGCCAACGCCATGTCCAACATCTTCATGAGCATCGCCGCCGGAGTCGTCTGGCTGGCGCGCCGGCCTCTGGGTCTTGAAGCCAACCGCTCATTCCTCGTCTGCGCGTTCTTCAGTTCTCTCGCGGCGATCACGATGTTCTGGCGCCTGCGGTCAATGACCCGCCGCGCCCGCGAAGCGGAGGCAGAGGCCGAAGCGGGAGAGGCGTAGCCGCGACGCGCAGGCCCGGCGCAGGGGAGCGCGCCTTTTCGGGGCCATGACCTCGCAATGCCGCAACAGGCCTTACGCCTGCCGCACCCAGCGCAGCAGCGTCATGAGGTTGGGCGCCTTGCCGTGCATCAGGATGCCGATGCGGAAAATCTTGGCCGTGAGCCAGATGAAGAGAACCATTGCCGCGAATCCGATGGCGAGCGTCGCCGCGATCTGCCAGACCGGAATGACCTGGTTCGTCCCGAGGCGCAGGGCCATGACGAAGGGCGTCATCGGCGGAATGAAACTGGCGATCGTGGCGAACGAGCCGTTGGGACTCTTGACGATCGGCATCCATGCAAGCAGCGGGAGCATGACGATCATGATGACCGGTCCCATGAGCGCCTGCGCCTCGCGCATTTCGTTCACCGCGGAGCCGATCGACGCCATCATGCACGCGATGAAGAAGAAGGCCATGATGAAGTAGGGGGCGACAAGGATGAACTTGGCCGGCTCGATGAGGTGGCCGAGGTCGAACTTTTCGAGCGCCCCGATCGCCAGGGCCGCGTACATGAGCAGCATCGTCAGGGCCACCGCCCCCTGCCCGAGAATCTTGCCCGTCATGAGTTGCATCGGCGACGTCGCGCTCAGCAGCACCTCGATCACCTTGCTCGACTTCTCCTCGATCGTCGTGGTGAGCAGGTACTGCCCGCCGGTGAAGGTGCTGATCCACAACAGCATCATGAACGCGAGCGGGACGAGGATGTTCGACACCTCGTTGGACTCGATCTCCCCGCTCTCGGTCACGTTGCGGACCGAGATGTCCGGCGGCGTCATGGCCATCTGCGCCTTCAGGGCGTCCACCTCGTTGGTGATCATCTTCATCGCCACGATCGCGCCGGCGAGGCGCTCGCTGAGCAGGCCCGAGTTGTCCACGTGCATCGTCCGTCCGGTGTAGATGACAGCGCGCGGCTCCTCCTTGGGCTTCGCCTGCCCTTCTTCCGCCTTGGGCGACTCCGCCGAGACGGCGCCTCCGCCCAGCGCGCCCGAGGCCGCATCCCGCAGAAAGCCGGTCAGCCACGCGCTCACGTGCGAGAGCGCATCGGCCCTGACGTGTACGACGGCGAGAATCTCGCCGGTCCTTACCTTCTCCTTGAGTTGCTCGATGTTTGCCGTGGCAGCGGGCGTGATGTTGTCGAATGTCAACTCGTGCAGCGGCTGGTTCTTCATCTTCTCGATCGCCCGCCGGCCCTGTGCCAGAACCAGCGGCCTGGCGAGTTCCGCCTTCGATCCCAGCGCCGCCGTCGTCTTCTCGAGGTACTTCTCGATGTCGATCTTCTCCATCTGCTCCTTCTGCATCTTGAGAAACTCGGGCGTAAGCTGACTGATGAACATCGGCGCGACGAGACCGGTCTCGTCGACGACGACGACCTTGCCCTTCATGACGGGAATCTCATCCTTGATGAGCATCGGCAGGGCGATCGCCAACCCCCAGATCACCAGCGGCAGAATGATGGCGCCGAAGATGAACGCCTTGGTCATCACCGTGGACGTGTACTCGCGGAGGCCGACAAGAAAGGTCTTGCTGTTCATGCGTGTTCCCGATTCAGTGTGAGGCCGCGACTTCACGCCGCCTGGTGTTCGACGACTTCCAGTTCACCCGATTCGCTTACGCGCGTCCCCTCGACAAGGCGCACGAAGACGTCCTCGAGGCTCGGCTGGCGCAACTCGATCTTGCGCAGGTGCGAGCCGTTCATCATCGCCCGCATCACCGCAGTCGGATCCGCATCTTCGCGCAGATGCACTTCATACTCGTCGCGGCGCTTCTCGGCGCGGAGGACGCCGTCGAAGTCCTGCGGCCGAAAGGCGCCTCCATCCTCCGCCGGACGCACGAGCAGCGTTCTCGGATCAAAGCGCCGGCGGATGTTCTCGATTGTGTCGTCGAGCACCTTGCGGCCCTTGTGGATCATGAAGATGCGATCGCAGATCTGCTCGGCCTGGAAGAGCACGTGCGTCGAGAAGATGACCGTCTTCCCCTCGCCGTTGAGGTCGTGGATGAGTTCTCGGGCCATCTTCGTGTTGACGGGGTCGAGGCCGGAGAACGGCTCATCGAGGATGATGAGGTCGGGATTGTGAATGATCGACGCCACGACCTGCACCTTCTGGTTCATGCCCTTGCTGAGTTCCTCGCAGCGCTTCCTGATCACGTCGGAGAGATCGACCCGACTGAGCCAGTTCTCGGCGCGGCGCTTGGCCTCGCCGGCGTCCACGCCCTTGAGCCGGGCCATGTAGGTGAGGAATTCGCCTACGCGCATCTTGCGATACACGCCGCGCTCCTCGGGGAGGTAGCCGATGCGGTCTTTGCTCTCGACGGCCGAGGGCCGGCCCAGCACGGCAATCGACCCGCGATCGGGAAAGTAGATGGACATGATCATGCGGATGGTGGTGGATTTACCGGCCCCGTTGGGCCCGAGGAAGCCGCAGAGGCTGCCGGTGGGCACGACGAGGTCGAGGTCATCGACGGCGGTCTTGTCGCCGAAGGTCTTCGTTACGCCGTGGATCTCGATGGCTGCATCCAATGGAGTTGCTCCGTGCAGGAAATTCATCCCTCGCCGCGGCGATTCCTTGTCGGCGGCGCCCTCGTAGGGTATGCCGGCAAAGCGCAAGTTGGTCTGTCTGCCAAGAACGTCGGTGGGACATGTCGGCGGCGCCGGCCGTCGGTCGAATCATTGACGCCGGCAACACGAGACGGCGGAGGAGCATTGGCCTTCTCCGCCGCCGGCTCGCGCGACTC
>CAADHA010000037.1 GCA_900696685.1 uncultured Planctomycetota bacterium
CAGCCGGCCCATGGGCATCGTCTTCGCGAATGCCACGGGCAACTTCGTGATTCCCGGCGGCGTGTGCGGCGGGACACAACTGGGCCTGAGCAACCAGGGCATCCAACTGGTCTACACGGGCAACACCGGGCCCAACGGCTCGGGACAGGTCTCGGGCAACGCGGGAACTGCCGCCTGCCGCAAGTACCTCCAGATGGTCATTGCGGACGGCAGCCCGTGCAGCACCACCAACGTGGCCCAGATCCCGTAGGTCGAGGCGGCCTCTTCCCTGATCACATCGCAAGTCAGGATTCATTCATTGGCGCCCGCGAAGATTGCTTCGCGGGCGCCATCTCTTTTGGCCGGCATTTACGATTGCGGCACTTGCAATCGGGCATTCCAAGGTGGATACTTACGCGACGACAACCGCCTCGGGAGGGGGCGACTGCCGGGCTCAGTGAGCAGGGTGGAGCGGAGAAGGGAAGAAATATGATCGATCGGCAACCACCTGATGCGGGGAGTGAGGCTGTCCTTCGGGCAGCCTCAAGGTTCTGCGCGGCACGGAACGGGGTGTCCTGGGCCTTGGTCGCCGCCTGCTGGATTGGAGCACTCGCACCGACCGGCCTCTCGCAGGTCGCCGCGGTCGACTTCTATGTAGACGGCGACCGGCCGGTGAACGGATCCGGGACGGAATCCGACCCGTTCAATACGCTGCGGTCGGTTCCGCCAGGCGCCGACCGCACGATCTTCGTGGCGGGGACCATCCGCGAGAGCACGGCTTGGGGCGGCGGCTGGCGCGACACGGTGGTCTGGCAGTGGCCCGGCCGTGCCGCAACGGAGATTCGCGGCGACGTTCCCGTACCTCCTCATCAATGGCAGAAGTTGGGTGCAGCGCTGTGCATGACGCCCCTTGCCGCCGCCCCCGTGTCTGTCATCTGGAACTGGGATGAGAACGTGGACGAGTACGGGCGCCGTTTCGGCCACCTCTCTCCCCAGGCGTCGTTCCAGCAATGCTCCGAAACGCCTGGGTCGTGGTTCTTCGACGCGGCACAGTCGCTACTCTACGTCAACGCACCGCCGGGCGGACGTTCGCCGGCAGATGGAGACACTTACGCCTGGGTCCGCGCCGGCACCGGGTTGACGTTGAGCGAGCCGGTCCGCGTGCAGATCCGCGACCTGAGGTTCACCCTGTGGTGCGACCCGGCCAGCACGGGCTACGGTCTGCGGCTTTCGAGTGCGTCGGGATGCACTGTTTCGGGTTGCGTCTTCCAGGACTGCGGGTATCACGCTGCGGGCTTTGTCGGGACGATCTGCACCGGAAACCGCTTCGTGTCCTGCACCGCTCGCGGACTTGCCGGAAGGAGCAACCATTTCGTCTTCTACTCCTCGATGGGAGACGTGGCGGAGTGCGCGGCTGTCGATTGCGAAGTGCACCAGTACACCCTCCTCGGCTGGGACGGGGCGCCGCTCGATCGCTCTGCACGCTGCGGGGGGTATTACACGCACACGGGCGGCAGCGCGCAGGTTCGCGATCTCGAGTTCCGCCGCTGCCGGGCAATCGGTTATGACGATGGCAGCGGCAACTCCTTCGGCGTGGGCACTGCCACGGCCGCCGCGCTTGACGAGCGCGTCGTCGAGACCTATCCCGTGCGCTTCATCGAGTGCGAAGCCGTCAACGGCGACTACGTCAACATCGACGGTCACGCGGCCTTCGTGCGCTGCCGACTCGACCTGAGGCGGGCGTCGCGCACCGGCGGCGCCGCGGGCGCCTGCATCATGTTCAACCGGCCCGGCACGGTCATCGCCCTCGAGTCGTGCGAGGTCATCACGCGCCTCAACGGCGCTTCCGCCTCGCGGGCCGCATGGCCCAAGAACCCCGGCGACCGCCTCATCCTCCTCGGCTCGACCTTCTACGACGACTTCGACGCACCCGCAAGCCGCTCGTTTCTTCGTGCGGAAGCGACGGCAACGATCATCGCCGAGCAGACCGTCTTCTCCGCGCGCCGGGAACTGAGTCTGACCAGCGGGAGCACGGAGCACACTCCCGACAACTTCGACTTTCGCAACTGCTGGTACCACGGGATCACGCCCGGCCGATATTCGTCCTCCCCCGCGCTCGACGAGCAGAGCGAGTGGCTGGGTCTGATCGACGAACTCGGCTGGTACAACGTGTCGCCGGAGTTCGCATCGCCGCCGGGCAACCTGGCGCCGAAGGTCAATGGACCCCTGTGGCGCTCGCGCCTCCCTCTCGAAGGCGTGGAGCGGCTGGGTATTACCGGCAAGCAGTATGACGGCCGCAGCGGGGCGCACCAGTTCGCCTGGCCGATTGCCGCCGCGACGACTTCCTGTCCGGCAGCGGGTCCGATCAACGTTTCGTGGACGCAGGCCTCGCCCAGAGGCTCGGTGGTGCTTGTCTATTCCCGCACGACCGGCTCGTGGGAGATTCCTGCCCACCTGCCCTGCGCCGGGCTCTGGCTTGATCTCGGCGCGCCCTCGCTGATGCTTGTCGGAGTGTTTGCGTCGAACGACGAAGGCAGCGGTTCGGTCGCGGGTACAGCGCCGCGGGACGCGTGCGGCGGCTACCTGCAGATCATCGACGTTCAGCGGTGCGCCACGAGCAACACAATGCCTCTGCGCTGACAAGGACTCATGGCCGGCGCGGGTCAGCGGCGGCTCAGCGTCCATCCATCATGCGCCACACGCCGCCGAGGACGGACCCTTCGCCGACCTGCTTGCCGCCGCGACTTGGGGCGCAGGCAAGGATGCGGTCGGCCAGCCGGCTGAAAGGCAGGGTCTGGAGCCAGGCAGTTCCGGGGCCGCGAAGGACGGCGTGGAAGAGACCTTCGCCGCCGAAGAGCGCCGTCTTGACGCCGCCGACGAACTTGATGTCGTAGTCAATCGTGGTCTCAAAGCCGACGATGCAGCCCGTGTCGACGCGCAGCGTCTCGCCGGGCGCGAGTTCGTGGCGGGTGACGGAGCCGCCGGCGTGGAGGAAGGCGTAGCCGTCGCCTGTGAGGCGCTGGAGGATGAATCCTTCGCCGCCGAAGAAGCCGGCGCCGAGACGGCGATTGAAGGCGATGTCCACCTGCGTGCCGTACGCCGCACAGAGAAACGCGTCCTTCTGGCAGATGACGGGCCCGTTGTGCTCGCGCAGGTCGAGGGCGACGACATGCCCGGGATAGGGCGCGGCAAAGGCGACGCGGCGGCGGCGGGCTCCGTTGTTGGCGAACATCGTGATGAAGAAACTCTCGCCGGCGATCATGCGCTTGCCCGCCTCGAAGAGCCGGCCGAAGATGCCTCCGCCGTCCTTCATCGACAGTTGCGTCGCCATCTCGAGGTCATCTTCCATGTACATCATGGCTCCGGCCTCGGCCACGCACGCCTCCTGCGGATCGAGGGTGATGACAACCGCCTGAAGATCGTCGCCGAGGATCTCGTAATCGATCTCATGTGACTGCATGGTCCTCTGCCTCCGCTTCCGGGAGTGAAGTCCGCCGCAGGCGCGCGGAGATGTCCGCACGCGCGGCATCATTGTACCGCGGCGGCCGGTCCGAACGCATGGTGCCTGGCCCTTCTCCAGCCTCTGATCAACCGCGCTTCAGCGCCGCGAGGCGCTCCTCGATCGCCCGGCGCTGCGAATCGCCCAACTGCTTGAGCGGGTCGAGGCGCATGTTGGTGCTGATCTCGAGCGTGCGCTCATACGCGGCGGCTGCCTCGGCGCCACGGCCGGCCTCGTCGAGCAGTTCCGCCAGGGTGCGGTGCGCCTCAAGGCCGTTGGGATCGAGTGAGACGAGCCGGCCCTGCCACCGGATCGCCGCCTCAAGCGCATCGACTTCAGCCGCCAGGCGCCAGCGCTCGATCCACCGGCGTGCGGCGGCGGCGACGGCGAAGGAAGATCGCGGGCGCAACGCCGCCAGTTCCTCCGCAAGCGCGCAGGCGGTGCGCGCCGCCTCGTCGCGCATGGGCGCATCGTCGGCCTGCGCATGCAGGTGCGCGATGTGCATCCAGAGTTCAGATGACTTGCGCCAGGCGATGCGGTCGAGCGGCCTGCCCAGCCGGGCCTTCTCGAGGCGCAGGAGGGCCGCGGCAACGCGGTCCGCCTCCAGGCGCCGCATCGCCTCATCAAGCGCCGCGCCCCCCAGCCCGACGAGGCGCTGCACGCGCGGGCCGTCGTTGAGTTGGACCGCAGCCTGTATCTCGCGCCAGGTTCCCTCGAGATTAACGCTCAGCCCCAGCGAGGAGAGGCGAGACTCCGCCTCGCGCATGCGATCGAGGCGGTCGGCGAGGTCCGTGGAGCGGCGGGCACGGTCGAGCAGGTGCCGCACCTCGCCCACCTGGGCGAGATCGTCGTGCGCAGCGCGAAGGTGATGCTGAGTCCGGACGATCGGCGCGACGGCGAAGGTCACCTGCGCGAGAGCAGTGACAATGAGAGCGCCCGCGCCGAACCACGAAGTGCCCCGCGCCGCGCTCCAATCCCGCGCGTGCGGCTCCTCGAATCGGGCCGACGCGGTACCGAGCAGCAGCATCAGCAGCGCCGATGAGCCGGGCTGAGTCAGCGTCATCTCGACCTGGCTGTGCAGCAGGGCCGCGGTCAGCGCCGCCCACACCGCCCAGCGGATCATCCCCAGCGAGGCGTGCCGCACGAGATGTTCGACGAGGGGAAACGTCGCCGCCATGGCCGCGAGCGAGAGGGGCATGAGGAGTGCGTGGTAGTCGAGCAGGAGGGCGCGGCGATTGAGCCACCACGCCGCACCCCCCGCGAGCAGGGCCGCTCCGGCGCCGCACATCCAGCCGAACCGAGGCGTCCCGCTTCGCCACGCGGCTGGGTCAGTGCTCGCTTCATCAGCGGCGGTGGGCTGGCCCGATCCTTCGCCGGTCGAAGGCGGCACAGCCGCGAGCCGTGTTCCCGATGGCGCTGCCCGCCGGAGCAGGATGAGAGTCAGCACGATCCACGCGGCCATGCTCACGCCCCCCCCCGCAAGCCAGTCGAGAAAAACGCTGTGCGGGCTGGCGACTTCCTCGGGGCTGAGGGGGGGGCGATGAACGAGGTAAGCGCTCTGAAATCCGGCCGGTCCGACACCGGCGAACGGATGCTCGATGAACATGCGCACCGCGCCGACCCAGTAGTGCCAGCGGAAGAGCAGGCTGTAGCCGTCCACGCCCTGGAGCGATTCAGGGAAGAGCGAGCCGCGCAGCGATGTGACAAGCAGCGCCGAGGCGAGCAGGATGACGCTGAGCCGCGCCGTCAGAGGGCGCAGGTGCTGCTTCCAGCGCCGCGGAAGCAGGCACAGGGCCGCGAGCGCCAGGCCTGCGAGCGCGGCCGCGGCCGCGCCCTTGGAAAACGAGGCCGTCAGCCCCGCAAGAGCCGCGGCGGCGATGAGGATGATCACTCCCACCCAGCCGCTCTGCATCTTCGATCGCGCTGCCGCCAGCGAAGCGCCGACCCAGAATGTTCCCAGGGCCGCAAGCACGGACCCGTAGACATTGGAAAGTGCGAACCAGCCCGTCGCCTCGCGCTGCGAGAGGCGGCGAAGGTAGATCTCCGCCTGGGATGACCCTTCCTCCCACCCCTGCGATTCGAGCACGGCCGCGCGATTCTCCTCGAAGGTGCGCATGGTATCCGCGTGCTCGATGAGGACCTGGTACAGCCCCTTGACGGCAAGGGGGATCGTGAGCGAAACAACCGCGCCCAGCAGCACGATGCGCCATCGCGCCTCGCGCGACAGGTGCGCGGCGCCCACTGCGGTCGCCATCGCGCCCAGCCACTGCGAAGCGACGCGCGCCTGCTCGGCGTCGTCCCAGCCGTGCCACGCAAGCACCGGAACCGGAATGAGCAGCAGCAGGAGCAGCCGCAGATCAAGCGGGCGGCGATCGATCAGTTCAGCCGTGAGCGCGGCGATGCATCCCAGCAGCGACATCGCATCGAGCACAACCGACCCGGCGGGTCCAAGCCCCTCGAGCGGAATGGCGAGCGTGCGCGGATCGACGGCGAAGAAGGGGTTGGGCGCGACGGCGACGAGCGCACGGAGCGCCGCCGGCACGGCCAGCAGGAGAAAGGCCGCGCCCCGCCAGGACGACGCCGCCTTCACGGCCGCTCTCCGCGCCGGCGCGCCTGGCTGATCGCCCGCTCATAGTTCGCCAGCACGATGAGCATGAGGATCACCTGTGCGCCCGCAAGCGCCGCCATCCACCCCTCGCGCAGTCGGCCGAGGAACACGCCCGTGATCCCGGTCGCCAGGGTGATGCCGTACACCACCGTCAGCATCGCGCGCACGCTTAGCCCGCGACTGACGAGGCGGTGCGAAAAGTGCTGCTGGTCGCCCACCATGGGATTGCGCCCCTGGCGGAGACGGATCGTCACGACGGTGCAGAAGTCGTAGAGGGGCACGGCGAGGATGATCATCGGCATGAACACGCCGTACCACGCGCTCGCCTCCCGAGGATCAATGTACGTGGTGCGCACCGTGAGGAATCCGAGGAGGAAGCCGACGACGAGCGAGCCGCCGTCGCCCATGAAGATGCTCGCGGGCGGGAAGTTGAAGCAGAGAAACCCGAGCAATGCGCCGACGAGCAGGGCCAGCATCGCCGCGATGAACCATTGCCCGTTGAGCAGCGCCGCGGCAAGGAAGATCGCTGCCGCGATGCACGACACGCCGCCGGCCAGGCCGTCCATGTTGTCCATGAAGTTGATCGCGTTGGTCACGACGACCAGCCAGAGGATCGTGAGGATGATCGACGGCCACGGCGCGATCGCCGACAGGACCGGCACGTCATCGAGCAGCGTGAGCAGCCGGCTGGACTGCACAAAGCCGTTCGCGGCGTCAAAGGGGAAGAGCACGACGATGGCCGCGAGTACGAACTGCACGCCGAGTTTGATGCGCGGCCCGAGGGCGCGGCGGTCGTCGATCAGCCCCATGACGTGCATGGCGAGCAGCGCTGCGCACAGCATCAGGGCCATCGGCGTGCGCTCCGCAAGCCCCGGCAGATGCTCCTCCACGGGGGGGGCGAGCCTCGCCAGCGTCTCCGCCGGCACAATCTGCATCAGCGCCGAGCCGAGCAGAAGCGGTCCAAGCACAGCCGCAGTGATCGCGATCCCGCCGATGTTGGGGACGCGGCGCAGTTCGGGCTTGGCATGCCCGGCCGATCCGCCTGAATCGAGTTGCCCGAATCGAAGCCCCACGCCGCGCAGCCACCACGTCAGCGGCCACGCCAGCGCGAACGAAGCCGGAATGAGGCACAGCACCGCCGCGATCACGGCGGCATTGTAGCGACAATGACCTGGAGCATGGGCATCGCTCCCGCGCCAACAGCGGGATCACCGCCCCGCCGGCGCGCCGCCTTTGCGCGGGTCGCTCGCAGCGCCATAGCCTTCGCCGGCGCGTCGGATCAACTGCACGACTCCGCTGTCGTCGCGATGGCCGATCTGGTGGCCCCTGGCGCGCATCGCTTCGATCACTTCAGCATCCGCCCACGAGTCCTCGAACTGGAGAACGTCCGGCTTCCACTGGTGATGGAAACGTGCAGCACTCACGGCCTCCCGCGCAGAAGCGTCGAAGAGCAGCACGTTGAGCATTGCCTGGAGCGAACTCGAGATGATGCGCGGTCCGCCCGAAGCGCCGACCACGACTTCGACCCGCCCGTCCGGCCCGAGCACGATCGTCGGCGACATGCTCGACAGCGGCCACTTGCCCGGCTCCGGCAGATTGCGAGCCGACTGCTGCAATCCGAAGGCGTTGCTCTGCCCGGTGATGGTGAGGAAGTCGTCCATCTCGTTGTTGAGCAGGAGGCCGACCTCGGGGATCGCGGTGAGTGCGCCGAAGGAGAGGTTGATCGTCTCGGTGCAGGCGACGGCGTTGCCCCACCGGTCAACGACGCTCAGGTGGCTTGTCCCTACGTCGTCGGGGAGTTGGCCGCTGCTGCCGTAACGGTTCGTCGGCCGGGTGCGATTCACATCGATGCGGTCGGCGAGCACGTCGTGGTATGCTCCGCTGAGCAGGCACTCCACGTGAACTTCGGCGAAGCGGTCATCGGCCAGCCACTGCGCCCGGTCCGCGAAGGCGTGCTTCATCGCCTCGACGAAGAGGTGAGTGTAATCAGCCGAGGTGCATGCGGCCGCATCAAGATCGCCGTGGCGACGCTCAAGCAGACCAAGCGTCTGCAGCATCGCGATGCCGCCGCTGGAGGGAAGAGGCATGGCAACGATCGTGCGGCCGTGGAACGTGCCGGTAATGGGTCGGGACGCGCGAGGCTCATAGCGCGCCAGGTCGCTGACGCTCATCGCAGGACAAGCGCCCGCAATGGCGGCTGCAATCTCCCCGCCGTAGAACGCGGCAGCGCCGTCGCGCGCGAGCAGGCGCAGCGTGCGCGCCGCCTCGGGCTGCCGCAGCACCAGCCCGACCCTGGGGCGCCCGTCAAAAAGGAAGCGATGGCGAAACCACTCAAATCGCTCGCGGCCGACGAGATCGATCCACTCGGGATGCTCGGCGAGATCGTCGAGCACCTCGCGCGCAGCCTCGACGTAGTCGGCGTCGATCGTGTACCCTTCCTCGGCCGCGCGGATGGCGGGGCGCAGCACGGTGGCGCGGTCGAGTGTTCCGAAGTTCTCCAGCGCATAGAACAGGCCGGCGACGGTGCCGGGCACGCCGACCGCGTGCGGGCCGATGCGCGACGCGTCGGGCGTTTCGAGTTGAACGTAATAATCCGGGCTGACGCCGCTCGGGGCCGTCTCGCGGTAGGTGATGGCGATGTTCCGCGCTGGCATCGGTTCGTCGGCGGCGAGATGGATGACCATGAACCCGCCCCCGCCGAGGCCGCAACTGTAAGGCCGCGCGACGGCAAGACAGAAACTCGCCGCCACGGCGGCATCAACCGCATTGCCGCCGCGCTCGAGCATCTCCAGCCCGGCGCGCGAAGCGATGACATGATCCGCCGCGACGACGCCGCGCGTGTAGACCGCGTCAGGCGCGGCGGGGAGTGAGCGGACGCGAATGCCGCAGCCGCCGAGGAGCAGAGCAATGAACATCGACAGGGCGGCCACGTGGTGCGCGTTGCTCATCGCCGGCGCTCCTGTTTGGAATCGGACACAGGAGTTCTATGAAGCAGGAGCGGCCGAGACCAGTCCCGAAGATGGCAGGCGAAGCCGAGGGACAGCCTTGCGCTACTTCCGCAGAAGCCGCTCCAGATAGTGAATGTCCACGTCGCCCTTGATGAAACTGGAGAATGACATCAGGCGGCGGTGGAGGTCGATCGTGGTGGCAATTCCTTCGACCTTGAATTCGCGCAGGGCTCGACTCATGCGCGCGATGGCGCCGCGCCGGTCGTCGGCGTGGACGATCAGTTTCGCAATCAGCGAGTCGTAGTTCGGCGGGACGCGGTACCCGGCGACGCAGTGCGTGTCGACGCGCACCCCCGGGCCGCCGGGCACGTCGAACCGGCTCAGGACGCCGGGATTGGGAGCGAAGTTGCGGTCGGGGTCTTCGGCGTTGATGCGGCACTCGATCGCGTGGCCCTTGACTTCGATGTGCTTCTGCTGGTAAGGGAGTTTCTCGCCGGCGGCGACGAGGATGCCCGTCCTGACGACATCCACGCCGGTGATCATCTCGCTGATCGGGTGCTCGACCTGGACGCGCGTATTCACTTCGAGCATGTAGAAGTTCTGATCGTCGTCCATGAGGAACTCGACGGTGGCGGCCCCGGCGTATTTCGCGGATTGAATCAGCCGGGCCGCACTCCTGCACAGCGCTTCGCGCTTCGAGCTGTCCACGCCGGGCGCGGGGGCCTCTTCGATGAGTTTCTGATGGCGGCGCTGGGTGGAGCAGTCGCGGTCGTAGAGGTGGATGGCGTTTCCGTGCTTGTCGCCGATGACCTGAACTTCAACGTGGCGGGCCTTCTCAAGGAACTTCTCGAGGTAGACGGTTCCGTCGCCGAAGGCAGCCTGCGCCTCCTGCTGTGCGGCGTCAATGCCGGCTTCGAGGGCGACGCGGTTGTGGGCGATGCGCATGCCGCGCCCCCCCCCGCCCGCCGAAGCCTTGATGATGACGGGGTAGCCGATCTCCTCGGCGAGACGGACCGCATCCTCCTTGTTCTCAATCCCGCCGGGCGAGCCGGGGAAGATCGGCACCTTGTTCGCCTTGGCCAGTCTCTTGCAGTTGATCTTGTCACCCAGCAGGCTCATCGCCTCGGGCGAGGGGCCGATGAACTCGATCTGGCACGAGCGGCAGACCTCGGCGAAGTGGGCGTTCTCCGCGAGAAAGCCGTAGCCGGGATGGATCGCATCGACGTTGGCGACCTCCGCGGCGGAGATGATGCGGGGAATGTTGAGATAACTCTGCGATGCCGGCGGAGGGCCGATGCAGACCGCATCATCCGCGAGATCGAGATACGGCGCCCCGCGGTCCGCTTCGGAGAACACGCACACCGATTGAATGCCCAGTTCGCGCGCCGCGCGAATGATGCGGACGGCGATCTCCCCGCGATTGGCGATCAGGATGCGTGTGAACATGGATCCGGACTTGCGGCTTGAGACCTGGGGCTTGAACCTCGAAGACGCCCACGATGGGCGAGTCTTCGAGCGAATCGTGGGGCGCATTCAGGGCGCTTTCCCATCGGCTGTTTCACTTCAGGCGGAACAGAGGCTGGCCGTATTCGACCGCATCGCCGTCGTTGACGAGAACTTCCCCGATCGTGCCGCGGCACTCGGCCTTGATCTCGTTGAACACCTTCATCGCCTCGATGAGGCAGACGACGGTCGAATCCGAAACCTTGCTGCCGGCGCTGACGAACGGCTCGGCGTCGGGATTGGGCCTCGAGTAAAAAGTGCCGACCATCGGGCTGCGGATGACCTGCCCTTCCCCGCCGGCGTGCCTGGAGGATTCGGAGGCCGGCGCAAGGGCGGGCGCCGAAGGCTGAAGGGGCGAGGGCGCGGCCGCGATCGCCGGCGTCGTCGTCACCAGCGGCGTGCTGAATGCCCCCGCCCGGCGGATCGTCACGCTCTGCTCGCCATCGGCAACGTCGAGTTCGACGATCTCATGCTCCACCATCATCTTGATGAAGTCCTCGATGGTCTTTCGGTCGATCATGGCTTGGTTCGCACCCTTGAGTTGCTGGTTGCATCCATCCGCTGCGCCGCGATCAGAGCAGCACGGCGTCTTCGATTCCCTTGGGCCAGTCCGACAGGACGCGATGACCCTTGTCCGTCACGAGCACGTCATCTTCGATCCGAACGCCGCCGACGCCAGGAAGGTAGATTCCCGGTTCGACCGTGACGACCATCCCCGCCTTGAGGACATCGTTCTCCTCGGCACGAGGCGAGAGGCTCGGCGACTCATGGACGTCAAGCCCGATCCCGTGGCCGAGGCCGTGCCCGTAGTTCTCGCCGAAGCCCGCGTCGTCGATGATCTTCCGTGCAGCCGCATCGACTTCGCGGCACGGGACGCCGGGGCCGATCGCCTCGATCCCCGCCAGTTGGGCATCGAGCACGATGCGATAGATCTGCCCGATCGCGCGCGGCATCGAGCCGACCGCCCAGGTGCGCGTCATGTCCGAGCAGTAGCCTTCGACGCGGGCGCCCCAGTCGATGAGCAGCGCCTTGCCGCGTGCGAGTTTCACGCGCTCGGAGGGTCGGTAATGCGGCTTGGAACTGTTGGTCCGGGCCGAGACGTTGGTGCTGAAAGCCGCGTCGGACGCGCCCCGTTGCTTCATCTCGAACTCGAGTCGTGCGGCGATCTGCGATTCGCTCTGCCCCGCTCGCAGGTCGGCCAGAGTGGCCTCAAGCGCCTCCTGCTGGCACTTGACCGCCTTGCGGATGATCTGGACCTCGACTTCGTCCTTGATGGCGCGAAGCGTACTGAGCAGGTTCTCCGTGTCCACGATCGACCGGCCGTCCACGGCCTTGGCGATGTTGCGGCGCTGAGCAATCGGAAGATGCTCCGCCTGCACACCAAGGCGGGTGACTTTGAGATCGCCCGCGACCTCGCCGATTTTCGCCGCGATCGGCCCGCGGCGCAGGGCGATCTCGATCCATTGCCCGAGAGGCTCGATCTCCTCGGCGAAGCGGCTGTCGCTGATGAGCACGAATCGCTTGCCGGTGAGGATCGCTGCGCTGTCCTCGCCGCTGAAGGGCGTGAGATAGCGGATGTCGTTGGCGTTGCTGATCAGCAAGGCATCGACCTCGGCGTTGCGCATCGCCTGGCGCAGGCGCGTGAGACGCGCCGCGTAGGGCGGTGGCGCCGACGAACGTGTGCTGCCGGAGGCGGTCATGGAAGTGCGGAGTATATCGAATCGTCGGGCGCGAGCCAATCGAGGCGGAGACCGCAGTTGGCCACCCTCCGGCGGACCGGGAGTATGATGCGCCGACCTTCCCGGGAGCCGCCGCGTGTCTGAACCCGTCAAGTGGACCATCCTCATCGCGCTGGCGTACCTCCTCGGCTCCATCCCCTTCGCCCTGCTCATCGGCAAGTCGCGCGGCATCGACATCCGGCAACACGGCTCGGGCAACGTCGGCGCGTCCAACGTCGGCCGCGTCCTCGGCCGCAAGTTCGGCATGTTCTGCTTTGCCCTCGATGTGCTCAAGGGGCTTGTGCCGACGGTCCTCGCCGGCTGGTGGTGCGGCCTCTTTGCGCCTGACTTGCGCGATCACGAACAGGCAATCACGCAGACCCAGATGCTGCTCTGGCTCGGCGTGTCTTTCGCCGCGATTCTCGGGCACACGAACTCGATCTTTCTGCGCTTCAAGGGCGGCAAGGGCGTGGCGACGGCTTTCGGATCGATGGTGGGCATCTACCCGCACCTCACCTGGCCGATCCTCGCAGCCATGGCGGTGTGGCTCGTCGCGGTGAAACTCTGGCGCATCATCAGCCTCGCCTCGATGCTCGCGGCGCTCAGCGTGCCGCTCTGGTACCTCGTCAGCATCGTGCCGAGCGCCGGCGGCGAGGAGTCGTTCATCGATCGCCTCGTCGAGCGCTGGCCCTTTGTGGTGGTGACGCTGCTGCTCGCGGCGCTGGTGGTGTGGAAGCACCGCACCAACATCGCCCGCCTCCGGGCAGGGACCGAGTCCCGCATCGGCGAGCCGCCGCATCCCCCTAG
>CAADHA010000038.1 GCA_900696685.1 uncultured Planctomycetota bacterium
TCAGAACTCCGCGACGTTGCTCACTTCGCAGGTGGTGAGGTCGAGAGCGATGAGGCACACGCGGCCGCACACGGCGCCGGGGACGTTGCCCGTGACGGCGGCGTTCCCTTCGCCGTCGGCGGTGATGATGCGGACCAGCGCAGCGCCGCCGAGGGAGAGGATGGTGCCGGCACAGGGGTTGGGCGGTGGAATGGTTGTCTGCCCCCCGCAGCGGCCCGGCGCGGAGCGGATCAGCGCCAGCCGCCCGCCCGGCGTCGCCCCGTTGATCCGTGCCGTCATCACACCGGGGCAGTTGCCCTCAAGAGACAAAGTGATGCCGGGCCCAACCTGAGCGCACAGGCCGATAGATACATCCCAGTACCCGGGCCCAAGCAGGTTCTCCCACGATGTCGGCAGGGGAAACCCGAAGTAAGTGGATTGAAAGAATGAGTTGCCATTGGCGATAGGCCCACCCTGGGCATTCGCTCCACTGGTGAGTGAAACGAACGCCTGACCGACACCGGTACCAACGAGTCGGACGCCGACGTGGTAGGCGCCCGGCGGAAGCGCAAAGTTCACTCGCAGACGAAGTTCGTCCTCAAAACGGTTGAATGCGATCCGGCCGGTGCGCTCCCAGGTGAAATCGACAATGTCCCATATCTGCACAATCTCGCTACCCCACACACCCTCGCCCATTCCCTCGAAGACTGCGATGTCGCCTGCGACGGGTCGGCCGGTGTTGTTATCTGAGAGGAAGTTGCCCCACACTTCGGTTACAACTCCACCCGGCCAGTCAACATCGTCGAACGTCCATGACTCTTCCACAATGGTGTTGCGATTGGAAGACAATGCACTGCGGAAATCCAAGTCTCCTCCATAGAAGCACATCGGCCCTGCAGGCAACTGACCTTCATCGAATCCGCGGTGCGGCTCAGCGCCGGCTGCCTGTGCGCCTGGAAGACGCACCGCGCAGAATGCGATTATCAATCCGGTTATGATTCTCAGGGTATTGCGCATGTACCCTCTACCTTCCACGAAGATCAATCAACCTAACTCCAGGCTTGATCCAGATTCGACAGCCACGCCGAATCCAGAGTAGACAAGAATGCGTCCAGTAATCGGCAGACATATCTGCTTCACGCGCCGCTGTCTTCGCGTTTCTGGTCCCGCAACACCTCGTATCGGATACCCGCGAGCGACCGCCGCCGCCGAAGTCGTTTGGCGTTCTACAATATAGAATCGGCCCGCCGGATCAAGAGTCGAGAAGTACTTGACGCACATCGCGTGGCGCGTCTGCAGCGGCAGTCGGGGCGGGTTGGGAATCTGAAGCGTCCTGTCGCCAAGTCCACTCAATGTCGGGCTGAAGACAGCATGCATACGGCACTTCACCGTCCGTGTGACACCAATTCCGCGAGGAGTGTGCCTGCCATTCAGATTGCCTGATGCGATGTTCATCTTAGTTCAATCGTCCGAAGGTCGGCCGTGGGAGTCTCAGCAAGGTTCACGACGGCGTACACGATGATGGAATCGTCGAAGGGCAGGTCGATGAACTCGTCAATCTCAATGCCGAATCCCTCGATCGGAGGCACGAAGGTGACATCCTGATTGCCAATCATCACCTGAACGTCCACCCGCTGGCCGTCCACGATCCGTCCGTTGTTCATAATCCGGAGCCACCGCCGGCCGGGCATCGGCCGCGCGGGAACGGGCTGCGGCGGGCCGCCCGGCCCGGCGGTGATCAGCGTCGACGTTGCGCGCATGGCGCAATCGAACGAAGCGTCAACCTGGATTCCCTTTGCCGCCACAAAAGTATCTCCACTCAGGCCAGTTCCAGCATGCGCAGATTGACGCTCTCGCTCGTCGCCACGATGGCGTACAACTGGATGTTGTCCGTGATGTCGAGGATGAGTTCATCCTGCGCCACGATCGGATAGCCCGTCGCCGTGGTGACAGACGAGTCGCCGATGTAGACGGTGTCGCCAGCCGCCTCGTTGAAGTTCTTCAGGTAGATGCGACGCCTCCCGGGCAGGTTGCGCGGATTGCCCGTGGCGTCCTGCGGAATCGGCGTCGGGGCCGTCGAAACGTCGATTTCCTTCTGGCTCGCCAGGATCTGGCAATCGGCGGAGTCGGTGACGAAAACGTATCCGCGTTCATCGAGATTCTGAAGATTGCTGGGCGTGGGCATGGTTGACTCCGTTCAGGTAAGTGAGAATGTAATACGGCCGGGCCGACTCCCTTCGGCTCAGCCCGCTTCGAGTGTGCGAATCCCCGTATTGGAAATCTGCGCCCCCGTGACGGCCTTGGTGATTACGCCCGGGGTCACCGGCAGATCGAGCACCTGCCCCAGCGCGAGCGGATAGCCCTGCGCCGTGGTTGCGCCGTCGCCGCCGATGAAGAGCGCATCGCCCGGCCCCGTGTGGTGGCGGATCAGCAGGCGCGACCGCTTGCGGACGATGGGATTGCGCAATGGAATCGTGGTCGAGCCGGGGATGGAGGTCGTTGCGGTTGCAAGGGCGCAGCGCGCGGCAGGCGTTACCGCCTTGTATCCGGCCTCGTCAACGCTGTGGTGGTCGGACTGAATGAAGGCCATGTCTCCTCCTCCACTCGCACCCCCGAGGGCCACCCGCTACGGATACAGGTGATGGCCGCCAGTGCAAGTATACCCCGTTTCGGCGGAAACGCGGGTCGCGATTCGCCGAAATCGCAAAAAAAAAAATCGGATAGTGCATGACTGCCCAAACAAACCGCGAACCGACCACGCGGATTGGGGCGGCGCCTCAGATCATCCCCGCTGCGACGAGCAGGGCGCGGAAGTTGTCGGTGAAGACGAAGTTCTCATCGGGGAACTCGACGCCGGCCATGTTGCGGTCAATGTGCGAGAAGATCAGTTCGACGTCGCCGACGTGGTGCTCGACGCCGCTCGCGTGATCGATCGCGGTGATCGTGCCGACGGTGCTGGCGCCGGAGGGGTCCATGCGTTCGAGCGTGGCGTCGAAGCGAACGGTCTGACCCGGCGTGACTTCGCGATCGAAGGTCGCCTTGACGATCTTGGCGAGGATGACCTTTTCGCGAAAGTCGCCGGCGTGGCCGACGAGCAGGCCCGCCGTCTGGGCCATGCCTTCGATGAGCAGCGAAGCGGGCATCACCGGCAAGGGCGCCAGGTTCTCGCCGCCGGGCCCCGCCTGGGCGGGGAAATGGTCGTGCAGCACATCTTCCGCCATCGAGACATTCTTGACGGCAACGAGGCGCTTGCCCTTCTCGACGTGCGTGATGATGTCTATCCACGACCAGCGCATGAATGACCCGAAACGAGGCTAGGCAGTGAAGCCGCATGCGCCGCACCCGTCGAGCGCGGCCGCCGCCTACTTCAGTTTCTTCTCGACGAACTTGACGACCGCATTGACGGTGAAGACTTCGCCGACGTTCTCCACTGACGGATCGGCTTCGAGCCGCGCGAAGTCGGCATGAGGCAGGCGGGCCTTGAGTTCTGCGATGCCCTTCGGCGTGACCTTGCCGCCCTCGACGTAGTCGGGATTCTGCGCAACGTTGTCGGGGAAGAGTTCACCCTGGTCAATCTTGATGCCGAAGGTCTTCTCGAGGCGGAAGACAATGTCAAGAAAGTCGATGGACTCGGCGCCAAGGTCGCTGGTGAGCGTTGCAGTCGGGCTGACTTCTTCCTCATCGACGCCGAGGGCGTCAACGAGCACTTCCGTGACCTTGGCGTAGATTTGATCTCGATCCATGAGGCGGTTGCTCCGTGTGGGTGCTTCTTCGTCAGGTTGGACGGCAGAAATGTATCACGTCGCCGGGCAGAGGACCGGCCGCATGGTGAATCGCCCGCTGACAGCCGTGGGCGGCTCGCCGGGAGGTTGAGGCAGGCCCGGCCGGAGGACGTGCCCGACGCCCTTGCAGCGGTATCTCCCATCCTCGCTTGCGACGAGTGAAACCTCGACGCGCAGCGCCTCACCCGGCCTGACGAAACTGCCGTACCGCAGGGCCTTGACCTCGCCGAGCACCAGTCTCCGATCGCCCGCTGCGGCTGCAAGCATCTGCCGCGCCGCCTGCACGAGGGCCTCGATCATCAGGACGCCGGGCAGAACGGGGTAGGTCGGAAAGTGGTCCGCCAGGTACTCCTCGGCGATGGTTACGGCCTTGATCGTAACGATCCGGTCGGCAGTCTGCTCGATCACCTTGTCCACGAGGTTGAACTTCATAAAGACTTGGCTTTCCACGGCCGTCCGACAGGCCCGACGTGGGCAGTCATCAGCCCGGTCATGCGCCGCATCGAACGGCAAGGGTAGGCGTTTTGACCGGGCGTTGCCAGCGGGGAGAGTGGTCGGGCGTGATCCATGAAAGCGGCCTGAAGGCAGGACGACAAAGGCGGAACAAAAGGGACAGGTACATTTTATCTCTTTGAACATCAGGGAGTTACGCAGCAATTCTGGGCAGAAACAAATGTACCTGTCCCGTTTGTTTCAGACCCATGAGCAACGATTATCCGCCGCACTTGTCGATCTGAACTTCCGCCGTAGAATCCTGACAGTCTTTGGCGTCTGCGCCGCTTGGGGTGCGAGATTGCAAAAGACGCCTGCTTCGTTCGAAAACTGAAGTGCCGATTCGAAGCGTGTCCCATGCGGCACGGTGTTTCCTGCGCAACGCAGTGTCGGGCGCAGGAGGATGCCCTGCAGCGCGATGGCCCGGCGCCGGGCAGAAAGGAGGTCCTCATCAAATGAACACAGGCCGCTGCTTTGGATGGCAGCGAGCCGCTTGAGCCCGCCACAACTTCTCTGACCCAAGGAGGTCCACCATGACAGATTGCAGCCTCGCCGACATCACTCTCGTCGTTGACCGCAGCGGCTCCATGAGCGCCATTCAAGAGGAGGCCGAGTCGGGGATCAATGCCTTCATCCGCGAGCAGGCTGAAGCGCAGGGGAAGGCGAACCTGACGCTCGTCCAGTTCGACACGAAGTACGAGTTCATCCATCGGGGTGCGCCGATCAATGAAGTGCCGCACTACACGCTCGAGCCGCGCGGCGCGACGGCGCTGCTCGACGCGGTCGGCCGGGCGATCAACGAGGTCGGCCGGCGCCTCGCCGCAATGCCCGAGGAGGCCCGGCCTGGACTGGTCGTCTTCGCCATCATCACCGACGGCCATGAGAACAGCAGCCGCGAGTTCACCAAGCCGAAGATCCGCGAGATGATCGCCCACCAGCGCGACGTCTACAACTGGCAGTTCATCTTCCTCGGCGCCGACGACGCGGCCTTTGACGAGGCGGCGGCCATGGGCATCGATACGGCGGCGGCCGCACGGTACGACCTGTCTCGCGTCGGGGTCAGTTACCGCGCGATGTCGCGCGGCGTCCGCAGGGCGCGGGACATGGTGGCCTGCCGCCTTCCCGCTGACGTCGCTTTCACGGAGGAGGATCGCGCGGCAATGCGCGAGGCCAAGCCTGCCAGCCGATAGCGCCGCGGTCCGGCCCCCCTTTCGCCGAAACATACACCCCTTCCATCCCTGTCGGCCTCGTCGCCGACAGGGGTTTTCATTTGGCGCCCTTGCCTCGAGGCCCGATGGGGCGGGCAATTCCACTGCCCTGAAACGAATGGTGGGCACGATCAGCGCGGCACTGCTCATCGGCGACGTCAATGTTCCGTCCACGGCGTTGACGCTCGACAGAGAGGCAGCGCAGCCCGAATCGGAGCACGCCTGACGGCGGTCCGTTGCCGACTTCACAGGTTCCATTGTCCAGATGTCGCCCCAACCGCGAGATTCCGTTCAGAAGGGGCGCCCTGCTCCCGGCCGGCGCTGCGAGCGGCCCGCCCCCCGTGCGACCAAAGGAGCCTGACATGACGGCCCGCCCTCTCACCACATTCACCGCAACACTTGCCCTGTTGCTGGCGCACACCCTCGCGCCTGCGGGCAACCTCTTCGACGACCAGTATGACGAAGTACACGATGGACCGCGACTCGTGATTTCCGGCGAATGCCCGGGCACGATCCATGTCGAATGGGAGCAGGCTGCGGCGAATCGCAGAATGGTTCTGCTCATTGCCGCATCGACCGGCGAGTCGGAGATTCCGACGGGTCAACCTTGCGCCGGAACACGCCTCGGGCTGAGTTCTACGGGTCTGCGGCTGGTTACGACGCTCAACAGCGGCTCGAAGGGCCGCGGACAGGTCGATGGAACAGTCGCCGATCTCTTCTGCGGACACCGTATGCAGTTGATCGTCGCGGAAGGCAGAACCTGCTCAACGAGCAATGTTGCAACGATCCCCGGTCGCTGAGCCGCAGAAGGAGCGGCTCCAGGTCTCCACCCCCGAAAGAGGGTGGAGCCTGATTTCACACGGCATCGCGGGCGAGGCTCATTGCATCGGATCGGGGACGACGAACCTGATCTGGTTGCGCTCCAGGCCGATGCCCATCGCGTTGTAGAGGTTGGAGACGGCGATCTGGTAGTTGACCATCGCGCGGATCTCTTCGAGTTCGGCCTGCGCCAGTGATTCCTGGCGCTGAAACTTGAGATTCAGGAACTCAGGCGTGTTGGGAGCGATGATGTCCTCCTCGACCTCGATGGTGCGGAGATTCTCGGCCGCGGCAAGGCGTGCGTCGCGCGTCGGCACGAGGAGGTCAAAGTTGAGGTACACCGAACGCAGGGCGGACTTGACGTCCAGGATCGCGTTCTGCATTGCCAGGCGATAGTTGATCACGGACTGCACGCGGCCGAGGCTGGCGATCCGGTAGTTTGCCTGCGCCTCGCGGTTGCCGATGGGGTGCTCGAAGCGCAACTGAATGATGTAGTCAATGAAGTCCTGCTCGCCGAGGCGGTTGTATGTGTCTTCGAAGGAATCATCCAAGCCGTTCCACCGCACGGTGGCGGAGAGATCGAGGGCGGGCAGGCGCAGGTTGTCGGCGATCATCCGCCGGATCGAGGCGTCATCGATTCCGAGAAGGGCCTGGCGCAGTTCCGGCCGGTTCTGAAGCGCGGTCGTCACGATGTCTGCGTAGTTGAAGGTCAATCCTTCAGAGAGCGCCACGTCCGTCGGTACGATCACGGTCTCGCTGCCGACGCCAAGGCCGGCGGCGTTCATCAACTGCTTGAGTTCATCGGACGCGCGCAGAACCTGATCGCGCGAACGGAGAACATCCACGCGCCGCGACTGCACGCGGGCGACGGCATCGGAGACCTGCGACGGCTTGGCGTCCAGTTTGCTTCGGATCTTCAGTTTGGTTTCGGTCTCCTCGCCGCGATCGAGGAGGCGCTGGCGCACCAGGAGGGACTCGCGCGCCGCCACAAGGTTCCAGTACGCCCCCTCCGTGCGGGCCACGGTCTCGAGAAGCGTGCGGCGATAGTTCTCTATCTCGCGCCGATGCGCATTGCGCGAAAGGCGGATTTCCGAGAGATTCTGCTCGGAACCGAACCCGCGCAGCAGAGGCTGCTCGAGAATGAGTTCAACCGACGAGGCGTAGGCTGGTTCGGGCGTCTGCTGCCGATCCGGAGAGGAGTCGAAGGAGCGGGACACGCCGGTCTGAAGCGTGAGGCGCCCGCCGCCGATCAGGTTCTTGCGGATGCCCGTCTGGAGGTTGCGCTCGTCGCGCTGCACAATGCCGCTGCCGATCGGATTTCCGCGAATGAGCGGGATCACGGCAGGCTGATCGGACTTGCCCCAGCCGAGGTTGGAGAAGAAGACGGCGTCGAAGCGGGATTCCGCCCGCGTGATCTCCGCCTCGCGCATCGCCGGCGTGATGGCGCCCACCTGCACCGCCAGGTTGTTCTGCACGGCCGAGAGGATCGCTTCGCGCAGGCTCACCTCCACAGTCCCGGTCGGCAGGCCGGTGAGGTCAGCGCCGAACTCGATGGTGCGGGCGGCGGCGTTGGCGCTCGGACCAGCCATTCGATTCAGTTCACCGATGCGTTGAGTAGGGATGAAGGACCCTTCCAGCCGGCTCTCCTCCGACTTGAGGAGGATGTCCTGCGACCGGGTAGAAGCCATCTCCTGCTCGACCACCGAGTTCAGTGCGCGGCGCAACTCCGCCTCTGAGACAGTCTTGCGCAGCGGCCCTTCGCAGCCGGGCAGCAGGGCCGCCGGCAATGCGATGACGAACACGATCTTCCTGGCGCCCGAGACCAGGTGGCGGGGGCAGGAGGCGGGGCGAGACGAGCGTGGCAACATGCTGCATCCTGTTCGGGTCGAAGCGGTGGTCAAGGTGTCGATGCCCGACGGCCGGCTTCCGGCTGCAACGCATGCCGGCGGGCGGGGCTTCACCATAGCACGGTGAGCGGGCCGGGTATCGCGCTACGATGTCCCTGATGAAACACACCCTCTAACCGGGAGGCCTCATCATGGGTCGATGGCGAAGTGTAGGATGGACAGGTCTCGCGGTCGTAATCCGCTCGTTTGCGGCGGCCGCCGCCTTGCTGACGGTTGCGGCGCGGGTCGAGGCTCAGACACCGGGCCGCACGGAAACCTGGCACGCGGTGGTCGATGCCGACCGCGTCAACATCCACAGCGGGCGAGCCGAGCAGTTCGAGAAGATCGGCACGCTCAAGCGAGGCGATGTGGTGCTGGTCCGCAGCGTCAACACGTTCGGGTGGGCCGCGATCGCGCCACCGCCGGGTCTGCACGGCTTCGTCGCGCAGCAGGAGGTTGCAGAAGGCTCCGAGGCGGGCACGGTGCGGGCCATCGGCCGCGTCCCTGTGCTCTACCCCATCAGTGACGACCCCGCGCAGTGCTTTCGCAAGTACCGAGTTGCGCAGGACACGATCATGAAGGTGATCGGCGAAGCGACAACGCCGGACAAGGGCATGTTCCTCAAGGTTGAGATGCCCGCGCAGGTGGATGTCTACGTTCTCGCCCAGTTCCTGAGGAAGGCAACGAGCGAAGAGGTGGCGGCCTGGAGCCAGCGCCTGGCCGACCTTCGGAAAGGCGCCGGGTCCGAGCGGGAGCCGCAGCCGCCCGTCGAGGTCCCTCCGCCGACGCCCAGGGTTGAACCACGCGTTGAACCCCAGCCGCGGACAGCGCCGGCCGAGCCGCCCGCAGATTCGACCCCGCAGCCGATTCTGGAGAAGCCCGGCGAGGGAGAGCCGACTGCGGCGCCGGCTGAATCGCACGTTCCACCGGAAGCGCCGGCAGCGGGCGAGAGTGCCCCAGCCGAGCCTGCTCAGCCACCCGTGGAGAGCGAGAGGCCTGTTGAAGTAACTCTGACCGGGCTCGAGCAGTTGTACACCGAGTTGACGCGCGTGCCCATCGCCGATGCAGAGATCGAACCGCTGCTCAAGTCCTACCAGGCGTTCGCGGCATCAGCGACGAAGGAAGGCGAGCGGCGCGTGGCCGCCATCCGCATCGAGTTGCTCAAGGTCCGGCTGGATCACCAGACGGCACAGCGCCGCCTGGCGGCTGCGGCGAAGACGGCCGGCGGTCCGCCCGCCGAACGCAAGGTCGAAGTGTGGACGGACGAACAGGGGCGGCCTGTCTTTGCCGCAAGCGGCCTGCTCATCACCTCGAACATCTTCGACGGACGCCGCCTGCCGCTCCTCTATCGGATTCAGGATCCGATCACCGGCCGCACGGTCGCCTACGTTCGCGCCGCGGGCGAGCAGAGGCTGGAGCTCGAGCGGCGACTGAACCTGAACGTCGGGGTCGTCGGCAAGACCGTTCACGATCCCGGCCTGCGCCTCGATGTAATCGAAGTGGCCAGGCTCGTCGATCTGGACGAGGGCG
Organism: uncultured Planctomycetota bacterium; assembly: GCA_900696685.1. Classification (GTDB taxonomy): domain Bacteria; phylum Planctomycetota; class Phycisphaerae; order Phycisphaerales; family UBA5793; genus UBA5793. The sequence goes on from CAADHA010000038.1 coordinate 9,697, forward strand.
AATAGGAGTCTGCGGCATGAGGCGCTTCAGCGGCCCTCGCCCATGAGGCGCTCGATCGCCTGGAGTCGCTGCGCGTGCTGGGCGCGGTCCGGCTCCAGGATGGTCAGGGCAACCACGTGCCGCCTCGCGTCATCGAGGCGCCCCGCCTGGATCGCGATGGCCGCCGCCTCCTCGCGCAGGCGAGCTTCGTACGGAGCGATGGTGACCGCCCGGTCGATCCGATCCAGCGCAATGTCGAAGCGCCCCTGCCTTTGATACAGGCGTGCCAGTTCGATGGCGTAGGTGTGGTCGTACTTCTGAAGCCGATCAACCGATTCAAGGTAAGGTATCGCGAGCGTCGGGTCGTCGGATTCGAGATGGATCGCCGCGAGCATCTGCTGCGGCATCGGATCGACGGGGCGGGCCGCGGCGTATCGATCCAGCAGCGGGATCAGGTCTGCGCCAAGGCGCCTCGTTCCACGCAGACGCGAGATGCGCAGGCGAAGCAGGTCAGGATGATCGGGAAAGAGTTCGAGCCAGCGGGTGAGAACGCGGTCGCTCAACTCGGGCCGGGGAGAACGCGCCTCGGGGAGTGAGGCGAAGGCGCGGCTGATCCAGTCGAGCGGGTCGCGCGGTCCGCGCGCCGCGTCGGCGCGGAGTTGTTCGAGGACAAGCAGGCCGTACTCACGCTGAAGCCTCGCGACCTGTGCCGCAAACTCGGGATCTTCGCGCAGATAGTCGCGTACGAGGTCCTCCATGGTCGGCCTGGGGGCAAGCCCCCACTGCTCGACCTGCCGCCCGGCCCACTCGACGAACTGCTCGTAGAACTGCCCCCGGCTCACGCCCAGGGCCGCGGGAATCGCCAGGTCCTCGCGGAAGCCTTCCGCGTACTCGTCCAGCAGGCGCAGCATCGGCGCGTGTCCGAAGCGCTCGACGAGAAACTCGATCATCCAATGCCCCTGCGCGTAGGCCAGCGAGCGGTCGTTGGGCCGACGGGGCCGGACGAAGGCCCAGTTGATCTCGTCGAGCGTGAAGAGGTCGCCCGCGGCGTGCGCCTGGGCGAGCATGGTGCAGGTGCTGTAGTCGCGCGGCGCATCTTCGAGCCACACCGCCGCCGCTTCAGTGAGCCAGTGCGGAATGCGGTTGCGCGTGCGGCTGAGGGTGATGGTGTGGACGTACTCGTGGCGGAGGACGCGCAGCCAGTTGTATGTGCCGAAGTGGTCGGGCCCCGCGCGCGGCGCTTCCATCGCGATCACCGGCCCCGTGCACGCCGCGATCGTGTGCACCTGCGGCATGCCGGTGATGCGCACCGCGAAGCGGCTGTGGTTGGGCATCAACTCGATCTGCGTCCGCCTCTCCGGCTCATGCTGAAGCGCCGTGCTGATCTCGCCATGCATGCGCTCCAGCGGGCCGAGCATCTCCAGCGCCAGCGCGCGGTCGGCCGATTCGGGATCAAAGCGGATCGTGAAGTGCTCCGAAGACACCGTCTCATAGCGGGCGAGACTCTCGAGCAGGTGCAGGCTGAAGGCGGCGCGCACGTTGAACGGATCGAGCGAGCACGCGCGGCGCAGGTGCAGCAGTGCCTGCTCATCCTCGCCCGACTGGAGGTGCATCAGCCCGAGTTCGACGCGAGGCGCGGGCCAGTTCGGCTGGCGCTCGATGGCGCCGGCAAGCACCTCGGCCGCAAGGTCATACTGCCGGTTGCGCGAGAGGTAGACGCCGGCGGTGTACCACGCGAAGGGGTGCCGGCCCGAGACGATCTCGAAATCCCGCAGAGCCAGATGCAGGCCGTCCTCGTCATCGCGCACCGCCTCGACCGCGGCCCGCAGCGCAAGGGCGTGCCGGTGCCGAGGCATCTCGGCGAGGATGCGGTCGAGGCGCCGCGCCGCCTCGTCGGGCAGGCCCTGCACGAGGTCCAGTTGCACCAGCACGATCCGCGACAGAACATGCTCCATGCCGAGGCGGTCGAGTTCCTGCACGAGCGCCTCGACCGCGGCGAAGTTGTAGTTGTCCAGTTGAATCTGCGCCAGGAGCATCCACGCCTCAGCGCAGCGGGGATTGAGCGAAAGGACCTCCATGATCGCATCCGCCGCCTCGCGCGGATTGTCCTTCTCCATCAGGAGACGTGCCTCGACCACCTTGGCCGGCCAGTAGAGGCGGTCGATCTGCTGATGCACCCGCGAGGCGATCTGGAGGATCGCGTGGTACTGTGAGGCCGGCTCGCCGCGGAGGCGGGCCCGGATCGCCAGACATCGCGCCGCTTCAGTCAGGTCCTCCGCGCTTGAGAGTCGCCCGGCGGCCAGGGCCGCGAGAACCGGCTCAAGCGCCTCATCGGCCTGAGTGAAGCGGCCGCTCCATTCGAGCGCCTCGGCGCGCACGCGGCACGCAAGCGGTGAGTCATCGCCTTCGAGCAGCGCCAGGGCCGCCTCCGTCTCGCCGATGAGCACGAAGCGTTGGGCACGCAGCGCAGTCGGCAATACCCCGTCTTCAAAGACCGGATCGAGCAGGTTGCCGGCGATGAGGGCAGCCTGAGCGCGCCGCGTCGACTCCGTCAGGTCTTCCTCGCTCCACCAGCCGTGGAAGATGCGCTTATCGCGCCGCTCCTCCTCCGTCAGAAACGGCGCTTCGATGGCGCGCCGCGCCGCGGGTGAGAGTTCGATGGTCGGCGCGCCGCCCGCGGAGGGGTCAACCGTAATCTGCGCCGTCGCGGGATCGATCTGCGTCAGAAGCAGGCCGAGAGTGATCGCCGCGGCGGCGACGCGGCCGGCTCGTGTGATCGGGGCTCTGGTCACTTCGATCGCTCCATGCTGTTGATCCTCCGTGTGCGGCCCTCAGTGCCGGCCCGCGTGTGCTATCGACGCGACGGGCGGGCACACTTCACGCGCGGCCGATGGATGATACGGGCGAGCAAGCGGCGCGCCCTCATTCGAGCCGCCGCGATGCAAGGCAGATCATCGTCGCCGCTGCGGGAAAGAAGCGCCGTGAGGACGGCGCATGGGCGTCGGCGCGCGGCTAGGGCGACTGCGCGCAATGCCGCCGTGCAATCGCAGCAGCGAGGAATCCCCGGAGAGAACCTCGAAAAGAGAAGGGAGTCTGACCCCTGATTTCGAGGCGGATCAGGCAGTCGGAGGCTCTGCGGGCGCCTCGCCCCCGGCCTCGGCCGGTTCTTCACCCGGCGCCTGCTCTGCCTCATCGGCCCGGCCGAGGTTCAACTCGCGGTCCGCCACGACCCACAACTTGACCTCCGTGCGAAGGTCGCGGTCGAGTTGCACGGGAATCTCGTAGGAGTCGATGCGCTTGATCGCGGCCCCGATCCGGATGTGCCGGTCAACGATGCGGTTGAACCCTGCCTCATGAAGCGCGACCGCGATGTCGTGCTGCGTCACCGATCCGTAGAGCCAGCCCTGGTCGTTGCACGATCGTTCGAGGGTCACCTCGAAGCCGTGGAGTTTCTCGACCATCGCCTCGAGTTCCTGGCGCAGGGCGGCGAGTTCGCGCTCGACCTGGGCGCGGCGCGCGGCGAGGGACTTCTTGGCGCCATCCGTGGGCTTGACCGCGTAACCCAGCGGCACGAGGTAGTTCCGCGCGTAGCCGGGCTTGACGTGAACCACGTCGCCGACGATGCCGAGGTTGTCGATGTTCTCCGTGAGGAGCAGTTCAACGTTGCGTGCCATGTGTGCTGTCCTTCCTGAAATCTGGTCAGTGGCTGGAAGTGAGCGGCCCGGCAGAAGAACCGAACCGCAACGATTTCTGTCAGAAGCCCCTCAGCAGTCGGAAGCGATGTTCCTCGACATCCGCGCCTGCCTGCGTCTTCACTTCATTCTCAGAACGGAATGTCCTCTTCATCAATAGGCTGATGGGGTCCGGCAGCGTCCGCGGCGCCCGCCGATCGCGCGGGTCGTGCGGCTGCGGTCGACCGCCCCTCGGGCCGGTCGCCGCCGCCCTCGCCCCCCCCGCCCCCCTTCGAATCGACGAACTGGAAGGACTCAATGACAACCTTGTGGCGGGAGCGTTTCTGCCCCTGCTGGTCCTCCCACTGGTCAAGTTTGAGCCGGCCTTCGATGAAGATGGGCCGGCCCTTGCTGAAATACTGGTTGATGAGTTCCGCGGTGCGCCCCCACGCCTCGCAGTCCACGAAGGTAACTTCTTCCTTCTTCTCGCCCGTGCTCGAGGTGTAGTAGCGGTTGACCGCCAGGCCGATCTGCGCCACCGGCTGGTTGTTGGCGGTGAAGCGCAATTCGGGATCGCGCGTGAGATTGCCCATGAGCAGGACCTTGTTGTACGACGCCATGTCGAACCGCCTTTCGTCAGGGAATCACGCTGTGACCGCCGTCCGAACTGCCAGAGACTACTCCTCGGATGCCTCGGGCCCCTGGCCTGCGCCAGCGCCAATAGGCTCAGGTGTCTCCTCTCGCGCCTCGGGGACTCGCCCTTCGGCCCGCAGGCGCGCCTCGGCCGCCAGCGTCTCACGTCCGTCCGTCGCCCGCATCTCCTCGAGCGTGAGGTGATCGGCGCGGATGATGAGGAAACGGGCGATGAGTTCAGAGAGGTTGCAGTCGCGTTCGATGTTTGCCAGCCTCGGGCCACGGACGCGGAAGTAGGTCAGCAGGAACAGGCCCCGCTTGTTCTTCTCGATCGGCGTGGCCAGGTTGCGCTCCCCCCACTTGCTCAGGGCAATGATTTCGCCTTCGGCACGGGAGATGATCTCCTCGATGTGCCTGACCGCCCCGGCGAGGTCGCTGGTCTGTGATTGAGGAAAGACGATCATCGCTTCATAGTTGTACACGTTATGGTCGCTCATGGTCCTGTCCTTCTGGTCGCCGGGCTCGGCCCGGGCGAATCGGTTGGCGGCTGCGCGGGCGGCCGCGGTTTCATTGCTCACGGCTCCTGATCGCCGCGAAGCGGGTCGGCGTCGCCCCGCCTCGCCTTGCGGACATTGAACTGGTTCATTGCGGCGTCGATGCCCTCGGTCGCCCAGCACCACGCCGCATCGGCCGCACGCCCCAGTCGCTCGCTCATCAGCGCCGCCTGGTCGTCGGTGAAGCGCCCTAACACGTAGTCATGCCTCGACATTGTGCCCGGCTGATCGATCCCGACTCGCAGGCGGGGGTACTCCTCCGTCCCGAGGCGCAGGGCAATGTCCGCCAGGCCGTTGTGTCCGCCGTCGGACCCGCCCGGCCGCAGGCGCAGATCGCCCAGCGGCAGCGCCGTGTCGTCGGCGACGACGAGCAGGTCGGACAGGTCGATCTTGTAGAAGCGGATGATCTCCGCGACCGAGGCGCCGCTGAGATTCATGTAGGTCATCGGCTTGACCAGGAGGCACTTGTCGGAATCAGCCCGTGCCTCGACCACCGCTGCCTGGAACTGGCTGCGCACGGGCGAGCCGGGCGCAAGGCGCTGAGACAGGCGGTCCACGACCATGAACCCCACGTTGTGGCGCGTGTTCTGGTAGTTCGGGCCGGGATTGCCGAGGCCGACGATCACCTTCATTCCTTCTCCGCGCTTTCCTCGGCGGTCGGCTCTTCCTTCTTCTCGCCGATGATCTCGGGTTCGGCGCCTTCGGGTTCGACGGCAGGGGCCTCCTCTTCCGCGCGCACGACCGAAACCTGGCAGATCAGTTCATCGGGATCTTCATCAAGGTCAAGCCCGGCGGGAAGTTGAATCTGCCGAGCCGTGAGGAACGCGCCGGCTTCGAGCGCCGAGACGTCCACCTGGATCGCCTCGGAGGGCACGTCGGCCGCGAGGCACGAAATCCCGATGCTGTCCTTGACGAGCCGCAGGATGGCGCCCTCGGTCTTGAGCCCGACGGGCTTGCCGATCAGTTTGATGAGCACGTGAACGCTCACGCGCTCGGTGAGGTCGATGCGGGTGAGGTCCACGTGAATGACGTTGGTGCCGAGATAATCAAACTGCAATTCGTTGACGAGGCAGGTCTCGGCGCCCGATCCTTCCAGCGCGATGGAGAGGACGCGCTGCCCGCGGCTGAGATGCGTGAGGAGGTCCTTGCCGTTCACGCTCACGGCGACGGGATCCTGCTTGTGGCCGTAGATCACCGCGGGCAACTCGCCGGCAGCGCGGAGCCGTCGCGCGTACCGGCTGCCGAGTCGATCGCGCTTGCGGGCCTGGACGGTCGGTGTCTTTCCCATGTTCCTGTTCCTGTCTGGTTCTCTGGAGTGAGTGGGTCGCGGCGGCATGCCGCGAGTTTCGCCGGGTTATCTCTTGCTCCCGACGCGGTTCTGAAAGAGGGCTGATACGGAGACGTTGTGATGAATGCGCCTGATCGCCTCGCCGATGAGCGGCGCGACGGAGAGTTCAACAAGTTTGTGCGCGATGGGATTGCACCTCGCGCCAAGCGGGATCGAGTCGGTCAGGATGATCCGTTCGATCGGAGCCTCGGCGAGGCGTTCGAGCGCCAGGCCGACGAGCACGCCGTGCGTCGCCCCGACGATGACGCGTTTCGCGCCGCGGTCCATCACGACGCGGGCCGCCTCGGTCACCGTTCCCGCCGTGCTGATCATGTCGTCAATCATGAGCACGGTGCGATCGCGGACTTCGCCGACCATGTTGACCGCCTCGACCTGCTTGCCCGACCGGCGCCGCTTGTCGATGATGGCCAGGTCGCCGCCGAGCACGTTGGCGAACATATTGGCGACTTTCACGTTGCCCACGTCGGGCGAGACGAGCACGATCTCGCCGAGTTCCTCGCGCACCGACTGGAGGTACTCGATGACGACCGGCGCCGCTGTCAGGTGGTCCACCGGAATGTCGAAAAAACCCTGAATCTGAGCCGCGTGCAGGTCGAGCGCGAGCACGCGGCCGGCGCCGGCGGTCACGATGAGGTTGGCGACGAGTTTGGCGGTGATGGGCGTGCGGCCCTCGTCCTTGCGGTCCTGCCGCGCGTAGCCGTAGTAGGGCATGACGGCCGTGATTCGCCGCGCCGACGCCCTTCGCAGGCAGTCCATGTAGATCAGCAGTTCGACGAGATTGTCGTTCACCGGCTGGCACGTTGAGAGCATCACGAAGCAGTCGCGGCCCCGCACGTCCTCGTCGACCTTCACGATGATCTCGCCGTCGGGGAAGAGGTCCGTCGTGCTCTGCCCGAGCGGGATGCCGAGGTGGGCGCACACCTTCTCGCCGAAGGCGAGGCTCGAGCGGCCGGCGAAGATCTTGAGCATGTTCGTGTCGGACTGGCTCAATGGACTGCTCCCTCCGCCAGGCGTCTCGCGAGAATCGAAGAGACGAACTCCAACTGCTCGACCGTGTTGATGCTGTGAACCTCGTCGGCGCTGACGGCCTCGATCAACTCCACGGGCAGGCCGTCTCCCCGCAGAATCGCGCACACGTCCGTGAGGTAGTACTCCCCGCTCGCGTTGGCGTTGGTGAGGCGACGCAGCGAAGCAAAGAGGGATCGTGCGTCAAAGCAGTAGTAACTCGGGTTAATCTCGGTGAGGCGCCGCTGCTCGGGCGTGGCGTCCTTCTCTTCGACGATTCGCTCAAAGTGGCCGGCGGCGTCGCGCACGATGCGTCCGTAGCCGCTCGGATCGGCGACGCGGGCCGTGGCAAGCGTCGCGGCAGCGCCCTGACGCCGATGCGCCGCGACCAGCCGCCGCAGCGTCTCGGCGCGAATGAGCGGGCCATCCCCCGCCAGCACCAGCACGTCGCCCGCGAAGCCGCGCAGCGCCGCCTCGGCCTGCAGGACGGCGTGGCCCGTGCCCAGCGCTTCCGCCTGTTCGACAAACTCGACGCCGCCCTGGCCCGCGAACGCCTCGCGCACCTTCTCGCCCTGATACCCGACGACAAGAATGATGCGCCTGCATCCCGCCGCCCTGCACGCCTCCACCACCCACTCGACCATCGGGCGCTCGCACACCGGATGAAGAACCTTGACGAGGTCAGACTTCATGCGCTTCGATCGCCCCGCCGCGAGAATGACCGCGGCAACGGGACGAGGGGATTGATATTGTTCAGAAGTCCGTGTCATGGACGAATGCAGAATCTCGTCGTGATTGCGTCCCGGCACACAAGTGCCGGGGGTTTGCCCGGATGGTTGGCCCCATGAGGAGAAACTGGCCCGCCTGGACTCGAACCAGGAAATACAGTACCAAAAACTGCTGTGTTGCCAATTACACCACGGGCCAGTGGCGGGCGATGGCGGATCGCTGGCGATGAGGCGGCGTCCGGGACGAATGCTCCTGAATGCGGCTGGGAGGCGGCACGAGTCAAACGATGCGGAATCGCGGCCTGCCGCAGCCGCCGGCGTGGACGCGCCAGGGGCGAACGGTGAAGTCCGCGGCCAAGTCCCCGTGGACTGGAAGACCGACCGGCCGCGCCGCGGTCCCCCATGGATGGGCCAGGCCACAAGCCAGCCCCACCCGGTCGCCTGTTGGAGACTCACAAGTGTAGACAGGGGTCCATGGGGGTCAATGCACGCGCTGGAAACGCCGCTCCGCGGGTCGGAACAGGTAGTTCAGGTACGCCTTGCGGATCGTCGGACGCAAGGCGTCATATTCCGAAATCGGCGCCGGGCGGCCACGATGGGGGAAGAAGGCCTCGTAGCCCAGTCCCTCCAGGAATCGCACGAGCGACCCCTCGCGCACCCGCCGGTCATGAATCTCGACGACCAGCGCCGGCCGATCTCGTTCGAGCAATCGCCGTGCGCCCTCAAAGACAGCCGACTCGTGCCCCTCAACGTCGCACTTGATGAAAGCGACCGGCGGGCCGGGGTGCGACGCGAAGTATTCGTCGAGCGAGGTAATGGGAACGTCAAACGATTCGAGCGGCTCAACAGCGGTGCTTCGCCTTGACCGGCTCTCTATTTCTCCCGTCACGTCCAGGCGCGCCCCCCCGCTGTGCTTCTTCTCGCGGACCAGGCGCGTCCAACCCGGCGCCGAGGAGAGGCCGCACGGCTCAATCGTCAGGCGATCAAGGTGAAACGACCGCTTCATGCGGCCGAGGTGCTCAAGCATTTCCGGCTGGGGTTCGAAGGCGACGACGCGCCCGGCCGGGCCGACCGCTCTGTGCATCCACCACGAGTAGAGGCCGCGATGCGCGCCGACGTCCACGGCCGTGCGCCCGTCCAGATCGCAGCGGCGCATGAAGGCGAGTTCATCGCGCTCGGAGCGCAATCGGTACCGCCACGCGCGGTGAAGGTGATGAAGCCTCTCGAAAAGCGACAGGCAATCGGGCACGCGTCAGGATAGCCGCAGCCAATGGCTGGCGTCTTCCGAGGGCGGCTTCACGCCGTACGATTGAGCGGAGCAGATCTATGGTCAGCCAACCTTCACTGGATGAGATCACGCAGACGATCGTTTCGGCACTCGATCCCCGGAGGGTGGTTGTGTTCGGCAGCCGCGCACGGGGTGACGAGCAAGCGGACAACGATCTCGATCTGATGATCGAGATGGAGACGGATCTCTCCTGGTTCGAACGGGTTCGCCAGATCGATGCGCTCTTCGCGGATCGTCGCTGGCCGATGGATTTCCTGGTTTCACGCCTGCTGAAGTGCGCCAGCAGCGCTTGCAGCGAAACTCGATGATTCGCCGGATCGAATCAGAGGGCCGGGTGCTCTATGAGCAATCCTGACAATCCTGCATCCTGGCTGGCCAAGGCGGAGAACGATTTCCTTTGCATTCGAAACAACCTGGACAACCAGCAGATTCCATGGGATGTCATGTGTTCCCACGCGCAGCAGGCGGCAGAAAAGATGCTCAAGGCATGCCTCGTCTCCGTCGGTCTGACCGCTCCGCGCACCCACGACCTGCTCTTCTTGTTCCGCCAGTGCCTGGATGCAGGACTTGACCTGCATCCCATCGAGGTGGATTGCCGTATTCTCAACCCTTTCGCCATCGTCGAACGGTATCCAACGGGTCCGGAGCCCTCTGAGAGCGACGACAGGGAAGCCATCCGCGCCGCTGAACACATGCGAGAGATCGTGCGGGCACACTTTGCCCAATGAGGGTGGGAGTCGGCATGGCTGGGCCTCCATTCGCCCACATTGCTGAGGGCGGCTATACCACTCTCTCATGTACCGCTCCCTGGGCGACTTTCTCGATGCACTGGATCGCGCCGGCGAACTGGTGCGCATCACTGCGCCCGTTTCGCCGCTGCTCGAAATCACCGAGATCGCCGACCGCGTGAGCAAGGCGTCCGCACCGTCAGTCGGCATCACGGGGCGCATCGTCGATCCGGATCATGCCGGTCTGGGCGGGCCGGCGCTGCTCTTTGAGAATGTCGACGGCTCTGCCTCGCGCATCCCCGTTGCGATCAACCTCTTCGGCAGTTACCGGCGCATGGAGATGTCGCTGGGCTGCCACGATGCGGGGCACACGCCCGGCGGCTTCGAGGCGATCGCCGACCGCATCGCCTCGCTCGTGCGTCCTCAGCTGCCCTCGGGCTGGCGCGACCTGCTGGGCAAGGCGGCGGAGTTCGCCCCCCTTCTGCGCACGCCGCCGAAAGTCGTGCGAAGCGGCGCGTGCCAGGAGATCGTGAAGACCGGCAGCGCGATCAACCTGCTCGACCTGCCGATCTGCAAGTGCTGGCCGCTCGACGGCGACCTCGCGGGCGTCGGCTATCCGACGCCACCCGATCAGCCCGACACGAGCGCGGGTCAGGGGCGGTTCATCACCTTCGCGGGCATGTACACGATTCACGCCGACGACGCGGGCAAGGCCAGGCCGCCAAGCCGCAACATCGGCATGTACCGCGCGCAGGTCATCGACCGCACGCGCCTGATCATGCACTGGCACATGCACCACGACGGCGCGCGGCACTGGCGCTCCTGGAAGCGCCTCGGGCAGCCGATGCCCATCGCCATCGCCTTCGGAGGCGAGAGCGTTCTGCCCTACGCCGCGACCTGCCCCCTGCCTCCGGGCATCAGCGAACTGCTCATGGCCGGCTTTCTCAATCGGCGCGGCATCCGGCTTGTGCGGTGCAAGACGGTGCCGCTGCACGTTCCCGCCAACGCGGAGATCGTCATCGAGGGCTGGGTCGCGACGCAGGCCGGAGGCGTCGGCTATGACCCGCGCGCAACCGATGAGCCGCTCGGACCCGGCGCCGCCTTCGAAGGGCCTTTCGGCGATCACACCGGCTACTACTCCCTGCCCGACCGCTACCCGATCGTCCAAGTCTCCGCGGTCACGCACCGCCGCTCACCCGTGTATCCGACGACGATCGTCGGCCTGCCGCCGCAGGAGGATTACTACCTCGGCAAGGCGACGGAGCGGATCATGCTGCCGCTTCTTCGCACGCTCATTCCCGACGTCATTGACTACGACCTGCCGATGTTCGGCGCGTTTCACAACTGCGCCTTCGTGAAGATCCGCAAGGAATACCCGCTCCAGGCGCGGCGGGTGATGCACGCGATCTGGGGCGCGGGGCAGATGGCGTGGACGAAGTTCATCATCGTCGTCGATGAGGAAGTCAACGTGCATCGGCGCGACGAGGTGCTGTCGGCGATGTTTGCCAACTGCCACTTTGCGCGCGACCTGGAACTTGTCAACGGCCCGCTGGACATCCTCGACCACGCCGCGCCTCGCCTCGGGGCGGGGCACAAACTCGGCATCGACGCCACGCGCAAGGTGCGCGGCGAAGAGGTCAACGGTATCGCCTTCGATGCGCCGCTCACATCGGCCATGCGGGAAGCGAGCGAGGTGCTCGGCGACAACGGATCGCTGACAGTGTTCGCGCCGCAGTTCGGACGGCAACGATGCGCACTTGTGCAACTCGCGGGAAGTGCGCGGGGGCGCGGACGCCGAACACTTGAACAGGTCATCGATCAGATCGAGTGCGCGAAGCCGCAAGCGTCGTGGGAGTTCATCATTCTCATTGACGATGACGCCGACGTGCATGACGTGGACGCAGTGCTCTTCCGCTGGTGCGCGAACACCGACCCCGGGCGCGACATGATCCGCCGCGGCTCGATCATCGCTTTCGACGCCACTGCCAAAATTGCCGGAGCCGCCATCAACGGCCATGCCGTGCGCGACTACCCGCCCATTCTCCGTATGAGCGATGAGATCAGAGATCGCGTCAAGCGCCGCTGGTCGGAGTACGGCCTGGATCGCTGGAAGTGATCAGGGCTGCTGAGGCGCGTTGAGCGCCTCCTCGACCGCGCCGCGCTGCTCCGAGGGCGCGCAGTCCGACAGGAACAGCCGCAGCCACGCGCGACGGCCGGGTTCGGCGGTTCGCGCCATCTCCACCAGTCGATCGACGTTGCCGTTGAGAAAACCGTCGGCGTCCCGCCACATCGCATACATGGCTTGCCAGTTTGGAAGCGTGCCGCCGGGGTCTGGAAGGAAGGTACGCTGCTTTCGATTCCAGCGGTAGCGGATGGTCTCGCGGCGCGTCAGCAGTTCGCCGCCCCGCTGCGCCTCGCTCGCGCCTTGGAGTTGATCCCACGCATCCTTCCAGCCCGCGTCGAAGCGGCAGGTCAGTTCGTATTCGATCATCACATCGCCCGCGTCGGTGAAGACGCGCGGCGGCGCGGACGAGAGATCCCATTCCACCGCATAGTGCTGCCCTCCGCCACGCGGGTTGCGGATATGCCCATCCGTCGGCGTATCCACGAGTCCGGCTTCGAGGCGGCCTCGCCGGATCGTCTGCCAGGTCTCGCCGTGGAAGGCGTAGGTGCCGTCTGAGCCCCCGGTGCCGAGTTCCGTGCGCACGACAATCCACGTGCGGCCGTCAGGGGTCTTCACACTCCTCGGCGTCGGCTCGCCGAAGATCAACTGACTCACTTCGAAATAACCGAAGTAGCGGTATTCATCGCCGCGCCGCAGGTAGAGGAGCATCTGGTGGCCGACGCATCTTTCGGCGCGAAGTCGCAGAATGCAGTCCTCGCCAGGCCTGCCGTCAATCTCCAGGTCGTACCGGCGAACCGTGATCGGACCGCCATCGACGTCGAAAGTCCAGGTGAGGAGCCGCGAAGGGATGCCAAGTTCACGCTGCACGAGCGCCACTTCATCGACGCTCTTCCAGTTGGTTCGACGCACGACTTCGTCCGGGTCGATTCCGCGCGGCCTGACGGTCGCCGCAGGGAGGATCGAAGCGAGATCCTGCGCCTTGAACGCCTCGAGGGCCGTCGGCACCGCGTAGAGAAAGAAGTCGGCATTGCTGCGCCGGGGAGGCGGCGAGTCGCACCCCGACGCACTCTCGATTGCGGCAATGACCTTCGCACGCGCCGCTTCGTTGAGAAAGTGCCTCGACGCCTTGATGCCCCACACCACGGTGCCGCGCTGATCGTGCGAGGGATCGGCCAGCAGTGCCGCAAACGCCTCAACTGCAGGACTCACATCCGGCGACTTGTCGAGCACGAGCATCGCCGCGTCCTTGCGGACCTTGGCCGTGTCAGCGGAGAGCGCCAGTTCGCTGCAGCGGGCGGTCAGCAGGCGCCACTGCCAATCCCATAGCGCCTGCCGCCGCACCCAGTTGATCTGGCTGTTACCGGAGATGCCCGTGATGCGCCGCTCGATCTCTTCCAACGGCCAGGTCTCTTCGGTGTGCGGGAGCGCGAGGATCAGCGCGGTCGCGGGAATCCAGTGCCGCCAGCGCCCGCCGGTCATCTCCTGCCAGAGGGCGACTGGGGCGCCGCTGCAGATGAGCAGTACACCGACCCACGCCCAGCCCCAGCGGCGGCGCGTGCGCTGCAACTGCCGCTCGCTCCGCCAGACGCGGCCGCACTCAGGACATCGCAAGCCTTCGGTGGCGCGCAGGTCATACCAGCAGCGCGAGAGGAAACGGCCGGGGCAGCGCCGCCGGCCCCGCGCCCGATCCCAGAAGAGCGCCCAGACAACCAGCACCAGACCGCCGACGGCGATAACAGAGCCGGCCATCCACCAGAGCCACTCCAGCATCAACACATCCTCACGGACGAACCGGGTCGCCTTGCGGCGCCTTCTCGATCCCCTGACGACTTACTGCACGACCTCCTCGAGAACGGTCGAGGTATTGCCCGCCTCGGCGGCCTGGAGCCAGACGGTGCGGCCGCGTGCGTTGACCGGGACGGTTCGCACCAGCGACGCCTCGCCGTTTCCGTTGGCCGTGGCGGCGCCGGCGAGCACCGGACTGGCCAGGTTCAGGTAGACGCCAAGCGGATTCACTCGCGTCCACGCCTCGCCAACGAGGCTGTAGATGAAGTAGACCCGGCCGCTGGGCGTGGCGCCCTGCACCGAGAGCGTCGTGCTCTGACCGCCGATGAGCGGCGTCGCAGAAAGATGCATGCGCTCGCCGCGGGCTTCGGAGGCGTCGAGGATGAACAGGCCGCGGTCGCGCGTGTTGACGACGACGGTTCCGGAGGGGAAGAACGGAAGCGCCGTCCACGCGCCGTACTGGTAGCCCGGCGCATCGCTCTCCGGATAGGTGTCGAACCAGCCGACATGGGTCGGATCGATCGGATCAGACCGGGCGTCGAAGAGTTGGAAGCCGCTCGTGTAGTTCGCCTCGTAGATGAAGCCGTCCTTCCAGAAGAGATTGTGATCAGTGCTCGTGCGGCCGCTGGTGAACGAAGCCACGTGGCGGGGGTTGGTGATGTCGGAGACGTCGATCACCAGAGTGCGCGTCGTCGGCGCGTAGCCGTTGAGTTCGTCTAGTTCATCGTCGAGGTAGAAGTAGCGGCGGTCGGCGCTGAGCCAGCCCTGGTGGGAGTAGTTCAGGCCCTCGTACACGAGCGAGCCGACGAGGAACATATTGCCCTTGTCGGTCATGTCGATGATGTCGAAGCGCCAGTAGCCGCTGGGGCAGAAGGCGATTTCGCGGCCGGCGTAGGGGCCTTCGTGATAGGTGACGACCTGGGCGTCATGGACGTGCCCGCCGGTCGGATTGATGTGCCCGGCGATGGTCGGAACGACGGGGTTGCTCAGATCGAGTGCGACAATCCCGCTGCCGTGGCTCGACGCGCACATGTACGCGAATCCGCTCTCCTCGTTGAGGGCGAAGTTGTGCGTGCGGTAGGGCCGCTCGTTGACCGTGGTGACGATGCCGTCATCAATGCGGTCGAGGTCGAAAACCTGGAGGTTGTAGTAGTCGCCGATGCTGTAGGCATACCGGCCGAAGATCTTCATGTCGCCCGTCACGCTGAACAAATGCGGTTCAACATGCACGACCACGGGATGGACGGGATCGGTGATCTCGACGAAGGCGGTCTGCTCGTAGAGGCCGGCAATGACGTACTCGCGGCCGGAGGGGCTGATATAGGACCAGCAGTCGTTGCCGCCGGTCGCGTTCATCTGCTGGGGGGTGATCTGACGGTAGAGGCGGACGTTGTGGGCGTCATACTGGGCGGCGGCCGGTCCGGCAGAAGCCAGGACGCCCAGGGCGGCGACCAGAGAAGAGACGATTCCAGCGGCGGCGTGGCCGCGGCGACGGTAGGCATGGAGCACGTGGATTCCTCCTTGGTGAGTGGGCGGTGAGGGCGTTGACAAACCTGTCTCAACTCCGGGCTCAAGGCATAGTCTACACGATGTCAACCACCGCGCGACTCCAAATGATCCGACTTTTCCAAAAGAAGCCGCGTCCGGCCGGATCCGCTGGTGGCCGGCAGTCGCGCGGGGTACCATCTTTCCGACCGACGGGCGCTTAGCTCAGTTGGCAAGAGCACTGCTTTTACACAGCAGGGGTCACTGGTTCGAGTCCAGTAGCGCCCACTTTCCAGACCCGTGCGCCGACGCTGCTTTCTCGCGTCCTCAACCGAAGGCTACGATCAGAGCAGCAAGTTCAGCCGCTCCGACATGAGGTTGCGGCGAGTCGGAGGTCAGCCAGCAGGAGTTTGGTTCCGATCATGCTCACACGCAAGAAGCCGGCTGAGGCAGCCGAGACTTTCCTTCGGTCGGCCACCGACGAGTTCCTCCGCATAGCCGAGGAGATCCGCCGCGGCGGCGGCCTCAAGGCCATCGAGCGCCAGCACGAACGCAACCGCCTCACGGCTCGCGAGCGGATCGACCTGCTTGTGGACCGGCCGGCGCGCGGCCGGGGTCGTTTCGTCGAACTTGGGCTTTTTGCGGCGTGGAACATGTATCGCGAGCATGGCGGGGCCCCCGCGGCCGGCGTGGTAACCGGCGTCGGACCGGTCAACGGCCGGCTGTGCATGATCATCGCCAATGACGCCACGGTGAAGGCCGGCGCCTTCTTCCCGATGACGTGCAAGAAGATCATCCGCGCTCAGATGATCGCGCAGATGGCGCGCCTGCCGCTGATATACCTCGTCGATTCCGCCGGCGTCTTCCTGCCCCTGCAGGAAGACGTGTTCCCTGACACCGACGACTTCGGGCGCATCTTTCGCAACAACGCGGTGCTCAGCGCCGAGGGCATCGTGCAGATCGCGGCGATCATGGGCAACTGCGTCGCGGGCGGGGGCTACCTGCCGGTCCTGTGCGACACGCTGCTCATGACCGAGGGGAGCGGGCTGTATCTCGCCGGGCCGGCGCTGGTCAAGGCCGCCATCGGGCAGGTCGTCGACCACGAGTCGCTTGGCGGAGCGAAGATGCACGCCGCGATCAGCGGAACGATCGACTACCGCGAAGCCACCGATGAGGATTGCCTCAGACGGGTGCGCTCGCTCATGGAGGCCGTGCAGAGCGTCACCCCGCCGCCAGACCCCCCCTACCCTGCCGTCGGCCCGGCACGACAGCCCGACGAGGTCTACCGCATCTTCCGCGAAAGCCCGGCCGAGCAATACGATATGAACCAGTTGCTTGAGTGCATCGTGGACGGCGGCACGAGCAACGAATACAAAGCGGAGTACGGCCCATCGATCATCTGCGCGTACACGCGCATCGGCGGCTATCCGTGCGGCATCGTCGCCAATCAGCGCATGTTGACGCGCAGCGCCAATGCGGGCGCCCAGATGCCGGCGGTGATCTACCACGAGAGCGCCGACAAGGCCGCGCGCTTCATCATGGACTGCAACCAGAAGAAGTTGCCCATCCTCTTCGTCAACGACACGACGGGGTTCATGGTCGGCCGCGACAGCGAGCAGAGCGGCATCATCCGCAGCGGCGCGAAGATGGTCAACGCGATGAGCAACTGCATCGTGCCCAAGATCGCCCTGATCGTCGGCAACTCCTACGGAGCCGGCAACTATGCCATGTGCGGCCGCGCGTTTGATCCATTCCTCACTTACGGCTGGCCGGGGTCGAAGTTTGCCGTCATGGGCGCCAACCAGGCGGCGGGAGTGCTCGCGCAGATTCAACTTGCCGCCCTTGAGCGCCGCGGCGAGATCGTCGATGAAAGGGAAAGACGCGAAGTGCTCGATGCAGTCAAGGCGAGTTACTCCGAGCAGGCGGACATCCGTTACGGAGCCGCGCGCGGCTGGGTGGACCGGCTCATCGAACCGCACGAAACGCGCGAGGAGATGATCGAGGCCCTGCGCATCGCCAGCAAGCATCCGATGAACGGTGAGTTCAGGACCGGCGTGCTCCAGGTGTGACGCGAACGGGGCACGGGCCTGCCACCTCGGCGGCGCAGCGGCCGCGGCAACGAACGTTGACATACAGCCCCCACAGACATCCCATGATCGCCTCCCAACCCGGCACCAACCCGAAACGAACCACACGCCCCCGGCGCTGGCGACGCCGCCTGCGGCGTCTGCTTGTCGCACTCATCGCCCTTGTCTTGCTCATCCCCCTCGCCTGGCACACCTTGACGAGTTCGTGGTTCCTCGCGCCGCGCGTGGAATCGGCGCTCTCAAGACTCGTCGGCGGGCGCGTCACCGTCGGCTCGGCCGATCTCGACCTCGACGGGCGCCTGCAACTCACGGACGTGCGCCTGCTCGTGTCCGGCGCGCGCGGGCCCGCGGGCGAACTCCTCCATGTTCCCGATCTCACGATCAACCTCGATCGCGATGAACTTCTCGCGGGCCGGCTCTCGGCGCAGCAACTCATCATCGACGACGCCCTGCTTCGCCTGAGCGAAGACCTCGACACGGGGCGGTTCAACGTCGGCGGTCTGTCGCTCGGAGCCGCCGGGAGTGCCCCCCCACTGACCGCCTGGCCCCGAATTGAGTTGCGCACCGGCATCGTGCAGGTGGGCGAACACCGAGGCTCGACCTTCCGGCCCTCCGGCGAGATACGGGTCAACGGATCGCTGCGCCCCGAGACGCAGACCGGGACCACCGACTGGCACGAATTCGATCTTGAGGAGATACAAGCCACGCCCGCCGACGCCGCTACCTCCCCCGGATTGCGCCTCGCCGGGCGATTCAACCTCAAGACCGGCGAAGCCTCGTCGATCATCAGCGGCGTCTCATTCGCGCCGCGCAAGGCTGATCTGCTCCCCCGCGTCGCGCGCGAATGGTGGAAGATCATCGAGCCGAGCGGAACGCTCGAACCCATCGGCGTGCAGATCAGCCCCGGCGGACGCTATGAGATCGAGATCGCCATGGACGGGATCGACTGGTCCCTTCCGGTCCCCAGTTTCGATCCGCGTCGCGACACGAGTCCGCCGCGCATGACCAGCGTGCGCGGCAGCGTCGTCATCCACGACGAGACCGTCGATCTCATCGGCCTGTCGGGAGAGATCGATTCCGTGCGCTACAGCCTGACGGGGTCGTTCACTTCCGTCGATCGCTCTCCGGGATTCGATTTGACCTTCGACGTCGATCAGTTCGATTTGTCGCGCAACCTCAACGTGCTCACCGCGCTGCCGGAGCGGGTGCGCCAGCTCGTGGACAATCAACTCGTGCAGTTGGGCGGCCCGTCGGGGCTGCTCACCGCCCGAATGCGCCTGTGGAGGGAGAGTCCGGAGAAGGCCCCAGCCGGCGACGGTGCGGAGGCGCCCGCGCGGACCGTGCATGCCTCGGGACGTGTCGAACTCGACAACGCCGAGGGAACCTACCGCGAGTTTCCCTATCCGCTGACGCGGTTGCGCGGCTCCGTCGAGTTCAACGACGATGAGATTCGAATCATCGACCTGGCGGGGCGCGGACCCACCGGCGGGCAGATCTTCGTCTCGGGCCGAATCGCGCCGATGGGGCCTGACCCCAGCGTCGAGGTTGAGTTGTACGCCAACAGCGTGCCGATCGACGAGCATCTGCTCAAGGCGCTGGGCGAATCGCGCGGAGGCGCCGTCACCGAGTTCTTCAATCCCGACTGGATGAAGCGGCTGCACGGCGCCCGGCTCTTCCTGACCGCGGCGGATGTCGAAGGCATGGGCCGCGAAGTCATGTCGCTGATGCGCGAGCATCGTGAACTCACTGAACCGATGACGCACGACGAGGAGACCCGCGACCGCCTCGACGCCATCTTCGCCCGGATGGAAGAGATCGAGCGCGACCTCGATCTTCCCGTCTTTGACCTTGGCGGGCGCATCAACATCCGCTCTTCGATCCGGCGCGAGGCCGGCCCGGATCAGCCGACGCGAGTCTCCAATCTCATCTCCCTCGCGGACCGCGGCCGGCCCCTGGGCCTGATCTACGAGGAGTTCCCTTATCCGGTACATCTGGTCGCGGGCGAGATTCTCATCGACTATGACCGCATCGTCATCGTGAAGGACCTGGTGCTCGAGGGCGCCGCGGGCGGCCGGGCGATTCTCGGAGGCGAGGTGAAGCGCGTCCGCCGGCCGGTCCGCCGCGTCGAACCGGATCTTCACCTGCGCGCCGAAGCAATTCCCGTGAACGAACTGCTTCTCCGCGCGATACCCGGAAAAGATGCCGAACCGGCTCACGGAGCCGAGCAGGTGCGCGGCTCGCTCTCAAAGGCGGCGAGCGTTCTCGCCGGTCTACGGATCATCGGAGAGGCGAGCGCGGAAGGCCGTATCTTCACCGATGCGCAGGGGAAGGCGGATTTCGACATCGACGTCCACCTTGACGGGGGCAGGTCGCGGCCGCCGCACGACTCGCCGCGCTGGGAAAGGGCGCTCGCCTGGCGCTGGCCCGCCTCTCTGCCTCTGTCGAACGCTCAGTCGCACGTCACACTGCACCGCCGCAGCGTGGACATCCATCGGTTCGCCGGCCTCAGCGGCGAACAGCAGTTCGAGTGCAGCGGGCGCGTCGGCTGGGGCGCCGGACCGGCTGACATCACCCTCGATGTGCAGGGCCGAGGCATCGATCTTCAACCGCACCTCATCGACCTCGCCGCCGCACTCGGCAGCGACGAAGGCATCGAGGAGATGCGGCGGTTCTGGACCACGTTTGAGCCGACGGGCCGGGGAGACTGCTCCGTTGCTTTCCGGCAGGTGGCCGGCGCCCCCCCCCACTTCGACCTCTTCCTGACCCCGGAGCGAGGCTCACTCATGCTCATGGGACATCGCGTTGCGGCGACGAACATGCAAGGATTGCTGCACGTCGGAGAGGGTCTGCTGCACTTTCGATCCCTTGCAGCCGATGCCTCCTGCGGCGGCGCTCCCGCCGGCCGAGTCTCCATGGACGGAACGCTGGGCCTGCGACCCGGCACGGCGTCCGACGTGCACGGCAGCATCGAATCAGGTCGATTCGAATCGCCGGTCTTCGAGGATCTCGCGGCAGGTCTGTCGCGCCTGCTCTCGGCCGGCTCCGCCGAGACCGCGTCGCCGCGAGGTGCGTTCGACGCTTCCTTCCACTACTCCCGCCCCGCGGACGGCCGGGATGCCGACTACCTCATCAACCTCCAGCCTCGGGAGATTGATCTCACCGTCCGCGGCGAACGCTTCGAGATGCGTCGCCTTGAAGGGGGGGCTTTCATCACTCCCACTACCTTCGAGATCAGCGGCCTCACCGGCGCGTACCAGGACGGCCTGATCCGTCTGCAGGGCACCGTCCAGCGCAACCTTCCGGTGAACGCCGATCTCCAACTGGGCGTCTCCGCCGACCGCCTCAGCGGCCGCGTCCGCGCCTTGCTGCCCCAGACCGTCAACCAACTCATCGACGCCATCGACCTCAAGGTCGGCCAGAGCGTCGAGTTGTCGGATGCCCGCATCAGGTACAGCCACGCGCCCGGCGGCGAGGCGGCGGAAGCCCCCGTCGAGTCGATCGACTTCGACGGCCTGCTGAGCGTCCGGGATGCATCCATGAACGTCTCGATTCCCATCACCGAACTCGACGGCTCACTGCATCTCTCGGCGCAGCGCCGCGCGAATGAACCCTGGCTTCACGGCCGCGTGGAGATGAACGTGCAGCGCATGCTCGTGCTCGGCCGGGAAGTGACGGACGTCCAGGCGGACCTGGTCGCGGGCGATGAGCCGGGCCTGGTTGAGGTGGCGCGCCTCGTGGGCGAGTGCTACGGCGGCCGCCTCTGCGCGGAAGGGAGCGTCCGCGTGCCGTGGCGCGAGGAACCGGGCCGCTATGACCTGCGCCTGGCGCTGGCGCAGGTGGCAGTTGATCCGGTTCTGCGGCGCGTGGCGCCTCGCGCCGCTCCGCCGGCGGAAGGTGAAGGAGCCGATGCCCCCCCCCGACACCCGGAGGACGCGCGGCCCGGCGCCGAGGGCGGTTCCCCGCGCCCGGGACGCTTGAATGCCGCGCTCTCCGTCGCCGGTGAGTTCGGACGGCCCGGGTCCCGCTACGGGCGCGGCGAGATCCGCGTTTCGGGCGCGGAACTGTACGAAGTCCCTCTCGCCATGTGGGCGCTCCAACTGAGCGCCCTCACCCTCCCCGTCTCCACGAGTTTCCGGGAGGCCCACGTCGATTATTACATAGACGGAGATGAAGTAATCTTCGAGCGCCTCCGCCTTGACTCACCCGCAATGGCGCTCATCGGACGCGGCGTGCTCAACTACCGGTCGCAGGCGCTTGACATGCAGTTCAATACGGCTTCCAAGCTTCGCGCGCCCCTTCTCACGCCGCTCTGGGAGGCCGTCCGCGACCTCTTCATGACCATCCGCGTGACGGGCACACTGGAGAAACCGGAGGCGAACCTCCAGGCGCGCGAGGGATCGACGGTCCTGCGCCGCCGCCCGCACGTTGCGACCGATGAGGCAGGCGACCTTGTGATTGCGCCCGTACCCCTCGATTGAACCGTCCGGCTCGCGCCGCGAGGCAGAAAAGACGAGCCGCGCCGTTCTGCGGATGAGCGGGCGGCGCGGTCGTCTGACATGTGCGGGATACCAGGCGCTTCAGCGCGAAGGAACCTCCTGCGCCGCAAAGAGCACGCGCGGCCGGTCCGACGGAGTTTTCACGCTCGACCGGTCAAGAACCACGACGTAGCGCTGTTCGAGCGAGGCGCGCAGATTCGTCAGTTTGCCGACCACGCTGCTGGAGGAATCGTCGGCCCGGCGGATGTCGTCGGGTGTGAAGCCCACGATCGTGAAGTACGCAATATACACGTCGCTTCGCGTCGAGACGACGTTGCGGATCGCGCGGATGAGCGCGAGATGCTCGCTCGGATCGTCGGCCGGGTCGAAGTCGCTTTCCCAGCCCGAATTGACGTTCAGACCGTTCGGATTGAGCGGTTTATACGTTACATTCGACCCGTTCGAACCCGTGAGGTAAGCGGATTCATCGAGAGCGACGCTGGGATCGATCTCGTAGGACGGTCCGCCGCCGTACGGCCGCCAGCGGCTGGCGAGGAGCAACTCGCCCGTGCTCGTGAACCCGGGGAGCAGGCCGGCGACGCCGCGCGAACCGGCATCGTCGCGCAGCCCCGAGTTGGAGCCGACGAGCAGGTTGCTCACCGTGTGGCGCGGGCCTGCCGACCAGTCGATGGAGACGAGGTCGGGGCTGCCGCGGTCACGGTAGGCGCGCAGGGACT
Source organism: uncultured Planctomycetota bacterium (assembly GCA_900696685.1). GTDB lineage: Bacteria > Planctomycetota > Phycisphaerae > Phycisphaerales > UBA5793 > UBA5793. Next base: position 32,325 of record CAADHA010000038.1, read on the forward strand.
CGGCGATGCGGAGGTTCTGATCCCGCTGACGGACCGGGCCGGCGGGCTGCCTCGGATGGAGGAACGGCAGCGATTCGAGCACCTTGCGCGGAGCCGTGTTGATGTTAATACGACCCTGAGCGAGCGGAACGTTTCCGTCCACCGTCACGGTGTCGAAGGCGTCGAGGATGCGCGTGGCCAGCGGGATCGCCTCGGTGACCATCGCGGTGTTGCCCGATCGCGGGATGAAGCGGGTGAAGTCGAGCCGGCCGACGAAGCGGTTCGGCGCGCCATTCATCGTATTGCGAAAATCGGCGGGGAAAACGGCAGCGCCGACGCCCGGTCCGGCAGGGCGGATGATGTCAAGGAGGACGGGGACATTCGGAACGCCGACGTTCGCCAGTTCCTGCGACAGCCGCCCGCGAAGCGACTCGTCGCCGAGCAGTTCGCTCGCCGTAACGTAATAGCCCTTCTGGGAAAAGTCCGGATCAATCCCCGTAACCTGCTGACAGTGCAGGTGCCCGACCGTCGAGAGAAGCAGGAGATCGACCGATGAGCGGATGCTCTGGTCCGTCGAATCGCTGTTGCTGCGGAGATCGGCCACGTGGAGTTGGAACGGAGCGAAATTGACGGGCTGCGTGTAGCCCTTGCTGTCGCTCGGATCGTTGATGTACTCCATTTGCGGGTCGAGCGCATCGGAGATAAGCGTCGGCGGGATATTCCCAGTGCCGCCGACGTCATTCTCGAACTCATCTCTCGACTGTCGTCCGCGCGTGGCGATGATGACGGGGGACTGGAAAAGGTATCCGGGGAAACTGGCGGCGGTTCCGCCGTTGGCCGTCTCGCAGTAGCGCCGCATCGAACCGACTCGCACCGTGAACTCAACCTGGCCCGGCAGATTTCCCGGCGGCGGGATGGCCTCGCCGCTGGCGCTGGTGATGATGTTCGGGAAATCGCCGTTTGACGTCGCGGGGCGAAGACGGTCGATGAGCACTTGTGTCAGCACGCCGGGCTGGCCGTAGGTCGCGGTGCGCCAGAGCGTGATCTCGTCAAACTCGCCTGACGCGCCTTCAAACTCAAGATACGTCGTGTCGTCGCCGATTCGAACGACATTGCCGGTGCTGCGGGCCCGGACGAGCGACTCCCATGCGGCCCGGCCGTTGGGCTGGGGCGGGTTCAGCGAGTTGTCGCTTCCGATGTAGAAGACAACGGTTTCACCGGCAGGAATTGTCGTTGTCGGCAGCGTCCACGAGTTCTGTGCATCGGCGCCGTAGCGCAATCGCAAGCCGGCCGTAGAGAGATCGTCGGGCCATGGGTTCCCAAGTTCAACGGCCAGTATCTTCACCATCCACTCTTCCGGGTTGCCCTCTGTGGGGTCGTAATCCCACCGCTGGTCCGCGGGATTATCGTCGAGTTGTCCATACACATTCACCGCACACACTTCGCGGATGAAGGGCTGGCGCTCAAGACCGATGACGGTGAGCGTTGCGCCGCGCTGGGCGCCGGACGGGCCGGTCATCTGGAGCGGCACCTTGCCGTGCTCGAAAGAGCCGATGATCTCCTTGCCTTCGCGGCCGGCGGCGGTGTAGTCGCGGTCGAAGACCAGGGTGCGGATGGTCGGCCCGCTCCCCTGGTCGTAGTAGTCCATGGTGTTAAGGGCGAGTTGGGCGGACTTGAGGAAGGCGTAGCCCGCGTCGCCGTCGCCGTAGTGAAGAAACTCGTTGCTGCCCGTGGGCCACCAGACGACATTTGTGTTGTAGATCGTGCGGTTGGCGTCCGTCCCATCCGGGTTGCCGATGTCCACGGCATGGGGCGCCAGCGCCCACATGAATGCGCCGGTGAGCGTCTGGGCCGTCGAGACCTGATTCTGCGCGAGAATCGTGTTAAGATTGGGAATCGTCGCGGGCGTGTCGGCGGCGGAATAGCCTCGGCTCCAGGGCCGCATCGGGCGGCTGCCGTTGTACGTCGTCAGAAGGTGGCGGAAATCATCGCCAAGCGTGGCGAGGTTGGGCGTGCCCGCGGCGAAGTCGACGCGCTCGCGGACGAAGTAGCGGTTGCGGAACGGGCTGTTGAAGGTAAGCGGATCGTTGGGATCAAGGTTCAGCCCGTCGAAGGTCTGCTCGAGGCGCGAGGTGGCGCGTTCGTTGATGGTGTAGCCGAACAGGCGAAGTTCGATCTCGTCCGCGACGCCGTAGGGCATGAGTCCCGTGCCGGGCCGGTCCGGGCGGCGGGCGAAGGAGTTCCAGAAACTCTCGCGTTGAGCACGGGAGGAGCGATTGAGATAGGAATAGGTCGATCCGCCGAGGAATCGATCCTGGATGCCGGTCTGGAAAACGTGCTCTTTGAAGCCGAAGCGGCCGGAGATTCCGCTGCTCTCGACGAAGATGTTGTCATCGGCGGGTCCGCCCCATCGCTGGAAGCCGTCGAAGAGGAAGGTGTAGAGGTCGATGTCTGCGGGGGTGCGGCCGAGGCCGACCTTGGCGCCGTCGTCATTGGGCTGGGTGGCGCCGAGTTCGAGGTTGGCGTTGAGATTGAGCAGGCCGGAGGCGTCGGTGATGCGCGCCGCGACGAAGAGGCGCATCTCCTTGGGCAGGCCGTAGACATTGGACAGTTCGGTCCATCGGGCGTCGATGCGGCCGTCGCCGTCGGTGTCGGCCCCGGCCATGCGGTCCGCCCAGGTCACCACGCCGTCGTGGGCGTCGTTGGTCACGATGCGGCTGATCTGGACGTTGTAGTTGAAGTTGCTGCCTGTTCCGCCCGTGAACGTGTCGAGGGCATACGGGGTAGAGTTGGCCCCCGAGATGAAAAGGTCGCTGTAGAAGGAACTGTTACTGCCGAGGCTGCGCCGGCGATTGAAGAAGTTGTCGAAGGAAACGAATCGCCCCTGAGGATGGATGTTGGAGATGTGCCGCCAGCGCATCTCGCCGGTGTTGTAGTCGTAGACGCTCGGCTCGATATCCGCAAGCCAGGGGTCGGCGAGAATGTTGAAGACGGTCGAGTTGCCCGGCCGGGTGTAGGGATAGTCCCACCGCTCGCCGACGGCGAGGGCGCCGAAGCCGAGGTTGTCAATGCGGTCCTGGAATGGAAACTTGGCCTGCGGGTCGTTGCCGAAGAGGTCGTGAACGAGAATCTGGCCGATGTAATCGACGACCTTTGCGCTGACGGCCTCGCGGTGGAGTTTCATCTCGCCGGCGGCGGCGCCGCGCCGCTCCTGCTGGCCGAGGGTGACGTAGACGGCCGCGGAGACCGCCAGCAGCACAAGCACGCTCACCACGAGGATGAGCACGCTGCCGCGCCTCTGCGGGCGAGGCGTCTGCCGGCGATTGCGGCGGCGCGTGTAGTTGGATGGCCCGTGCATTGTTCGACTCCTGTGCTGCCGACTGCGGCCGAGGCGGCCGCGCTCCCGACTAACTCCCCGCGCCGTCGGCCGACTCGGGCAGGTTGAAGATGAACTCGAACTCGCGCCCGCCGCCGATGTGGCCCCTTGCATCGTGCAGCCGCATGCGGATGCGGATCAGTTTCGGCCAGGGCCAGGCTTCGGCCCGCGAGGCGTTCTGGTCGCGAGGCACGAAGGCGCCGAAGACGGCGTAATACAGATCGTTGTTCTGGGGCTCCACGGCAGGCACAGTCGTGAACGAATCGGAAATCCCTGAACTCGGCGGCAGCACCTCCGTGAGGTACCACGTCTTGGGATTCAGCGGCGTCTGGTCCACCAGGTCCTGCCTCGTCATGCCCGGATGAGCCGCGTAGGGATTGGCCGGGTTATTGATGTCGTACCAGATGAGGTCGCCTTCGGGGTAGTTGACCTGGCCCGTGCTCCACGCCACTTCAAAACTGCTGCACCCCTGAAGAAGCGTCGCGTGCGTCAGCATCTGGCGCAGGCGCTCCGTCGACGGCAGGGCGGTCTCGACGCGAATGCGCCCCGTCGAATACATCATGCGATAGCGTTGCTGCCGCCCCCACTGCTCGCTGATGCGATTGAGTTGCGCCTTGTGAGCGGGATCGGTGATGTAGGGTGGAGGGTCTTCGTTCACGTCGACGGTGATGTCCTGCTGCCAGTCGCGGCCGCCCAGCCTGCCGGTCAGGCCGGGGTAGATCGCATCCAGCGGATCGGGATAGAACTCGCGCACGCCGGTGCTTCGGTTGGTGCGCCAGCCGTACTCGATGACCGACTCCATGACCGTGGGCAGATCCATGTCGATGAGGTCCACGTAGCCGGGCGAGAAGCGGCGGCGGATGTCGCGGCCATTCACGGGCGGCGGATAGAAGTAGCGAGCATCATCCCAGTACGGGTCGAACTCGTTGAACATCTCGATGGGCGAGGGAGCGAAGTTCAGTTGCATGTCCGTGCCCTGGTTCCCCGGCCGATCACAGCCCGCCTGCGCGCGAGTGAGCAGGAGCGCCGGCTGGCGCGCGAGCACCCATTCGCGCGCGTACTTGTTGGCGGTGTCCGGACCGGTGAGAGAGAATTGGCCGCGCTCGTCGGCGAACTGGGCCACGTAGCCCGCGACTCCCAGGCCGCCCTTGATGCCTTCGATCCCGTCCCGCGGATTCGGATCGCGCAGCCCGTGCCCCCACCACACGCGCGCAACGGGCGCGGCGTCGTTGCGCGCGATGATGTTCTCCTGCCCGAACCAGGGATTGCGATACTGATAACTCGCGAAGTCGCCCGAAGAGAAGAAGAGAATCTGATCGAGGCGCACGGTGCCCAGGTCGTTGCCGGCTTCTTCGTCGGCGAGAGAGAGGTAGACTCCGCGGCGGCGGTTGAAGCGGCTGAGGACGTCCGGCCCGCTTCCAAGGCGCTCGTTGCGGATCACGAGGTAGGCCTGCCCGTTGCGGATCAGGCCGGCGAAGTCGTTGCGAAGGAGGCGCTCGAGCGCGCGACCGTTCTGCGTGAGCTGGGCCGACGCCTCACCCGTCGAGATCGTCGTGCGGGTCGTGGAGAAGAGGCGGCCGATGCCGACGATCAGCACGACGGCGACGCCGACGGCCACGATGAGTTCAGAAATGGTGAACGCTCGCCGCGCGCGTGCGCGGGGATGCACCAGCCGACGATGTTGACCCGTCATGCGGCGCTTCACAGTTTCACCTGCTTCGTGATGGCAATCAGCGGGCGGATGCGCCAGATGCCGATCTCCTGCCCCTGATCGCTGAAGGCCTTGATCCGCGCGGGCATGTACCAGAAGTCGACGCGCCCGAGCATCGGCTCTGAGACCCCGTCGGGGCGCACCTTCACGGGCGGGCCTTCCAGTTCAAACTTCGGCGAGCCCGTCGTGCTCGGCAGGGAACGCCGCACGCGGATCGGGTTTGTTCCCTCAACGGGCAGCAGCCAGGCGCCCGGCTCGACATGGTCCGCCAGGCCGCCTGCGGA
>CAADHA010000039.1 GCA_900696685.1 uncultured Planctomycetota bacterium
GGTGGTCCTCGGCGGTGCCGAGCATCACGAACAGCTTGGCGCGGTCGAGGTCGGGGCCGCCGAACTCCCAGAACGAGCCGCCGATCGTGTAGATCAGCCCGGCGGCCATGTTCACCGAGCAGAAGCCGCCGTGCGCCGCGTAGTTCGGCGTGCCGAACTGGCGCGCGAACAGGCCGGTGAGCGCCTGCATCTGGTCACGCCCGGTGAACAGGGCGAACTTCTTCGGGTCGGTGGCGCGGATCTTCCCGAGCCGCTCTGCCAGCGTCGCGAAGGCCTCGTCCCACTCGATCTCGACGAAGTCACCGGCGCCGCGTTCGGCGCCTTCGCGGCGCTTGAGCGGCTTGAGCAGGCGCGCCGGCGAATACTGCTTCATGATCCCCGACGAACCCTTGGCGCAGATCACGCCCTGGTTCAGCGGGTGGTCGGGGTTGCCGTCGATGTAGCGCACGACCCCGTCGCGCAGGTGCACGCGGATGCCGCAGCGACAGGCGCACATGTAGCAGGTGGTGTTGCGCGTCTCCTGGGCCGCGTCGGCTTGGGGATCGGCCAGCGGGTCGTGCAGCGGTGGTCGGTGCATGGGCTCGTCTCGTATCGTCTTTCGCTCGGCGGGCAACGTCAGCGCGGTGAACCGACACCACGCCTGCGGCAGCGTGACCACTGGCAGCTGGGCGCGGACAGGCAAGCGACGCTGTTGTCTCGACGGGTGACCCGCGGCCGGCGCGCCCGAGGCACGGCGGGGCCGGTGCGGTCGCCCGGCGGTAGCATGGCAGTATGGCCCCGCAACACGATCCGCCGAAGACCCTTCGAGCCGGTCTGCAGCCGCGGCCGCTGGTCGACGTCAGCGGGCTGCAGGAGGCGATCGCCCGGTTCGCCCGCGAGCGCGACTGGGAGCCGTTTCACTCCCCGAAGAATCTTGCGATGGCGCTCACCGGCGAGGTCGGAGAGCTGGTGGAGCTGTTCCAGTGGCTGACCGAGGATGCATCGCGTGGGGTCGCGCGCGATCCGGGCACCGCGCGTCGGGTGCGCGACGAGATTGCCGACGTGCTCGTCTACCTGGTACGGTTGGCCGCGGTCCTCGAGGTGGACCTCGACGAGGCCGTGCGCAGCAAGCTGGCCACCAATGCCCGCAAGTACCCGATCGAGAAGTCGCGCGGCAACGCGAACAAGTCGACGGGGCCTTAGGGCCCGCGGCGCAGGCGCCGGAGGAGGGCTCGGCGGCAGGCTTGCCCGCGACGCCGGCCTGACTTGCGTCGCGAACGCCGGACGGCCCGCCCTGCCTGGAGGGCGGCACGTGCCCGCGCCGGGCGCCCGGGTTCGCTCGTCGGTGCCCCGTGTCGACCTCGATCCCCTCGCGCACGCTGGCGACGTTCGTGAAGCCATGCCGCTCAAGCGCCACCCCCACGTCGGCCGAGCGATCGCCACGGCGACACGTCGCGTTGCTCGAGCGGTCCCGGCGGACCGCGGCGCGCAGCCACCGGCCGGCAGCGTCGGGGATCACCCCGAACCCGTGGGCCTTGTCCCGCGCGGCATCGATCGCCTCGACCGGACGGCCGACGCAGCGGGACGCGACCTCGCGGCGACAGCCGGTCGGCAACGTGGCCGGGCTCCCCCGGGTGATCCTGCCAGCGGGGCCCGGGTGTTCCACGGCCCGCTGCACCATGAACACGTCGCGACGCCGGGCGGGCACGGCATTCGAACAGTCGACTCATCTCATTGCGCGGCCATCGCGCGTGGCCGCCGGCCGGGTGCCGGCGCCGGGACTGACCCCGGGCCGCGGCGCACCCGCTGCCGCGCCCGGCTTCGCATCTGCGGGCCGCATGCAGTGGCCACCTGGTCCTGCGGGCGGATGCCTACGGCTTCTTCGGCGTCTTGTACTCGGCCACCTTCTGGAACGGCTTCCAGATCGTTTCGAACCCGACGAAACCCTTCTCGTTGGGCGGCATCTGGCGCGTGGTGACATAGCGCGTGACGCCGTCGGGAACCTTGGCGGGGGGCGGTTTGTGGTCGCTCATGAACTCACCTCATGTGTGCGTGATGGGGGACTGCCATTGCAGTCAACGATGCCCGAGGCAGCGTCGTCCGGGGTTGATCGGCGCCGCCGCTCAGACGGGTCTCAGGAGCGACGGGTCGATCGCGGCACCCGCGTCGATCGGCCCCCCGGCCCTCATCTCTTGATCGGACGCGTCGCGCACGGTCAGGATCTCGAGACTGAACACGACCACCCGGCCGGAAAGCGGGTTGTTGCCGTCGACCGTCAGGGTGTCGTCGTCCATGTGCGTGACGAGAAAGCTGCGCGTCTGCCCCCGGTCGTTCTCCATGAGGATGGAAGTTCCGATCTGCCGGTACTCCTCGGGGACGTTGTCGATGTGATCGGAGAAAACCAGCGACTCGTCACGTGGGCCGAAGATCTGGTTGCCGTCGATCTCCACCTCGATGACGTCGCCGGCGGCCTTGCCCGCGAGCTGCGCATGCACCGAAGGGGCGAGGACCTCGTTGTGCCCGTGGACATAGCCCAGCGGGAACTCGACGCTGGTGAGCACATGCCCCAGCTTCTTGTCGGTCACCTTGTAGGTCAGCTCGACGAACTTGCCGTCCTGGATCACTTCGCTCACGTCATGCCCCGACCAACCGTTCAGAAGATGGATGCACCGAAGATCCTGAGCTTGCCGTCCTCGTAGCCAAGCACCAGCCTGCCGAGCCACTCGCCCGGCTTCTTGGTGCTGCGCTGCCGATAGAGGACGGTCACGTGCTCGCCACGGCGGATGATGCCGAGAGCGTCCACCTCTTCGGACAGGTTCCTCGCCAGCTCGCTGTGCGCGAACTGGTGGCCCGCGGCGACCTGATCCAGGGCACGCGCCAGGGCGCTGGAGAAGTTCTTCGCGAAGTCTCCGTACCTGCCCTCGTTCGAATGTTTGACGAGGTCCAGCCACAGCGGCCTGGCCAAGGCCAGGATCTCCTCGTCGGACTTCTCGGTGATGTTCACGCGCGTGCCCTGTGCCGAGGCTGCTACTCGTCCGCGATCAGGTGGTAGCAGGGCGCCTTCTCCATGGTGTATTCGCCGGTCTTCGGATCGCGACGCGAGACCGTCAGCACGTGCCAGTTCTCGTCGTCCACCTTCATCGCGTCGCCACGGTAGTAGTAGCCCGGCCAGCGCGTCTCCTTGCGGAACAGCGTGTGCTGCGTGACGCACTCGGCGGCGCGGTGACGGTGCTTCAGCTCCCACGCACGCAACAGCTCGTGGATGTCCTTGGCGGCCAGCTGCTCGAGGTCTTCCTCCATGATCGCGAGCTTCTTGAGTCCGATGTTCAGAAGCTTCTCGTTGGTCATGTAGTTGACCGTCACCCCGCCGCAATACTCGTCCATCAGCTTCTGCAGGCGGTCCAGACCCTGCTTCGGGTTGATGTAGTTCGGGTTGACGTCGCCCGCCACGATCTCGTTGCGGTAGATCCGATAGTGCTCGAGGGGCTTGTAGATCTCCTCCTTGCGCCGCCTGATCTGCTCGTCGCTGACGACGATGCCCTCGCCCTTGCCGTCGTCGATGTACTTGCACGCCGCCTTCGCGGCCAGGCGGCCTTCGGTGAACGAGCCCGACGAGAAGGCGTGCGGCGTGCCGCCGACCGCGTCACCGGCGCCGAACAGACCCTCGACCGTCGTCATGCGGTTGTAGCCCCAGAAGTACTCCGGCGGCGAGAGGTCCTCGGGACCCGAGCACCAGGCGCCCGAACCGGTCGCGTGCGAGCCCATCACGTAGGGCTCGGAGGTGGTCAGTTCCGGGTTCTCGTTCTTCGGATCCACGTCGGTCGCGGCCCACAGCACCGCCTGGCCGACGGTCATGCCGAGGAAGTTCTCCCAGCCGACCTCTTCCAGGTGCGGGTCCTGGAACGAGCGCATCGTCACCATGTGGATCGGGCCGCGGCCGGCGTTGACCTCGCTGATCAGCGCGTGGTTGCGCAGGCAGGTCGGGATCGGCCGGTGCGTCAGGTGCGAGGCCTCCGGATCGAGGTACTCCTTGCCGACCATCTTCTGCAGTTCGGGGAACCACTTGGACTCGTACTCCTCGCCCAGGCCGTTCTGCGTGTAGGTCTTCAGGTGCAGGAAGTAGGCGCCGACCGGCCCGTAGCCGTCCTTGAAGCGCGCCAGCACGATGCGGTTCTCCATCTGCGTCATCTTCGCGCCGGCGTTGATCAGCAGCCCGTACGCCGACGCCGAGGACCAAGGCGCGTACCAGGTGCGACCGGACCCTTCGCCCACCGAACGCGGCTTGAAGATGTTCGAGGCGCCGCCCGCGCCGCAGATCACGGTCTTGGACTTGAAGACGTGGTAGTTGCCGGTGCGCACGTTGAAGCCGACCGCGCCGGCCACCCGGTTCTCCTTGCTCTCGTCCATCAGCAGGTGGGTGACGCAGATGCGGTTGAAGACCTTGTCCGCGGACTTCTTGGCCGCCTCGGCGACGATGGGCTTGTAGGACTCGCCGTGGATCATGATCTGCCACCGACCCTCGCGCAGGTAGCGCCCGGTCTTCGGGTCCTTCATGATCGGCAGGCCCCATTCCTCGAACTGGTGCACCGTCGAGTCGACGTGGCGCGCCATGTCGAACAGCAGGTCCTCGCGCACCATGCCCATCAGGTCGATGCGGGCGTAGCGCACATGGTCCTCCGGCTGGTTCTCGCCCCAGCGCGTGCCCATGTAGCAGTTGATCGCGTACAGGCCCTGCGCGACCGCACCCGAACGATCGATGTTCGCCTTCTCGGCGATGACGATCTTCTTGTTCTGCCCCCAGAACCGGGCTTCCCAGGCGGCACCGGTGCCGCCGAGACCTGCGCCGACGACGAGAATGTCGATGCCGTCTTCGATGATCGTGTCGTAGGCCATCAGTAGTAGACCCCCATCTTCATTTTGAGACCTGCGGACTCGAGCGTGCGCAGACCGCCGTCATCGAGGCGGATGTACTTGGGCTCGTTGTAGAGCAGCTCGCTGTCGCGCATCTCCTTGCTCGGTGCAGGCACCTCCGCGAGCTTCGGGATCGCCTGTCCCCACGGCTTGGTGGTGATGGGCGACAGGAAATTCTTCTCGGTGCCGTTGCGGAACTTGATGCGCCAGGCGATCGTGCCCTTCTGCTCGTCGCGGATCACGCGAACGCTGTGGCCCAGCGGGGCGAAGTCGGCGTAGCCGCGCACGTCGATCGCGTGCTGCGGGCAGGCCTTGACGCAGGAGAAGCACTCCCAGCACATGTTCGGCTCGATGTTGTAGGCGCGCCGATAGGTCTTGTCGATGTGCATGATGTCCGAGGGACAGATGTCGACGCAGTGGCCGCATCCGTCGCACCTCGTCA
>CAADHA010000040.1 GCA_900696685.1 uncultured Planctomycetota bacterium
GGCCGAACTCGTGGATTCAGGCAATGCCGCCTGGTCACGAAGGGCCGATAAGGATGCTGACGGTGGAACACTACGAACTGATTCGACGCAGGCATTTCATTGATGGTTTGAGCGTCCGGGCGATCGCTTCAGGGTCGGGCGCAGACGCTTCTCAATCGTTCGGAGTAGATCTATGAAGCCGTCCTCTCCGACCTCCTTGAGGCGAGTGCGGAACCCACCACGAACACCGTGCGGAACCGTTACTGCGGCCCGCGGTCCCATGTCTCGGATCACGAGCGTGAGGTGCGGGCGACCGGTGAAGTTGCTCGAACCGCGAGAAGCTTTCAGTGGCAGGAAATCCCAGACTCCTCGATTGCTTCGACGGCCGGTGATCGCCGTGCGCCGCTTCCCCCTCGGATCAACGCCCAGTCTGTGCAGGTCGCGCCGCTGCTGCAACTCGTCACCAAGCAGGCGGATCATCCGCTTGGCCTCGCGATACGTATAGGGGTTGTCGTTGCCGAACCGTAGGCCATCGAACATCGTAATCGTCCCTCTGATCGAGTAGTTCTCGGCGATCATGCGCGAGTCGAACGTCTCCATGTAGTCCGTGAGTCCTCTCGCCCAGCGCGACTTCGCCGTGCGCCGGCGAAACCACGCGTAGAGATCGCGCCACGCTCGAACGGTCGTGCCAGGCGGCAGGTTCGCCGGCGGATCGTCGACGCACAGCAGCAGCATCTGCCGCTTGTCGAAGGCGTGACGACCGGCTGTCGCGAGGTGGCGCCTGATCTGGTTGACCGAAACTCCGCCCTGCACCTTGGACTCGATCATCAGCACCCACGAGTCCTGGTCGAAGATGCAGACATCCGGCAGGCCGCGCCCCTCCGACTCATCGCCAGACGTCTCCTCGCCCGGAACCGACTGCTCGGTCACTCGCAGATGAGACGCGGGCGGGACGTTTCGGATTCCGCACCATCGGATGAACGGCCGCAGAAGCGAGTGGTCGGCTTCCAGCGTGCATGCCAGCGCATGGCTCAGGCGATTTTCTGGCTGGGAGTACTGGTCGAAGACGTTGCGCATGACGGAGTATCATGCGCTGACGCAGGCGATCGGCCCACTCCGAGCACGCCTGCCGCCTCGCCAACAATAAATCCGCTGGCTACTGGAAGCGCCATTTCGATCTCGGGAGTATGATCTCGCCATGCCCACGCCCACTCCGGAACCCCGCCTCTGGAAAAGCATCGCATCCAGCCTCGACGACATGGATGCGGATGAACTTCGCGGGCTGGTGCATGACCTTTACAAACTTGCGCCGGAGAACCGCGCCTTCCTTGCGTCGTGGATCGGCGACGAGGACGCTTCGTCTGAATTGCTCGACGGATACAAGGCGAAGATCACGGCTCAGTTCTTCACGCGCGGCAAGCCGCGGACCAATGGCGGCTGCGACCTCGCGCTGTGCCGACGGCTGATCAAGGAGTACCGTCGCGTGACGACCGCGCCGGAGATGGCGGGCGGCTTCGATCTCTTCGGCACAATCGACCTTGGCCTTCACTACGTCGAGGTCGGCGTGGGCTATCTTGGCCATATCGGTTGGTGCGAAGCCAAGCCATACGACAGCATGGGCGCAGTCGTTGCGGAGATCACGGATCTCTGTCAACAGAAGAGCGGAGAGAAGTGGGCGGGCGTGTTCCTGCCGCGCGTGCAAGCCGTCGCCGAAGCGGGCGGCGGTTTCGGTTACGGATTCGGCGACGATCTCACCTCCATGCGCGAGGTATTCGAGAAGACGGCGGCGGCGTTCGAAGGGTGGTGCAAACGCCGACGATGATACTTGATCCCATCAGCGTCTACCTCGGTGAATCTGGCAGCGTTTGGGATGTCTATAAGGTTCGTTGTGATGACAAAGCGAGGCAGACGGATCGAGCAGGCGAAGAGGGAAAAGGCGGAAGGGCGGATCGCGGCCTTCATAGTCCGGCTGAACGACAAAGGCGATTACGAACAGTCCGTGCGCGACATCGCGCGCCAAAGTGGCTATTCCCGCAGGCCGCACCGGGGCCCAAACGGGGCGCAGTCCCGCCCACATCGCGGCCAAACGCCGGGGGCGGCAACGCCCCGCCCGACGCCGACCTGGCCCGCCTCGTGGCGGCGTGTGGGGGGGTGGGCCAACCTGCCGCCCGACGTGCGCGCCGGGATCGTCACGGCGCTGCGTACGGCCACGCCCACCCGCTGACCCCTCCCGACGCCCGACAGAACCGACGAAACCCGCGATGCCGCGACGCGGCAGGCCATCGCCGCCCGTTCCGTCGGCGGCAACGTCGGCATGGTTCCTTCCCGGCGGGCTCGCCGACGTGACGCCTGCGGGAACAGCCGCGGGGATAGACAGACATTGTTTCGGATGTCCGAATACGTTCGCGGGGCTTGTGAGCGTGCCCCCTTTCGCAACTACGCCCGCTTGCCGAACGAGAGTCGATCGACCAAGATGCCGTCCACGTCTTCCAGATCCAGCATGTACTTGGGTGGTCGAGAAGCGCCGTTCGAGTTGCGGCCCTGATTCATGCAGCCCAATCGGCCGATCGACGCCTTGTCGAACCGAAGAAACAGTAGTTCTGCAAGTTCCGCCTTGGTCTTTCGGTACCGAGATACTTCTGTCCGGGTGCGCCGCTCTTTCTCGTAGGCGGACAGTCCGCCCTTCAGTTCGCTGTGCCACTGCTGAAACGTGCGGTTCACGTCGTTGTACTCAACGTCGCACAAGGCAATCAGCACGCCATGCTCGCCGTACTTCTTGATCGTGGCGTCCATGCCGTCACGTCGCAGACTGAACGGGGAGAAAGCGAGCAAGTCAGGCGCCGGTAAACTGCCACCGCCCGTCGACAACCGCGATGGCCCCAGCCTTTTTCAACTGCTGCTGAGCCGTACGGACCGCGTGCTTCCATTTCTTGCCAAAGTGCTTTCCGTCAATCACGCGATCAACGCTGTCGTCGCACAGATCCGGGTGTAACTGCTGCACAAGCGGGTGCAGTTGTCGAGTCGTGAGCGGTCCTTCCCTCCGCAGCAAGAAGGCGATGGTCCTCGCAAACACGGTGTGCATCGCGCCGCCCGCGAGCCGCGCCCGGATCAAGCTGTCGTCCGCCACACGCATCGCCAAGGCCAACTTCTTCTGCACTGCGCGTGAGGCCGAAGCAACCTGTTGCGTGTACGCAGTCCGGGCGTCGATGGCTGCTTCGCAGTAGCGTGCGAGTGCGACCGCGTCCATGTCGGCACCCAGCGTCGCGTATTCCAAGATGTCGGTCTCGATGCTCGCAGACAGCGCGGCGTCCGAGACGAGAACGCCATACTCGTAGTTTCGCCCCAACCCACCGGCGGTTAGATTGCCGGAGGTCACAACGGCCGTGCGACTGTCGGAGACGTACACCTTTGCGTGCAGGCGTGGAAGGTGCACAATCTTGGCCCCCTTCAGCGTGGCTCCGATGCTAGCTACTGCGCTCGGATCGGTCGCCCCGGTGCAAACCGCTCGGGCCGAAAGGTCCGTGAGTACGAGTGAGCATGCACCAATGTCGATCTTGCCCGCACGCGCCCGAGCGACCGCGCCGGCACCGTCGTGCGAGATGTATGGGGCGCACAATACCAGTCGCTGCTCGGCCGAAGAGATTGTCTCGAAGAATGTTGAGTCCCACGCGCCCGGAATCAACCGGATAGTCTGAACGCTGGCCACCATCGCGTATTTTACTCCTCGCTACTTGTACAACACGTTGCGGTCGCAGGCTGCTTTGGACGCCTCCAAATCGATCCTCCAGTCCGGCACGGCATCGGCAATGCGTTGGCTGGTCGCGAGCACATCGTCGAGAATGAGGCGAAGGCCACGGCTGTCCGAGTCAACTGAACAGATCAGCCGCACTGTTCGTTTCTTGTAGCGAAAGACGTGCTCGATTTGATTGGGTTGATCCTGCATTTGAGGCCCGCCGAGGCCATAGATCAGCTGTTCCTCTGCGTCCACCAAGCGCCAGGGTTTCCATGCCGCTGATAGATGCAGCACTCGAACAAGCGCCATCCGACGCGATCCACCCAATCAACCGCCCACCGGAACGTCGTCAGTGACTTGGCAAAGTCCTTGGTGCCATCGCCGATCACCACCGCGCAGACGCCGCCATCTGTCGTGGCGCGGAAAATCTCCGAGCCCAGTGTCCTGTAGTCCAGGCTCCAGTTCTTTCCGTAGTCGCGGATGCCGTCATACGGCGGGCTGAAGACCGTGAGGTCGACACACCCGCCGGGGAGTTCCGCAAGTGCTTTCAGGGCATCGGCCTGCAAAATCGTGTTCCGCGGGCAGGCCGCTTCCGCCGCATTCGCGGCAGACACCTCGTTCTTGGGGGTGGACTTGGTGGCGGGCATCTGTCAGAACACCTCGGATCTTTTGCGTCACGGTCGCGACTTCCGCGACCGATCACAAACCGTATGCGCTATCTCGTTGCCGGACCCCTTGTACCAGACTTCGAGCCTCGCCGGAGTACCGTGGGGCGAGCGACATCGCAGGGCTTGAGGGGTCAGACGCTACAGCGCTGGGACTGGCGACAGGCGTTCCACTGCAGACAGAAAATCTCCGGACCGCGCTGCGAAACGGCTCCCGTGCCGGAAATAAGGGTTTGGGGGGTGGGCCTGTCGCCCGACGCCCCCCGGCAAGGAGACCACCGTGACCCGAATCGGACTGACCCTCGACGAGCACTTCGACCTCCGCGTGAAGCCCCTTGCGGGCGCGGAC
>CAADHA010000041.1 GCA_900696685.1 uncultured Planctomycetota bacterium
ACTCGGCGAACAGCGATCGTGCCGATTCGAAACCGAGCCGGAAGTCCGTCGAGCCGCCGCGACGCGCAGCCCTGACCTGCTGCGCCGCCGAACGGAACACCGAGCCCCGGCGAGATACCTCGATGATTGCCTTCATGGTCACCTCCAACGCTCGACTATCGCTGCGAGCAGCACGGCCGGTGTATATTGCATACTAGCAATATATGGGCCGGAGGTCCACGTTGAGGCAATGTCGAGACTAGCCAGCGCTACCAGTCGGCAGCACCCTCATGTCATGAGCGTCGCTGCCACACTCTCGGGTCGCGTCGTCCGTGGAACACGGCAAGCACGACCACAGCATCGCCGCGGATGCGAAAGTAGATCGCAAACGGGAAGCGTCGTGTAACCGTTCTCCGGATGGCGCCGAACACCTCCGGGTAGCGCATCGGGCTTGCGGCGACCCTCTCGAGCGCCTGGCCGATTTCGAACAACAACTCGTCGCCGAGGCCGCCGCGCTGACTTTCGTACCAAGTTGTGGCCCGCTCCAACTCCGCGCTTGCAGCGCGTCGAAATACGACGCGAAAGGTCATCGTCCGAGACAGGCTCGAACCGATGTCTTGACCTCATCCCATGGGACGACGTCGTCCGGAAATTCGTCATCGTCGGCAACGCGTCGATCGAGTTCGGCCCTCTGGGACTCACTAAGAGGGAACCGCTCGGCGTCAGCGCAGATGCTCGCCCAGATTTCCTCGACGAGTGCCAATCTGTCGTCCACATCGAGCTTGTCGATTCCCAGCGACTTTGCCGTGACCGCCATCGCATCCTCCAACGTCCTGAAGACTCTAGCACTCCCGACGCGCAGCGGGCAGTAGGCATCACGTTCGAGACCACTCGGCCGAGGCCCAGGTCGCGGGAGTCACCCCCCGTTCCCCCGAAGCTCCCGCACCCCCGCCGCGACCAGCCGCGCGTACGTTCCGTCCATCCTGGCATCCGGCGGCACGAACACCACCGTCCCATCCCGCCCACGCGTGAGCAGCACGCGGTAGACGTTCTTCCGCACCGTGAGCGGATCCTTCAGCGGCGGCCGGTTCGTCCCCGCGAACCCGATCGACCACGCCTCGTCGCTCCACAGCAGGTCGGACCCCCACGCGAGCAGCGCGCAGTCGAGCTCGAGCCCCTGCGACGAGAACTCGGTGGCCACCGTCTGCAAGCGGCAGCACGACTGCGGATCCGACGGGTCGGCGTTGTACCAGGGCCCGACCCGCAACTGCTTCGTCGTCTGGAACGTGTTGTCGACGCCGTGCCGAGGCAGCCACTTGTCCTTCGACGACGCCACGATGCCGTAGCGGGCGAAGCGGGCGTCCGCGCAGCGCTCGCCGCCTCGTGCCACAGCGGCACGCCGCCCTCTTCGCCGACGTGGATCGCCTGGCCGCTGCCGATCAGCGCGACCAGCACGCACCACTCGGGAACGCGCTCGCAGAACTCGATCAGGTCAGAGCGGAGCGTCTTTCGCGTCCCTGGTCATGGCTCAGGACGATCGCAGGCGCACCGCCAGGCTCTGCGTCGCGCGCCCGATCAGGCCCTGCGCGTCGTAGAGCGCCGATTCGGCGAGGCCGCCACCGTCCGGACCGACCGCGGTGCGCGCATCGAGGCAGATCCACTCGCCGACCGGCCGTCGCAGCAGGTTGATGGTGAGGTCCGAGTTCACGAAGCTGTAGCGC
This sequence comes from uncultured Planctomycetota bacterium, assembly GCA_900696685.1. Taxonomy (GTDB): domain Bacteria; phylum Planctomycetota; class Phycisphaerae; order Phycisphaerales; family UBA5793; genus UBA5793. The sequence continues at coordinate 1,701 of CAADHA010000041.1, forward strand.
TGGTAGTCGAGCACGGCGCTGATGCCGTTGCCGGAATCGGCCGCGACCGCGACCCGCTGATAGGGGCTGGGCGCCTCGCCGTCCAGCAGCGGATGGCGCAGGCGGAACCAGATCGCGCAGGGGCCCTTCCAGAACGTTCCCTGCGCGACACGCGTCTCGACCAGGTCGGCATAGCCGACCTGCCGGCCAGCGAACGGGAAAGTCGCCGGCGGCGAGGCCTCGGGGGCGAGCGGCGCCATCGGCAACGGATGGCCGGGGAGTCCCGACGGCAACTCGACGGGCGACTCGCGTTGCGCGAGGGCCGTGAAGCGCGCGACGTCCTTGTTGCCCGCCATCAGGTGGGCCGAGAAGTGTCCGGCGTTGCGACCGACGTAGTCGGTCATGACTTCGACGATGAGCTCGCCGATCGGGACGGGGCGCAGCAGGTTGGCGGTGAGGCGGGCGATGTGGGTGAGGCCGTGCTCGTGGGCGGCCTGCTCGACGGCGCGGCAGACCAGGGCGATCGGGGGGCCGGCGTGTTGGTGGTTGGGGTCCCAGGGGCCGCGGGTGAGGGCGCTGGCGCGGAAGGTGCGGGCTTCGAGCGCGGTGAAGGCGGCCGATGGAGCAGGAAGTTCTTGCGAGCGGGTCACGTCGATGCTCCGGGAGTCGTGCCGGGAATCGCTCGCGGCAATGCGGCGATGCGTCCCGGAATCGGGCAATTATGAAGCGAACGTGCCGCGCAGGCGGCAGGCCGGGAACGAAACCGGTTGCCCATGCAGGGGATCGAAGCCCCGCGGGAACGAAGCCCGGGATCGCAACCCGGTTGACGATAACTGCCTAGGCAAGTAGATTGCCGCATGGCCCCCGCCAAGCCCTTCTACGATGCCGCCACCTACCCGGCGGGCGAGAGCGTCGGTTTCCTGGTGCGCCAGCTCAGGATGTCGTTCACGCACTGCATCGATCGCACGATGGCCGAATACGACCTCACCGATGCGCAGTGGGGGCCGCTGCTGC
>CAADHA010000042.1 GCA_900696685.1 uncultured Planctomycetota bacterium
GATGAGCGAGTCTTCGAGCGAATCGTGGGGTGCGTTCACTCGCTGGACGTGTTCGCTCGGGCGGTCTGCGCGTTGAATCGGGGACTCTCCCACACCCACGCGCCCTCATCAGCATGTCGCGCGATGTAAGCGGCGGCATTGTGCAGGTGCCGCTCGTCGCGCACGGTCCTCACGCCGATCTTCCGCTGCCAGAGCGAACCGGGGATCGAGGCGCGCATGGCGTGCGAGATCTGCCTCTTTGCGTTTCCCACAGCCTTGCGAAGCAACGAGTCATCCGAGTCGGCGGCGATCAAAGCGTGCGCATGATTCGATGAGACCGCGAGCGCCAGAACGTGCATGTCCCGCCGGTTCAGCGCGTGAATCAGCAGCCGGCCGACTTCTTCGCGTTGGGGAGCGGTGAGTTGAACAGCCTGCTGTTGGAGGCGCTTTGAGACCCAGCGGTGAAGGGCCTGGTGCTCTGATCGCGGCGGAGGGTTGCGATAGTCGCCCGACGAGTGAATGCGATGATCGTGGTCGCGGAAACCGCGCGGGTCGCCGGGCAGCCAGGTGCCGAAGGTATTGAACTCGATGTGGAACCATCGCGGCGACGGAGGCATGGGGCAGGGTAGGACTGATTGTGGTGCCGGACAAATACCAAACACAGAGACGCACCCCACGATTCGCAGAGCCTCATCGTGGGCGTGGCGAGATTCTCTGACCTGACGCGATGCATCCCACGATTCGCAGAGCCTCATCGTGGGCGTGGGCTGTCTTTCACGCCCACGATGAGCGAGTCTTCGAGCGAATCGTGGGGTGCGGCATGTCTCGAAAGTGCAAGCGCCCCGGCCTTGCCGGCCGGGGCGCTGCGCTCAACTGCACTGATGCGGACTGGCTGACGACACTACGGGATCTGCACCACGTTGCTCGTGGTGCACGGGCTGCCGTCCGCGACGACCATCTGGATGAACTTGCGGCAGGCGGCGGTTCCGACGTTGGAACTGACCTGTCCTGAGCCGTTGGGACCGGTGTTGCCTGTATAGGCAAGTTGGATTCCCTGGTTGCTCAGGCCCAGTTGTGTGCCGCCGCAGACTCCGCCGGGAATGACGAAGTTGCCGGTGCTGTTGGCGAGGGCGATTCCCATCGGCCGGCTCGGCGTAGCGCCGTTCCACGACACGGTGACCCGGCCGGGGCAGGTTCCGGCGATGCTCATGCGCAGGCCGCCGGCCTCGAAGTACGTCACGTCATCCATGATGTAGTAGCCGTGCGACCCGTTGACCGTCACGGTGTCGATCAGACCCGTGTAGCCGGAGGCGAGCCAGGTCGGCACGCCATCGCTCTGGAGGTCGATCTGGCCGCTGGTGTGAACGAGTTGGCCGCCCCGATAGAGCGTGAAGTAGATGGGGAGGAAACCGCGCGACGTGCCGTGGCCCGCGAACCAGGCGCCGTCGAAGACGACATCCCGGCCGTAGCGGAACGTGCCTGTGGACGTGTAGACGCGGCAGGGCGGTGAGTGGGGGTTATAGGGCGGTTGTGCCCAGTCATAGTAAGACCAGCCAGTCCAGTCCTGCACCGTCCCGTAGCCATTGGGAACGCTCGACTGGCCCACGAGATCATCGAAGTGAATGACATCCGCGTTCGCGGTCGCAGCCACTCCGGCCACAGCGCAGATCGCCATCGCACTGAAGAAACGACGGAAACGCATCTCGACTCTCCTTCCAAAAAATGGGCAGTACGAACAAGTTACGAAAAACATCTCCGGCGCTCAAGGCGCCGGATCCGTCACACACAGCAGTTCCTGGGCGCCCCCTTCAGTCGCCTTTGACGTTACTGATCTCGACCTTCCGCCCCATGCGGCCGGCTCGGAGATCAGTATACCACATTCCGAAGGATCAATAGGAGAAAACCAGCAACAGACGTCGAAAGTGGTACCAATGGGTCAGCACGTCCCGGCGGCTCGCGCACGAAGACGCCCCGAACCAGGGGGGGCCGGAGGCCCAACCAGTTCGGGGCAGTCTCTGCTTCGCGTTCGACGCAAGCGGGTCAGGAAGGTTCAGAGTCCCAGCACGTTGGAAGTCAGACAGGTCTGAACGTCGATGGCCTGGACGAAAACGCGGCCGCAGGCGCTTGGGGGTACGTTGCCGCTGATGGCTGCAACGCCCTGGCCGTTGGCCGTGCGTGTGCCCACGAGTATCGCGGTCTGGTTCAGGCCGAGGATGGTCCCGGCACAGGGGTTGTTGTTGGGGATGGGCTGCGAGCCGATGCCCATTGCGCGGATGAAGGCCACTGTCCCGCCCGGGGTGTTGCCGCCGGCAGTGAGCATCATCTGTCCGGGGCATGACCCTGCGGCCGTCAGCGAAACCGGGGCTGCGAGGCGGATCACCATTCCCGTGGACTCGAAGGGCACGCCGGTGTTGTTGGCGAGTACGTAGAGTTCGCCCGTGCCGTCCTGTCCCATGCCGAGGATGAAGAAGTCAACCGCTCCGCCGCCGGCGATCCGGAACTCATGGATGTCGTTGTTGGAGTCAAGGTGGAAAAGCCGGCCATCGTTGTTGAAGAGTCTGGCGAACTCGGCGAAGATGTAGGTGCCGCGCATCCACGGCATGGACCGGCCGCGGTAGACGAAGCCGCCGATGACGGAGATGCCCTCGCTGTGGTCGTATTCGGCCACGGGATCGCTCAGGCCGGGGTCGATCATCCCATCCGGCGTCGCGGCGTAGCCCCGCCGGGCGCCGTTGCGCACGAAGCGGAACGTTCCCTCGCGGAGGTTCCAGCCGCAGTTGTCGCCTCGCTGCACGATGTTGACCTCTTCGATGTGGTTCTGCCCGACGTCGCCGACGTAGCAGGCGCCGCTCACTGCGTCGAAGGAGAAGCGGAATGGGTTGCGCAGGCCATAGGCCCAGATTTCGTCGAGGCCGTCTCGCCCGACAAAGGGGTTGTCGGCCGGGTTGCCGTAGCGCCCGTTGGCGGAGTTGTTGCCGCGCGGATCGATCCGGACGAGCGACCCGAGGATGGTGTTGATGTCCTGCCCGTTTCCGCGGCAGCCGTGCCCGCGGACGGGAACGCCGAATGGATCGATGCCGGTATCCTGGTCGTCGGCATTGCCGCCGTCACCGAGCGAGATGTAGAGCATGCCGTCCGGCCCGAAGTTGAGGCATCCGCCGTTGTGGTTGAACTGCGGCTGATCGATTCGCAGGAGGATGCGCACGCTGTTGGGATTCACGGTCGCGTCGGGATTGGACGGATCGTCCACGCGCCACTCGGCGATGATCGTCTGGTGGTTGGGGGGCGAGCCTTGCGGCATGGTCGTGAAATCCGGAGGCGGTCCGGCGGGATCGAATGGTTCGGAGGTGTAGGTGTACAGAAGACCATTGCTCCTGTAGTTCGGATGGAACGCGAGGCCCAGCAGGCCGCGCTCATCGAACGTGCCCTGCCCGAAGATGCCCAGGCTCACAAGGCGGCTGCTCACGTCGTGGAAGACGCTTTTGGCGCCCGTGGCGAGATTGACGTTCCAGATGATGCCGGGCTGGTCGGAAACGAAAAGTCGCCCGGGTACGCCCGGCGCCGGCGCCGCCCAGTTCGGCGCCGTCATGCCGTCGGCCACGGTCACGAGGCGCAGCGTCTGACTGCTGAGCGGAATGGGGTCGGGAATGGGGTCGGGGATGGGGGCCGGCTCAACCTGGGCGCGGATTTCACCGCCGGGGAAGTTCGTGGTGTGGACGTTGACGTACCAGAGCCCCTGGATGATCTGATCGCGCTGCTGGCTGGTCACAACCTCTGAGCCGATTTTCGGGCTTCCCGGCGGAAGGGGGATGACCACGCCCGCATTCTGGCAGAGCGGCGCTGCCGCGTGGAAGTGCGCGGCTGTCTCCGGGGCGCTGAGGTCCTGGAAAGAAAAGTTCCACGAGAACAGGTTGCTGGAGAGGTCGAGCGTGGCCGTGCCCGTGCCCGTGGCGATCGTATTTACAGGAGGGACTTCCTGCGACCCGTCCAGCGTGAGGGTGAAGTTGAGAACCTGGGCATGCGCCGTCGTGCACGCCGCCATGACCACGGCCGCCGCGGCGAAGCGCCATGCATTCTTCCGGCTGATCAACGTGTGTTGCATCATCATTGTCCTGCCTCTCTCTCTGGAGTCCGAAGTTGGTATTCCCCGTGCGATCGGGCGATCGCGCAGCCACCGCGCCCGCGCAGCGCACGGGAACGCGAACACTGGTTGCCCCCTGGGATCAATCGTGCGGCGGAAAGGACCCGAACGACAGGTCGGTCGGCCGTCGGTGATTTCACCGCCGCGTGCAACAGAGCCATGTCAGCCGGCGCGCCCGGTCTTGCAGCAATCGGCCGCGATTCACTCGATTCGCATGTTCGATCCGTGAGAACGCCAGGGAATCACTTCGGCTGCATGCGTTCGATCATGCGGCGCATGGCGTCGATCTCGACCTTGCTCAGGCCGGCCGAACGCGGGTGCACGGACATCGCGGCGATCCAGAACCCGCCCACGTGCCTGTACCCGCATTCCCCGACCAGACGCCGTTCGAGGTCGCTCATGTGCCCCGCGCCATAGACGACGGCGATCGAGGCGGGAACCTCGCGCTGCGCCAGGACGTTCCGGAGATCCTCGATCACGACCTTGTTGCGGTCGATGACGATGACGTGCATGAGTTCGGCCATGCTTGGCGGAAGGCCGGGCGCGCGACCGAGGTTCTCAATGTCGGTGCTGCGCATCGTCTCGATCAGCACCAGTCTGGTCACGGTGCGCATGCGCTCGTTGCGCTCGATCATGCCCAGGAGAAGGCGGGCAGCGCGTCCCATGAATGATGAACCGTCGAGAATCTGGAAGAGGATCGACGCGTCGCCGCCCCGGGCTGCCACGCGCTCCTGCACCTGGTCGATGGTGAGATCGCTGTTGCGGTAGTTCGGCCCGTCGTGGTTCATGGCCTCGAGTTGGAAGGCCAGGCCAAGCGCCCGGGCCATCTGCGACTGGAGTCCCGGATCGGCGCCGGTCTCCGCGTCGGTCAGGGGCGACTGATCGGCGAAGGCGAGATCGGCGTCGAAGCCCTCGCCTCCCTCTGTCCCGTCGGCACCGAGGCTGATGAGTGCGTAGCCGTCGCCCGCCGGCCGGTAGACCAGCGGGCGATCCCATGCGTCGCGCATTGAGGAGCGAATCCATTGCGCCTGTGGCCGGCCGGCGGATTCGGCGGTTGCCGCGAGTTCGTCGAGAGTCGCCGGCCAGGCGCCCGCAGTCTTGTGATGCCGGTGCAGGGCGATGGCGAGAAAGCGGATCGTCGGCTCCGTGCGGCGCACGCGCACTGCGTCGTCCGCGCCCTCGACGCCGCCCACGCCCCGCGGCTTGACGCCCTCGAAGAGCACGAGATCCTGCGAATCGAGGAATCTCTGAAGGACGGCGTAGAACTCGGCCTCGGCAATGTGGATCGCGCCGGCGAGGGCGATCGTCGGCCCTGTTCCCTCCGCGGGTGAGAAGAAACGCACCGCCAGGTCGAGGCGGAGGGCGGAGTCGTCGAGATCGACCACGCGAAGGTAGGGTCCGGAGCCCGGCCACTCATCGTCCTGCCCGGTCGCAGGATTGCCGACCAGCGCGGCGCACAGCGCCAGGGCGCATTGCAGCAGCAAGAACCTCTCAGGCATACAGGCGGACATTCCGGCCTTCCCTTTCTATGTGGCCTTCGGGCGCTCCTCGAAGCCGTGCTGCGCCGCGGCGATGATCGACTCCATGCGGCGATAGGCACGCTCCACCTGCCCCTTGTAGATCATGTACGGGAAAAGCGTCAGCAGCGCGATGATCAGACCCGTCGCCGTGGTGATGAGCGCCTCGGCGATGCCGCCCGAAATCTCGCGAGGATCCGTAATGAGGCGCGAAGCCCCGAGCAACTCGAAACTGCTGATCAGTCCCGTTACCGTGCCGAGGATGCCCAGCAGCGGCGCCGCGGTGATGATCGTCGAGAGCGTCGGCATGAAGCGCTCGACGACGGGGCGCAGTTCCTCCACGCACTCGACCGCGACGACGTCCGAGGCCCGCTCCTCCAGCAGCCTCGTCGCCAGCAGGGAGTAAACGGATTCCGGCGCGCCGCCAAGCAATCGCCGCGCCTCGGGCTGCTCGCCCGTGCGGAGGGCAGCGCTGAGAAGATTGAGGCGCCGGCGGCGTGACGGGTTGTGCAACCTCAGCCAGAACCACGCCCGCTCGAGACTGAGCGTGACGGAAAGCACGCTCAGCAGAAGCAGAGGCCACATGACCCAGCCGCCGCGGACCAGCAGCGAAGAAAGTGTGTCGATCGCGTCGCCGAACATCCGCGGATAATAGGGTCGGCCGCCCGCGTGCGGCGCGCCCACGCCCACGATGAGGCTCTGTGAATCGTGGGATGCTCGCGGAGGAGGACTTCGCGCCCGCCGCGCCTCACTCCCGCCCGAGGCGCGCCACACCGAGCGTGACCGCGAAGCCGGCGGCAATCAGCCCCACGCTCGTGAGCACCTGCAATGCCGCCGGCGTGAAGAACTCGACCGGCCAGTCCTCGGACGGGATGGAAGCGAGATTCTCCTGCGTCACGACCTGCCCCTTGATCGTCGCACCGACCTGGGGCGGCACTCCCTTCTGGAACGGCCACAGGCCGAACACCGCGCCGAGCAGCAGGCCCAGGAGGAATCCGAGCGTCGCCTTCTCGAATCGGCGGAGGAAGAAGCGGACCAGATTGGAAACCACTGCCACGCCCGTGACAACTCCCACGCCGACGGGAACGATCACGTGCATCGACCGAAGCACGAGATCGAGGTCGCGCTGCGCGCCCTCTCCTCCGAGCAGGCCAGTCTTGAACTGGTCGATGGCGGCAAGGATGGTGACGTACTGGCCAAGGACGAGCAGGAGGTATCCGCCGCTCACGCCGGGCAGGATCATCGCGGCGGCGCCGAGCGTGCCGGCGAGAAAGAGCATGGCGTAATTCTGCGGCCCGGCGTCGCTGCCCTCCGGCTTGACGAGCGCTGTGCAGACCATCACGGCCACGCCCGCCGACGCCGCAAGCCATGCCCCGGGGAGCATCGGGCGGAGCATCCTCAGCAGAATCGGCCCTCCCCCGAGCGTCAGACCGATGAACAGGCTGTACATTACCCAGCGGTGTTCGACGACCAGGTCCTTGAGCAGACCGGCACCGAGGGCGATGGCGACCACTGCCGCCACAAGAACGGATCCCAGCACCGCCAGAGTTCGAGCGCGGAACCGGAAGGTCGTTACCTCAGCCACGCCCTCGATGACGCGCGGGTAGATTCCGACGGCCAGGAGCATCGTGCCGCCGCTGATGCCCGGCACGAGATTAGCCAGTCCCATCAGCGTGCCGCCGACGCCGCCGCGCAGGATCAGGCCGGGCAGGCTCTCGATGCCCGGTTCAGCGGCCGTTGAAGTTGCGGACTGTCGTTCTGTCATGGCGCTGTCAGGCTCCTGCGACTCACGATCCGACCTTCCCGGGCCCGAGTCTCACAACCCCCGCGCCGAGCGGCCAAAGGCGCGCGACGCGTCGGTGCGCCTCCGCCCCGGGAGGCCCGCCGCTTCCCCTTCGCTTTCATCAGGATATCATCGACCGGTTTGGGTCGGAGGAACTCATGAACGTTCTGGTGACGGGCGGGGCGGGGTACATCGGCTCGCACGCGGTCAAGTCGCTTCGCCTCGCCGGACACAGGGTTGTCGCCGTGGACAACCTCAGCCGGGGCTTCCGCGCGGCCGTTACCGGCGACACTCCCCTCGTTGTCCACGAACTGGGCGACTGGGAGCACATCACGCGGATCCTTCGAGGCAACCGGATCGACTGCGTAATGCACTTCGCCGCCCTCGCCTACGTCGGCGAGTCGGTCGATGACCCCCTGCGCTACTACCGCAACAACACCGCACACGCCCTTGAACTCCTCCACGCCATGCGCCTTGCCGGTGTGCGCAAGTTTGTCTTCTCAAGCACCTGCGCGACTTACGGCGAGCCTTCGCCCGAGCACATCCCCATTCGCGAAGACTGCCCGCAGAGGCCGATCAACCCCTACGGCTGGTCGAAGTTCTTCGTTGAAAGGGCCTTGCTCGACCATTGCCGCGCGACGCCCGACTTCGCCTGTGCCATCCTGCGCTACTTCAACGTCGCCGGCGCCGACCGCGAAACCGAGATCGGCGAGGCTCACAACCCCGAGACGCACCTCATCCCCATCGTCCTCCAGGCGGCGCTCGGGCTGCGGCCCCATGTCGAGATCTACGGCACGGACTACCCGACGCCGGATGGCACGTGCATCCGCGACTACATCCACGTCGAAGACCTCATCGCGGCCCATCTGCTGTGCATGGACCGCCTGACGCCGGGCACTCCGATGGTCTACAACCTCGGCATCGGGCGGGGGCACTCGGTTCGCGAGATCATCGCCGCGGCCGAGCGTGTCGCGGGCGGAAAGATCAGGGTTGTCGAGGGGCCGCGCCGGCCCGGCGACCCTCCGCGCCTCTTCGCCGATCCTTCCCGAATCCAGCGCGACCTCGGCTGGACCGCGAAGATCACCGCCGTTGATGACATCATCGAGTCCGCATGGAAGTGGCTCTCGCGCCACCCGCAGGGATACACGAGTCAGCATCCGGTCGGATGAACCGCGTGCGGCGCACTCCCGGTTCAGTGGCTCGCGCCCAGAGTCGTCCCCGCGCGCCGCAACCTTGCGTCTTCGTTTCCGTTCCCCATGCACGAACCCGTCAGACACATCGAGTGGATGGGCGACGCGAGGAGTGGACATCTGCGCCTCCTCGACCAGACGCGCCTCCCCGGCGAAGTCGCCTGGCTCGCCTGCCGCGACGTTGAAACTGTCCGGCAGGCGATCATGCGGCTGAGCGTGCGCGGCGCGCCCGCGATCGGCATCGCGGCGGCCTACGGCTGCGTTCTCGGCGCGCAGCAGCCGGATGGGCGAAGAGCCTTTGCCGCCTCGGCCGAGCGTCTTGCGGCCAGCCGGCCCACCGCCGTCAATCTCTTCAGGGCGATTGACCGCATGAAGCGCTGCGCGGCCGGCGTGCCCGACGATGCCGCGCTGCCCGCGCGCCTCCTCGACGAGGCGAAGGCAATTCACGAGGAGGACCGCGCCGCCTGCCGCGCCATCGGCGAACACGCCCTCCTCCTGCTTCGTGAACTCACCGGCGACCGGCTCCATCTGCTGACTCACTGCAACGCCGGCGCTCTCGCCACCGGCGGCATTGGCACAGCCACGGCACCGATGTACATCGCGGCCGAACTCGAACTCCCCCTCACCGTCTATGCCGACGAGACGCGCCCGCTCCTCCAGGGCTCGCGACTCACCGCCTGGGAACTCAGACAGGCGGGCATTGATGTCTCCATCATTGCTGACTCCGCCGCGGCGACGGTCATGGCGCAAAAGCGCATCGCCGCCGTCATCACCGGCGCCGACCGAATCGCCGCCAATGGTGATGTCGCCAACAAGATCGGCACCTACAGCCTCGCGGTGCTCGCGCGCCACCACGGCCTGCCATTCGTCGTCGCCGCCCCCACAACGACCATCGATCTCACCTGCGCGTGCGGCGAGAAGATCCCCATCGAGCACCGGGCCGCGGAAGAGATCACCGCCGGCTTCGGCCGCGCCACCGCCCCGCCCGGCGCCGCCGCCTTCGCCCCGGCCTTCGACGTTACTCCCGCCGAACTCATCACCGCCATCGTCACCGAGCGCGGCGTGATCCGCCCCGTCAACCCCGCCGCGCTGGCGGCACAATTCGACTCGTGCTGAAATGGTCGTGGCAAGGCGTCCCGCTTCGCGTCGCTCGGCTGTTTCGGCCAGCACGATCGAACGTCGATGTCCGTTCGGCATGGGCTGGCGGGCCGCCAGGTCATGCCACATCAGCCGGTCGCGCACGGATCAGTGATCGCCGCGTCGTTCGTGTCGATCATGCCCGCCTTCCGGCGGCGCGGCAGGACCGGCAGCGCTCACCAGCAGCGGCCGACCCTCGGCCGTCACCAGCAGCACGGCTCTCGCCGGAACATCCGCGAGCTGCTCGCCGCTTTGCTCGACGGCGCGGATCAAGCCGATCCCGCCTCGCCGATCCCATGCCAGCCACAGCCGCCCGCCGCCCGACGCGGCGCTGTGTCGCGACCCGTTTCCGAGATCGCGCGCCGCCGTAAAGGTCCTGCCGCCATCGGCGCTCGTGGCCGCACGAATCACCGTCTCGCGCGTCCATGTGAACGCCACAGCCTTGCCCTCACGATCGACGGCGATCTCCGGCCCGTTCATCGGGCAGCCGTTGAGATGCCAGTCGTCGGCACTGGCGATCGCGCCGGTGATTTCCCCATCCACGCCGAGCCGCGCGATGCAGATCTCCTTGACGTTGGCGTCACTCGTGCGGTAGGCCACCCACAGATTGCCTGAGCCGTCGAAAGCCAGGTCGGGCGTGCAGCATACGCACGCGCCCAGCAGATTCCGGTTCAACTCAACAACCGCCTCAAACGACTGCCCGCCATCGCGCGAGAGGCGCACGTGCAGCGGTGCGGCCAGTTTGTCCTCCCCGCGCCCCATCACCGCCGTGTCCGTCCACGCAAACGCCACGAGCGAACCCGGCCCGCCGACCATCGTCATCGTGTCTGCATGGCCCGGCGCGTCGGCCGCTCGCGGATGCATCGGCGACCACGTCGCTGCGCCGTCCGTGCTCCGCGCTGCGCCGATTCCTCCGCCGCTCGGCCACGACGCCACCACCGCCCCATCCGCCGTTACCGCGACAAACGGCTGCCGCTCGCCCCCCACCGTCGCAACCCGCTCGCCCGTCGGCACCGGCCGCGGCTCGCTCCATGCCTTGCGCTCCTCGTCCGTCGTCGCCACATAGAAGAGGTCCGACGCCCCGCGCCCCGACTCGCTGCGGTTGCGCAGGGCGTACACCACGTGAACGCGGCCGTCCCGTCCCAGCACGGCATCCCATAGGTCCGCCTCGTGCGGGAAGCGCAACACGATCGCTTTCTCATCCTCGGCCTTCGCCGGCTCCTGCATCGACGCCGCGCACAACGCCACCATGGTCATCGCCGCCGCTGCGCCGGCCGGAATGCTCCACCGCTTCACCATCGTTCACCTCCGCTCAATGCCCCGAACGTCCGTGACTGTGCGGGGATCATACTCCGCACGCCGGAAATCGGTTGCCTGCCTGCCCGTGGGATGTCCCCTTCGGCCCTATGATTGCCGTTCCCGCACCCCCTTGGACTGCTTCCGTGCCCACCTCGACCGCCGACATCCGCAACCTCGCCATCATCGCCCACGTCGATCACGGCAAGACCACGCTCGTGGACCAGATGCTGCGCCAGTGCGGCCAGTTCCGCGAAGCCCAGTTGCGAGGCGAGCGCATCCTCGACAGCAACGACCTCGAGCGCGAGCGCGGCATCACGATCCTCGCCAAGAACATCGCGATCAACTACAAGGGAACGAAGATCAATCTCATCGACACGCCCGGCCACGCAGACTTCGGCGCCGAGGTCGAGCGCGTCCTCATGATGGCCGACGGGTGCCTGCTCCTCGTCGACGCCTTTGAAGGCCCGATGCCGCAGACCACCTTCGTCCTGCGCAAGGCGCTCGAGTACAAGTTGCGCCCGATCGTGGTCATCAACAAGATGGACCGCGCCGAGGCCCGCCCGGCCGAAGTGCTCGACGAAGTCCTCGATCTCTTCATCGAACTCGGCGCCGACGACGCCACGCTTGAGTTTCCCGTGATCTACGCCTCTGCGGTGCAGGGCTGGGCCTCGCGGAGCCCGGCGGACCGGCCTGACCACATCGGCGAACTCTTCGACGCCATCCACGATCACGTGCCCCCCCCCATCGCCGACGTCGGCGGCCCGCTCCAGATGCTCATCACCACCCTCGACTACAGCGATTACGTCGGCCGCATCGGCATTGGACGCGTCTTCGCCGGCGTCGTCCGCTCCGGCCAGAACGCCGTGGTCATCCACCGCGACGGCACGCGCTCCAACGAACGCATCGCCGAGCTCGTCGTCTTCGACGGCCTCGGCCGCACCAAAGTCGATGAGGTCGCGGCCGGCGACATCGCGGCGATCGTCGGCATCGAGTCCGTGGACATCGGCAACACCATCTGTGACATCGCCGATCCCAGGCCGCTGCCGATGATCCGCGTCGATGAGCCCATGCTGCACATGACTTTCCGGGTTAACGACGGCCCCTTCATGGGGCGCAGCGGCAAGTACGTCACGAGCCGCCACCTGCGAGACCGCCTCGAGAAGGAACTTCAGCGCAACGTCGCATTGCGCGTCGAACCGGGCGCCAGCGGCGACGAGTTTCACGTTTCCGGCCGCGGCATCCTCCACCTTTCCGTCCTTATCGAGAACATGCGGCGCGAGGGCTATGAACTCGCCGTCGGCAAGCCCAAGGTCATCTACCGCGAGATCGGCGGCAAGAAATCCGAGCCGATCGAACTCTGCGTCGTCGACGTCCCCAACGAGCACGTCGGCGCCGTCATGGAACTGCTCGGGTCGCGCCGCGGCCTGTGCATCAAGATGGAGATGGGCCAGCAGCGCACTTACCTCGAGTTCACCGTGCCGACGCGCGGCCTCATCGGCATGCGCTCGCGCCTCCTCACCGCGACCAACGGCACCGCCATCGTCCACCACAACTTCTACGAATACGAACACCTGCGCGGCTCAATCCCAGGCCGCTCCAGCGGCGTACTCATCTCTTCCGACACCGGACCGGTCACCGCCTACGCCATCGAGAACCTGGCCGACCGCGGCGCATTCTTCGTGAAACCAGGCAACGAGGTCTACGCCGGCCAGGTCGTCGGCGAGCACAACCGCGACAACGACATCGAAGTCAACGTCTGCCGCCTCAAGAAACTCACGAACGTCCGCGCCGTCTCGGCCGAGAAACTCATCGTCCTTCGTCCGCCGCGCGAAATGACCCTTGAAATGGCGCTTGAATACATCGAGGATGATGAACTCGTGGAAGTAACCCCCGAGGCGATCCGCATCCGCAAGCGCCTCCTGAGTGAAGCCGACCGCCGGCGCAAGGCCCGTCACACCCCGGCCCCGGCGACGCCGTGACAATGCGAACCCCCGGTGGACCGGGCGTCCCGCCCGTACGGCCACGAGAACTCCTCAAAGCGGGCCTGAAGTGTGAGCGAGGCAAACGCGAGCAGCGCGCCACGGTCGTGGCATGGCGGCGCGCTTCGCGTCGCTCTGCCGGCGCGGCAGATGAAATCGAACGCCCCGGCACGCGCGGCACTGTCACGCGAAGCGCGAGACCATGCCACCCGCCCGAATGCACCCTGCCCGTCGGTCGGAGAAGCGAGGGGCTTCGCCAAGACCCCCCCCCCGCGGGCCACGATCACGCGCGCTCTGTCTCGTCCTTGTCTTCCTTCGTGTGCGTCGAAGAAGTCTCGACGTGCCGCGCCGGTGTTGGCGCATCGGCCGCCTGATACCCGGCTCCACCCGAGACTGCCGCACACACAATGAAGAACGTCGCGGTCAGCCAGAACAGCGCCAGGCACCCGCCCGCGACCTGCGCCAGCCGCCCGACCAGACTCTCCTTTGCCCCCGAGCCCCAGACATGCAATCCGCCCGCGACATCCATTTCTTCATTGACTGCTCCAGAGAGGGTACGAAACAAGCCAAACGTTCACCGGAATCGAGGGGACGATGTTCTGCGCCCGGCGCTGATGAGCGATCGAGGGTCGCCGGCCCTCTCCGAGGTCCGCCTTTCAAGCCCTTGACCCGCCCGACCACCCCCCGAAAGTGGGAGTCGATGGCAAAGCCCAAGCGCCGCACAGCAGGGAAGCGACCGCGCCCGCGCCTACACCGCGCCCCGGTCCGGACCACGAGCGAGCCGCGAAGACTGGAGAGCGGCGAAGACTCTCCCTCATGATCGGGGCTCGGTTCATCGCTTTGCCATGATCCGAGCCCTATGTGTGAGCACGGGTGTTGGACGTCGAAGCGCCAACGGGTCGCCGTTGCCGGAGCAGGAGCCGACGGGTTCCTTGCCGCCGGACTTCCTGCCTCTCTTGCCTTCGCGTTTGCCGGCGGCAGCGCCGTCGAGTTCGGGGCGGAGGGTCGAAGAGTTGAACAGGTGAAGATGTGGAATCCAGGTTCGTTGCCCTGCATCGAGGCGAAGCCGTCGGCAATCTTTCTGCAAGAGCAGGGAGAGTCGCGCAAATCGGAAATCAGGAATCGGCGGCTCCGGCCTCAAGATCAGGGGCGCTCGCCTTGCCCGCGCGGGGTCCTGCGGCGGGTCGCGGCGCTGCCTGATTTGCGGTAACGGCGAACACTCCCGCCGACGGCGATGGCGGCCGAGATGATGAGCATGTTCTTGATGATGTACTGACCTTCCATCGTCGGCGCATAGGGGTAGCGGCCGCTCTGAAAGGTAATCTCCGGCAGGATCGCGAGCGGCAGAAAAGTGCCGACCATCTGAAGCGCGAGCAGCGCGATGGCAAGGCGCAGCGTCGAATGAAAGAGAAACGTCACGCCGATCGCCACCTCCCACCAGCCGATGATCGCAAGCCACTGACGCGGCGAGAAGACGGGCAGCCAATCCACCGTGCGCAGCACGAGCGGCTCAGCAGGAGAGAGTCCGAGCGGCTTGAGGATGCCGAACCAGATGAAGATGACTGCCAGCGACCACCGCAGCAGGCGTGTGCCCCACCGCTGCATGAACGAAGCAATGCGAGAATCGATTTGGCGCCAGAGCATGGGTTCCGACTCGGTAACCGGAGCAAGCCGCGCGAGCGGCAACAGGATCGTATCGCGCCGCGCCGCGAAGAGGCGCGAAAGGACAACCAAGAGAGACTCTGCTTTGAAGAGGGCACGGCGATTCTGGAGCGCGCGCCGGCGCGGCTGCCGGTCCGGTGCGGCCGAGGGAGGCGCATGTGTTGATCGCGGCGCCGCCGAACCGGAAATGCCGCGCGCCGAACGCCCTGGAACGACAACCGGCCGCGCCTGCGAGGCGCGGCCGAACGTGCGGAATGCGAGGGTTGAAGGCGTCTAGTTGGAGCCGACCTTCTCGCCCTTGAGGCTCTCGACGACTTCGACCGTGGAACCGTTGCCTGTGACGGCGACAGGCTGTCGCGCGGGCGGCTCGGGAGCGGGCTCTGTCCTCGGCTGCGGTGGCTCGGCCTGGGGCACGGGCGAGACGCGGATGGCCTGATGCGTCTTGAAGCCGGTGCCCGCGGGGATGAGGTGGCCGAGCAGGACGTTTTCCTTGAGGCCGGTCAGCGGGTCCATCGCGCCGCGGAGGGCGGCCTCGGTGAGCACCTTGGTCGTCTCCTGGAAGGAAGCACCGCTGAGCCACGATTCACTCTGGAGCGAAGCCTTGGTGATTCCCAGCAGAAGCGTCTTGGCGGACGCGGGCTTGGCGCGCTTGGCCTTGGCCCCCTGCTTGCCGGCGGCCTCGGCCTGCGCGTTGGCCTCGCGGATGTCATCGCGCGAGACGAGCGAGCCGACGGGCAGAGCCGTGTCGCCGGGATCGGTGATGCGGCCGAAGCGTGCGATCTCGTCGTTCTTGCGCCGGAAGATGAACTTGTCCACGACCTCGTTGGGAAGGAGGTCGGTGTCGCCGGAGTTCTCGACGCGGACCTTGCCGAGCATCTGTCGGAGGATGATCTCGACGTGCTTGTCGTTGATGGGCACGCCCTGGGCGCGGTAGACGTTCTGAACTTCTTCAAGCATGTACTGGAAGAGGGCGTCATCGCCCTTGATGCGGAGGATGTCGTGCGGGACGAGCGGGCCTTGCGTGAGCGGATCGCCGGCGTTGACGAAGTCTCCGGCGTGGACGAGGAGGAGCTTGTCCTGCGGGACGTGATGGTCCTTCTCGATGCCGCCCTCGGCGACGATGCGGATCGTCATCTTGCCCTTGCGCTTGTCGGAGTAGAGTTCGACGATGCCGGAGATCTCGGCGATGATGGCCGGGTCCTTGGGCTTGCGGGCTTCGAAGATCTCGGTGACGCGCGGAAGTCCGCCGACGATGTCTGCCGACCCCGCCACGGCCTTGGGCTGGCGTGCGAGCATGTGGCCGACCTTGATCTCCTGACGCTCCCGGACCTCGATGCGCGCCTTGGCGGGGAGGTAGTGGAAGTCGAGGATGTTGCCTGCAGCGTCGGCGACGAGAATCTGGGGGTGCTTCTCGCCCTTGTGCTCGATGACGACGAGCGCAGCCTTTCCGCCGCCGGTCGCCTCTTCACGGACGGTCTCGCCGATCTCGATGTCCTTGAACTGGACGATGCCGGACTTCTCCGCGAGGATGGGCGCGCGGTGAGGATCCCACTCGACCATGACCTGGCCCTTGCGGACCTTGTCGCCGTTGCGCACTCGAATCCATGAACCGTAATCGACCTTGTAGCGGTCAATCTCGCGGCCGCGCGGGTCGCGGATAATGAGTTCGCCGTTGCGTTTGAGTGCGGTGAGGACGAGCTCGCCCTTGTCGTCTGCAACTTCAACTTCGTTGCAGTCCACGAGTTCAACGGTACCGGCTGCGGATGCCTTGTGGGAGGTCTCGACGAGCGTACGCTGAGCGACGCCGCCGGTGTGGAAGGTCCGCATCGTCAGTTGCGTGCCGGGTTCGCCGATCGACTGGGCGGCGATGATGCCGACGGCCAGCCCGCGCTCGACGAGATCGCCGGTCGAGAGGTCCATGCCGTAGCACTTGCTGCAGATGCCCACGGGAGTGTCGCACGTGAGGGGACTTCGCACTTCGACGGTGTCGATTCCGAGGGCCTCGATCCTGGCCGCGCGTCCGGCGTCGATGATCTGCGCGGACTCGACGATCACTTCGTCGGTCATCGGGTTGATGATGGTCTGACAACTGGTGCGGCCGAGAATGACCTCGCGCAGAGGCACGTCCACTTCCTCGCCCTTGTAGACGGCTCGCTTGGCGATGCCCTTGCGGGTGGCGCAGTCCACTTCTGTGACGATGACGGACTGTGCAACGTCGCAGAGTTTGCGGGTGAGGTAGCCCGAGTCGGCTGTCTTGAGCGCGGTGTCGGCCAGTCCCTTGCGGGCGCCGTGGGTCGAGGAGAAGTATTCGAGGACGCTCAGTCCTTCGCGGAAGTTGGCCTTGATGGGGGTCTCGATGATCTCGCCGCTGGGCTTGCTCATCAGGCCGCGCATTCCCGCCAGCTGCTGCATCTGGCTGATGTTGCCGCGTGCGCCCGAGTCGCTCATCAGGTAGACGGGGTTGAGGTAGAGTTTGCCTTCCCTGGAGTCGAGCGGGACTGGGTTGCCGTTCTCGTCGCGGCGGTCGTTCTTGAGCGTTTCGATGAGGTGCTTGGTGACTTCCTCACGGCAGTGGGCCCAGAGGTCCAGCAACTGGTTGTAGCGTTCTCGCTCGGTGATGGCGCCGGCTTCGTAGGCGCGTTCGACCTGGTCGACTCGCTTCTGCGTGCCGTCGATGAGATCGTACTTGGCCTTGGGGATACGGAGGTCGGTGATCCCGAAGGAGAGACCGGCGAGGGTGGACTGCTTGAAGCCGAGTTCCTTGAGGCCGTCAAGCAGGTCGAGCGTGGCCGGCCGGCCGAGGCGGGCAAAGGTGTCGTCGATGACGCGGCTGCCGCCCTTCTTGGCGAGCGTGCAGTTGTAGAACGGCACACCCCTGGGGAGGATGTCGTTGAAGATGCATCGGCCCGCCGTGGTCCTGACGCGCGTGCCGGGCCTGATCTTCTCCACCGGACCGGTCTGCGAACTGACGACCTCCGTCACGCCGGGGAGACGGACGATGATCGGCTCGTGCAGTTGAATCTGCCCGTGCTCGACGGCGAGCATGGCATCCATGGGGTCCTTGAAGACGCGCAGTTCCTCGTCGGACTTCTCCGTGGGCTGGATGGCCGTGATGTAGTACACGCCGAGGACGATGTCCTGGCTGGGGGGCATCACGAGGCGGCCGCTGGCGGGAGAGAAGATGTTGTTGGTCGAGAGCATGAGAACGTGCGCCTCGGCCTGCGCCTCGATGGAGAGGGGCAGGTGCACGGCCATCTGGTCGCCGTCGAAGTCGGCGTTGAAGCCGTGGCACACGAGCGGATGAATGCGGATGGCGTTGCCCTCGACGAGCACCGGCTCGAAGGCCTGGATGCCCATGCGGTGCAGCGTCGGCGCGCGGTTCAGCAGCACGGGATGCTGGTAGATCACCTCTTCGAGGATGTCCCACACCTCGGGGTCGCGGCGCTCGAGCATGCGCTTGGCGCTCTTGATCGTGTCGGCGAAGCCGTGCTCCTTGAGTTTGCGGATGATGAAGGGCTGGTAGAGTTCGAGCGCGATCTTCTTGGGCAGGCCGCACTGGTGCAGCTTGAGTTCAGGCCCGACGACGATCACCGAGCGGGCGGAGTAGTCCACGCGCTTGCCGAGCAGGTTTTCGCGGAAGCGCCCCTGCTTGCCCTTGATCATGTCGGTGAGGCTCTTGAGCGGGCGGCCGCTCGAGCCGAGCACGGGCCGGCGGCAGCGGCCGTTGTCGAAGAGCGCATCCACCGCCTGCTGAAGCATGCGCTTCTCGTTGCGGATGATGACCTCGGGGGCGTTGAGGTCCATCAGTTTCTTGAGGCGGTTGTTGCGGTTGATGATGCGCCGGTACAGGTCGTTGAGGTCGCTCGTGGCGAAGTTGCCCGATTCGAGAAGGACGAGCGGGCGCAGTTCGGGCGGAATCACCGGGATCACGTCCATGACCATCCAGGTCGGGTCGTTTTCGCTGTGGCGGATCTGCTCGATGAGTTTGAGGCGCTTGGAGAAGTCCTTGATCTTCTGCTTGCTTCGCGTCTTCGAGAGTTCGTCGCGGATGGTCGCCGCCTCGGTATGGAGATTGAGGCGCTCGATGAGTTCGCGGACGGCCTCGGCGCCCATGCGCGCCTTGAAGGCCGAGCCGTACTGCTCCGTCGAAGTGCGGAACTCGTCTTCGGTGAGCATCTGGCGGTACTTGAGCGGCGTGTCGCCGGGATCGAGGACGACGTAGTCCTGGAAGTAGATGATCTTCTCGAGATCGCTGGTCTTCATGCCCAGGAGGTTGCCCAGGCGGCTGGGCAGGGCCTTGAAGAACCAGATGTGAACGATGGGCGAGGCGAGGTTGATGTGCCCCATGCGCTTGCGGCGGACGCGGCTGTGCGTCACCTTCACGCCGCATCGGTCGCAGATGATGCCCTTGTACTTGGTGCCCTTGTACTTGCCGCAGGCGCATTCGTAGTCGCGTTCCGGGCCGAAGATGCGCTCGCAGAAGAGTCCGTCCTTTTCCGGGCGGTAGGTGCGGTAGTTGATGGTCTCGGGCTTCTTGACTTCGCCGAAGGACCACGAGCGGATGTCAGTCGGGCTGGCCAGCATGACCTTGACGCTCGCGTAGTCGTTGACCCGATCGTAGAAAGTTTCGGACATGGTGGTGGAAGTCACGGTGGTCCTCGCAGGGGCGGCGGCTCGGGCCGCCGGGTTGGTTCGTCTCGTTTCGGGCATCGCGGCTGGTCGGCCGCGCGTCAACTCTCAAATCCGGGCCAGAGGCTCAGGTCGATCGCCTCAGGAAACATCGCCGCCAGTCGGCGGGCATCGTCCAGGTACACCTCACGCAGCAGGTCCTGCCCCTCGCTCGTGATGGAAGGCGTCACCTGCTTCTGCACGTTCACGGGCCGCTCGATCTCGCCGGGCACGTATGAATCGTCGAGTCCGAGGAAGCGGTAGGTCCGTGCGATCATCTCCCTGGGCCGCGCCTTGCACTGCTCGTACTGGAGCACCAGCAGGCGATGTCGCGGAACAATCCGCAGGAGCGTGTCGCACTGGGACGCGTACATGCCGTTCCAGATGGACTCTTTCCGCAGGGCGTAACGCCGGATGACGCGACTGCGGACCCTCGGCGCGATCATGCCGCCGAAGCGCTGCTTCGATTCGTGGTTGAATCCGGATTCGTAGCGGGCGACGGGGTCGCGGAACATCAGGAGGACCTTCGCTTCGGGCGCGGCCTGCCGGAGGCGGCGGATCGTGTAGGGGCTGGCGAGGTAGTTGGGCGTCCACTCGCCGCACAGCCGCCCTTCGGGCCGCGCAAACGCGGCGTGATAAGTCTCGATGTCGCGGGCCGTCATCGGCCGTTCCAGAAAGTGCGTGAAGTAGTGCATCTCCTTTCGCTTGAAGAGGTTGGGGGCGACGCCCGGATGCGATTCGATGAGCGCTGCCCACCAGGATGTACCGCTTTTCTGAGTGCCAACTCCAACAAAGTCGGGCGGGGCGACGATCAGGCCGCCGCGCGGCGGGAGGTCATCGATGGTCCACGGCCGAGCCAGCCTCCGAATCGGGAAGGGGGCGAGCACATCGCCCAGACCCGCGTACTCGAGGGTGTATCGAACGGCGTTGACAAACGGATGATCGGCCACCGCTGATCGCCGCACTTCCTTTCACGACGCCTCGCCGCGTCCGGCTCGCCGCCTGCCGGGCCGTACGGGCCGCGGCGCGGACATTTACAGCAGCGAGGTGCTTTCAATGGGTTTCTTTTCGAGTGTAACGTTCATTCCCAGGCCGCGGATTTCATTGCACAGGACGTCAAAGGCAACGGGCATTCCCGCCTCGAGCGAGTTGGTGCCCTTGACCATCGACTCGTAGATCTTGGTGCGTCCCTCGACGTCATCGCTCTTGACGGTGAGAAGTTCCTGCAGGACATAGGCGGCGCCGTAGGCTTCGAGGCCCCAGACCTCCATCTCGCCGAAACGCTGCCCGCCGGTGCGCGCCTTGCCACCCAGCGGCTGCTGGGTAATGAGGCTGTAAGGCCCAGTCGCGCGCGCGTGAATCTTGTCGTCCACCAGATGATGGAGTTTGAGCAGGTACATATAGCCCACGGTGGTCTTCTGACGAAACGCTTCGCCCGTGCGGCCGTCGTAGAGCTGCACCTTGCCGCCATGAGGCATGTGCGCGAGCAGTTCGCGCTCACCGGGCGGCACGTGCGTTTCCTCGCACTCCTTGAGACGGCGGGCGACGTGCGCGTTGGCCTCGTCGATGGCCTTGTGAACTTCCTCCTCGGTTGCACCGTCGAAAACGGGCGTGACCGCCTGGAAGCCCAGGACCATGGCCGCCCACCCGAGGTGGGTCTCGAGAATCTGGCCGACATTCATGCGGCTGGGCACGCCGAGCGGGTTCAGGAGGATGTCCACGGGCGTGCCGTCCTCGAGGAAGGGCATTTCCTCTTCGGGAACGATGCGGGCGATGACGCCCTTGTTGCCGTGGCGGCCGGCCATCTTGTCGCCGACGGAGAGTTGCCGCTTGGTCGCCAGGTAGACCTTGACCATTTCGAGCACGCCCGAGGGCAGCTCGTCGCCTCGCTTCATGTGGGCGAGCTTGCGCTGCTTCTCCTGCTCGATCGCGTTGATGCGGCGTCGGAACTGGTCGTGGACGACGGCGCACTCCTCGCGGAGTTCCTTATTGCCCTTGATCCACTTGATGTCGAAGTCGCGGATCTGCTCGATGATGACGGCGGCGATGTTGGACGCGCCGACGGTCTGCCGCGTGTTCGGGTCCACGATCGGCGAACCCACGAGCTCGTTCATCTGCGCGATCATCTGCCGGAAGAGGTCGATGGCCTTCTCGTCCATCGCGTCGCTGTAGGCATTCATGTCTCGCTGCAACTGCTTCTTCTGCTCGTCGGTCATGTGCATGCGGCGGCTGAAGCGGCGGGCGCCGATGACGATGCCTTCCGTCCCCGCGGGCACTTCCAGCGAGTCGTTCTTCACGTCTTCGCCGGCGCGGCCGAAAATCGCGTGCAGGAGCTTTTCTTCCGGGCTCAGTTCACTCTTGCTCTTGGGCGAGACCTTGCCGACGAGGATGTCCCCGGGCCTGACGCGCGCGCCAATCCGGATCACCCCGTTGTCGTCGAGGTTCCGCAGCATCTTCTCGCTGACGTTGGGGATGTCGCGCGTGAACTCCTCGCGCCCGAGTTTCGTCTCGCGGATTTCAACGTCAAACGCGTCGATGTGGATGGAGGTGAAGACGTCGTCCTTGAGAAGGCGCTCGTTGATGACGATCGCGTCCTCGAAGTTGTACCCGTCGAAGGTCATGAAGCCGACGAGAACGTTCTTGCCCAGCGACAGTTCGCCCATCTTCGTCGAAGCGCCGTCGGCGATGATCTGGCCCTTCTTGACCTTCTGGTCGAGCATGACCACCGGCCGCTGGTTCTGGCAGGTGCGTTCGTTGAGGCCGACGAACTTGCGCAGCACGTACTCGTCCGTGTTGTCGATGACGATCGACTGGGCGTCCACGTACGTGACGACGCCGGCGTTGCGGGCGCGGATCACCATGCCGCTGTAGAGGCCGACTTCCTTTTCCAAACCCGTTGAGATGACGGGCGGATCGACCTTGATGAGCGGCACGGCCTGGCGCTGCATGTTCGAGCCCATCAGCGCGCGGTTGGCATCGTCGTGCTCGAGGAAGGGGATGAGCGCGGCCGAGACGCCGACGATCTGCTTGGGCGTGATGTCGATGAAGTTGAGGTCGCCGGAATCGACCTGCGCCAGGTCGCCGTTCACGCGCGCCAGCACAAGGCCCTTCCTGATCCGGCCGTCGAGTTCAAGAACGTCGGCCGGGGCGAGGATGGCGCGCATCTCTTCGTCGGCACGGAGGTACTCGATCTCGCCCGTAACCTTGCCCTTGGCCACCTTGCGGTAGGGTGTGAGCACGAAGCCGTAGTCGTCGATGAGGGCATAGATTCCCAGCGAGGCGATGAGGCCGATGTTCGTGCCTTCAGGCGTCTCGATGGGGCAGATGCGGCCGTAGTGGCTGATGTGGACGTCGCGGACCTCGAAGCCCGCCCGCTTGCGGTTGAGGCCGCCCGGCCCCAGCGCCGAGAGCCGTCGCTCATGCGCCAGCATGCTCAGCGGATTCGTCTGGTCCACCACCTGCGAGAGCTCACTGCGGCCGAAGAAGAACTCGATGCTGCTGGAGATGCTCTTGGTGTTGACCAGGTCGGCGATCTTGGCCAGTTCATCCGGATCCTTGACGCTCATGCGCTCCTGCACCGTGCGCCGGAGTTTGAGGAAGCCCTTGCGGATCTCCTCGACCGCCAATTCGTCGAGCGTACGCAGGCGACGGTTGCCAAGGTGGTCGATGTCGTCGATGTAGGCGTTGTTGCGGGCGCTGCGCAGGTCGAGGATGTACTGGATCACGAGGCGGAAATCCTCGCCGCGCAGCCGGATCACGTCCTCGGGAACGTCGAGGTCGAACTTGCGGTTGATGCGGAACCGGCCCACCCGGCCGAGGCGGTAGCGATTCTCGTCGAAGAACTTCTCCTCAAAGAGCGTCCTGGCCTTGTTGACCTGCGGCGGGTTGCCGGGGCGCAGTCGCGTGTAGATCTTCAGGAGCGCCTGTTCGTATTCGCTGCTCGTGAGTTCACTGAAGATGTCGAGGCGCTCTTCCGCGATCGTGTTGAGGATGATGGGATCAACGCTGCCGGTAATGACGCGGACCTTCTTGAGGCTGGAGGCCTGGATGGCCGGCAAGGCCTCGCCGATCTGCCGCCCGACGCCGACGAGTTCCTCGCCGCTCTGCGAATCGATGATCGTCTCGGCGGCGTAATGCTCTTCGCGCAGACCCGTGACGGCGACCTCATCGACGTCGTAGAAGAGATCAATGAGTTTGTCCGTCGAGGCGAACTCGGGATCGAGCGCCCGAAGGAACGTCGTGGCGGCGATCTTGGTGCTCTGGTCGATTCTCATCGCCAGAACGTCTTTCTTGGTCACCTCAAGTTCGATCCACGAGCCTCGCTCGGGAATGATGCGGGCGCTGTGCAGGGGCCGGTCGGCCTCGGCGCTGACGACGCCGAAGTCCACTCCGGGGCTGCGGTGCAACTGGCTGACGATGACGCGCTCGGCGCCGTTCACGATGAACTCGCCGCCGCCGAGCATGATGGGCAGTTCCCCGAGGTAGATCTCCTCCTGGGCGATGTCGGGGTGGTTCTCGCGCACCAGGCGCACGGCGACGCGGAACGGCCGCGCATAGGTCAGCCGCAACTCGCGGCATTCGTCGGGCGTATAGCGCGGGTTGTCCAGCGAATACGAGATGTATTCAAGCCGCATCGTCCCGTCGTACGATTCGATGGGGAACACCTCTCGAAGCATCGCTTCGAGACCCAGTCGCGGGTTCCGCTTCTCCGGGTCAACGTCGTACTGGAGGAACCGTTCATACGCCGACTCCTGCACTGCGACGAGATTGGGGACCGGGATCGCGTCGCCGCGCTTGGAAAAGTTGCGCACGTTCATCGCGGGCATGGACTACCCCTGATCAATGAAACGGGGCCGTACCGGGAACGGTCGGCCTTGGACATGATGGACTCTGAAGATTGAAACTCACCTCGGCTCGCGCACAGCCAAGAAGCATAGCCGCCTGCGGATCATCAAACAACCCGATGTCAAGTGGAAAGTTAACTTTTTCCGAGATTTTCTAAATCATTGTCCCGCAAGTAGTTACCGCGAATCTGCGCTCCGGCCATGGCCGGTAACTCCCCGTGTGTCCGCCCGGGAGCGGCTCACCCGGCCCGAGTTTTGCCCCTCTCCTTCAGGTATGCCAATCGGGAACGAACAGCGCGGCTGCACGATCAGGCTCAAAGTCGTGCCCGGCTCGAGTCGCAGCGCGATCGCCGGTTGGCTCGGCGATCGACTCAAAGTCCGCGTCGCCTCGCCTCCGGAGGCAGGGAAGGCCAATGCAGCCGTCTGCCGACTGCTCGCCGGAACGCTCGGCGTGTCGCCTCGACAGGTCACGATCATCACAGGCGAAACGTCGCCGGAGAAGACCGTGTTTGTCACTGGGCTGAGTCGAGAGCAGGTCGCTCAGCGCCTGCCGCAATGACCGGTTCGACGTGCCCGGTACTCGCTGCAGAGAAAACAAACGGGACAGGTACATTTTATGTCATTGAGTAACAAGCAGTTACGCGGTGTTTTTGGGCAGAAATAAATGTACCTGTCCCGTTTATTTCTGTGTGCCGTGATGAGCACGCGTTCCGCCCGCCCGGCTGCGCATCGGCCTGCTCCACCCCGTTGCCGCACTCGCGCGCTTCTCCGTAGCGAACACGGCACGCGAGGCGGCATGCACGCAGGCTGCAACCGATTCGCCGCCCCTGGGGCCACAGTGCCGCAATCGTGAGCCGCACTCGATGGGGGACAAGGAAAAAAACAAGGACCCGCGTCTGAGGCAGGTCCTGTTGAATGCTGGTCCGCCCTGTGATGGGCAGTCGGGCAAGACGCTCGAACCCCAGTGACAGGTGGGCGCACGGTTCGGAGGCGGCAACCTTCCACTCTTTGGAGGCATGGTTTTCGCCCCGACTCTTGGTCGTGCTCCCCTGGGGCTGTAAACGGTTCGAGCATGTTGGCACGAGCCGCCCGACAGGCACGGAGAAGCGCTTCGCCAACACTATACCACGCCTGGCGACGCAAGCGAGAAATGCACGCAGTTGCTCGCGATTTTCCGACCATCGGGCGGCCGCATTGCCGTCCGGTTCGCAAACGCCTCCCCGCGCCCGCAGTTGACCCGCCTCCGCGCGGAGGCTAGAACACACGGCTGCAAAGGTGGACCACGGCCCCCAACTGCGAGAGAAGCGATCATGCCAAGCAAGTCAACGTGTCTGCGAGTGCTCAGCATAGCCGCTGCCGCGGCGCTCATCGGGTGCGAATCGGGCGACAAGTCGGGCCTCAACGGGGATGCCGATCTCGATCCCCGCAAGGTCAACGACGCCGCTTTCTGGGATCACACGCCGGAACTCATGGGCCCCACGCAGCGCTCCGACGACTACGCCGTCCAGATTACCCGCCGCTACAACCTCGACATGCGCCTGTTCTGGGACGACTGGATAAACGCCTGGTACTGGGATCGCCCGACGCGCCTCAACCGTCGTCCCTTGCCCTGATCCCGCCGGCGAAGCAGGATTGACATCGTGATTCTGTTCATCTGCTCGACCGGATGAGCAGGTGTTTCTGCGCATATGTTTCGCTCCCTCGGCTGCGGCCACAGCACAGAGCGTTACAATGGGGCGATGACCATCCCGCTTCTTGAAGACGGCCGGGCCGCGGCCGGAGACATCCGCCTCAACGAGGCGCAGCGCCTCGCCGTGCAGCACCGGGAAGGGCCGCTTATCGTCCTCGCCGGCCCCGGCACGGGCAAGACGCACGTCATCACCCATCGCGTTCACCGCCTCATCAACGAGGACGACGCCGAGCCGGAGTCCATCCTCGCCCTCACGTTCACGAACAAGGCCGCGGAGGAAATGCGCTCGCGCCTCAGCGCGATGCTTGGCTCTGCGACGCTCGCGGAGCGTCTCATCGCCTCGACCTTCCACAGTTTCGGCCTGCGGCTGATCCGTCAGTTTGCCGACCGGGCGGGCCTGCGCGCCGAGCCGGACCTCATCGACGAAGCCCAGCAGAAGGCGCTCATGCGCCGCGTGGTCGATGAGACGGGACTGGGTCGCGAGAAGTGGTTTTACGACCCCTACTCGATCGTGCCCGTCGCCTTGCGCTTCGTGAGCGAGGCGCGAAACCACGCATGTTTTCCTGCCGCCGCCCTCGACTATGCGCAGCAGTGGCGTCTGCGAACTGAATCCAACGCACAGGCCCTCGAAGGCG
This sequence comes from uncultured Planctomycetota bacterium, assembly GCA_900696685.1. Taxonomy (GTDB): domain Bacteria; phylum Planctomycetota; class Phycisphaerae; order Phycisphaerales; family UBA5793; genus UBA5793. Next base: position 26,525 of record CAADHA010000042.1, read on the forward strand.
ACGACCTCCTCGCCGAGAAGTCGCGCACCGAGCGCTTCGCCATCCTCGCGCGCCTCTACGCGGAGTACGACCGCCTGTGCCGACAGCGGGGCGTGGTGACCTACGACGACCTCCAGATCCTTCCGCTGCACCTGCTTCGGGAGCACGAATCCCTCCGCGCCATCGTGCGGAGCGACCATCGGCACGTGATCGTCGACGAGTTCCAGGACGTCAACCCGGCACAGATCGAACTGCTCAAGTGCCTCGCCGGGCCCGGGCACGACCTGTGCGTGGTCGGTGACGACGACCAGGCTATCTACGCCTTCCGCGGCGCGATGCAGAGCAGTTTCCACCGCTTCGCCGAGCACTGGACGAACACCACGACCATTCCCCTGACGCTCAACTATCGCTCGACGCCCATCATCCTTGCCGCCGCGCACCGCATCATTCGCTCCTGCGGCGACCGCTTTGCGCCCGACAAGACCACGACCGCCGCGGGCGATCAACAGGACCTGCGCCTGCCCGTCGAGCTGGTGAAGTACCGAGGCACGGCCGGCGCGGGGCCGGTCATCGGCCGCATGATCCTCACCGCCGTCGAGGGGGGGGCCAACTACCGCGACTTCGCCGTGATCGTCCGCTCCAACGCCGACCTCGACCGCATCGCCGCCTCGCTCCAGGTCATGGAGATCCCCGTCGAGATTCCCGAGCGCGGCTTCGCGTGCGAGCATCCCGCCGTCCTCGACGTCCTCGCCTGGATGCGCCTGCTCGCGGACGAGCATGAGAACACGGCCCTGACGCGCATCCTGATCCGTCCGCCGTTCAGTATTCCGCTGACGACCGTGGCCGCCTGGCACAGCGCGCACCGCCGCGCGGCCGCCCGCGCTCAGCAGGCCGAGGATGATCAGGGCGCAAGCCGCTCACTGCTCCAGCGTCTCGTCGAGCAGCCCCCCTCCGCCGAAGTCGAGCGCTTCGCCCGGCAGTACCTGCGATTGGCGCACGTCGCGCTCGACCAGCCCGCCGACGTCGTGGTGCGCGCCATCATCCACGCGACCGGGCTGCTCACGATCGACCCCGTGGATTCGATCGAGCACCGCGCCCGCGTCGAGCAACTCGGCCGCTGGCTGGCTTTCGTAGCCGAGCGCCTGAGCCACATCGATCCGCCGCGGCGCCTCGGCTCGTTTCTGTGCTACTTCGACGACCTCTCCGACGGCGCCCTGTCGCATATTCCCGCGTCGAGCGAGTCGCGCCTCTCCGGCGAGGTCGAGGTCTCGGATCGCGACGCCGTGCGCATCCTGACCGCCCACCGCGCCAAGGGCCTCGAGTTCGACACCGTCTTCATCCCGCGCGTCAACTCGCCGCACGGCTACCCGCTGATGGACCGCGATCGAGGCGAGGAGGACCTCCTTCCCGATGACCTCACGCGAGGCCGGACCTCCACGCATGAGGACGACGAGCGCCGCGTCTTCTTTGTCGCCATGACGCGGGCGCGCCGCCGGCTCGTCCTGCTCTCGCAGACGATGTCCGATTCGGGCCGCAAGGCATCTCCCTCCGTCTACTGGAAGGAGATTGAGGCGCCGGGCGAAGATGGCGCCGCGGTGGACGTCATCGACGCCGTCGGGACCGGGGACATTCCCGATGAGCCGGTGCTGACTCCGGCGCCGGGCGAGGCCGCGGGTCGGCGTTCCGCGCGCGACCGCCGCACGCTGCGTCTTCGGCACGAGGTCTTCGCGCTGCTGCACGAGTTGAGCGATCCGCAGACGCCCGTGCCGCGCCTGGCCGAGTTGCGCCGTCGCCTCGGCGCCGCGGCGTCGCAACTGCCGCTGCTGTTCGCGGAGTCGCCCGCCCGCGGCTCGGAGATCATTGCCGCCGCCGAAAGCGACGACCGTCCCGCGCTGCGCGACCTGGCGGAGGAGATGGACCGTCAGGCGCCGCTGGTGCCCCTGATCGCCGGCCCTGCCCCCCCCCCTCGAACTGAACTTCACCGGCATCGACCTGTACCTGCGCTGCCCGCGCTGCTACTGGCTGCGCTACGTCGTGGGCGTGCCCGAGCCGGCCCGGCCGGCCACGAACTTCGGCCAGATCATCCACCGCAGCCTCGAGTTCTTCTACGAACGGTTTCAGCGCGCCGAGGCGAACCCAGGCTTCGAGCCTCCGCCGACGCTTGAGGATCTCCTCCTTCTCGGCCGCAGGGCCTACGAGGAGATGCGCCCGCCCGAAGTCCTCCCCTCGCGCGAAGTGGCCCGGCGCATCGACAGCGCGCTGCGGCAGTACTACAACTCCATGCACTCCGACCAGTTGCAGGTCCTGCACATCGAGCAGCGCGTGCGCTTCCCCTACCGCCGCGGCCAGGCCGAGCACTTCATGACCGCCAAGATGGATCGCATCGACCAGGGCGAGCATGGCGTGCGCATCGTTGATTACAAGACCGGCGAGCCGACCAAATCCAGACTCGAACCGAAAAAGGACGATCTCCAACTGGGCATCTACATCATGGCCGCCCGGCACTTCTTCGAGAATGACGCCGTCGCGGGAACCGCCGAGTACTGGCTCACGCGCACCAGCGAACGCGGCGTGCTCGCCTTCGACGACGCCAGGCTTGACAAGGTTCGCGCCAGGATAGACGAGGCGATCGACGGCATACTCGACGGACGCTGGGAGCGCACAGGCGACTGCACCAGGTGCGATGAACTGCTCACAGGCGCCGACCATGCTCCTGACCCGCCCGAAGAAGCCCCCGGAATCGAACGAAGATGAGTGCATCGCGGCACCGATCCGTTGCTGCGAGCCGGAGCGAGGGTCGTGGAAGCAAGCGGGGAAGGCGTCGGGGCTCTGAGGGCTCCGGCAGCGGGCACTGCGCAGAACCCGGAGAGCATCCGCTCTCCTGCTCGACTGTTCACTTCTCTTCTGCTCTCGGCGCTTCGCCGCAGGGCCGATATGATCTTCGGGCGGACCGCCATGCATCGCGGGGACGGACTCCAGCCCCTCCAACCGCCAATGCCGCCCGCAGGAGCAGCCAGGTGTCCGAGGAAGCACAGGAAAGCACGACCACGCAGCGTCTGGGGGTTGCGGACCTTCAGATCAGGCCCTTTGCGCGCGAGGATCTCGACCAGTTGCCGCGATTGCTCAAGGAGTGCCTCGGCCGCAGCGTCGAGCGCTCCTACCTCGAGTGGAAGTTTTTCGGCGGGCCCTACGGCACGTCTCTGGGTTTCATGGTCGCGCTGCACGAGGGGCAGCTCGTCGCCTTCATCGGCGCCAACCCCGTGCCCTTCGCCATCGACGGCGAACTCTCCCTCGTCTACCAGCACCAGGACACCGCGATCCGCGAGGACTGCCGCAGCCTCGCCCTCCTGCGCGCCATGACGGACGAGGTGGAGAAGGCCTTCGGCCGGCCGCCGATGAAACTCACCTACAGCATCACCACGCCTCACCTCCGTGCGCTGGTCACCAAGCGCATGAAGTACACCGTCGTGTGGGAGGATCTGAAACTCGTCAAGATGGTCTCGCTGCGCGGCATGGTGAGCAAGGCGACCAGGTCCGCCGCGCTCGCGTCGATCCTTCCAGGGCCGCTGACGCGCTCGTGGAAGGTGCCCGGCTCGATGAGCGGCGACGTCTCGCCCATTACCGAGTTCGGCCCTGAGTTCACTCGATTCTGGAAGTATGCGAAGGCCCCCGGCGAGAACGGCCGCATCTTCGGCTGGGGCGAGCCGGACTGGCTCAACTACAAGTTCCTCACGGACAAGGCGGTTCCGTTCCGCTGCTACGCCTATCGGGAGGGCGGCGAGGTAATCGGCTATGTCGTGCTCAACGTCACGCAACTCGACGTGCGCGTGTGCTACGTGGACGTTCTCTGGACGGTGCCGGGGCGGCAGGACGTGGTCGTACTCCTTCTTGACTTTGCCCTGCACGAGGCGACGCGCCTCAAGTCGGACCAGGTGGCGGCGTGGTCGCAACTGGAGACGCCGCTGGGGCGCGCGATGAGCAAGCGCGGCTTCGTCCGCCGGCCGACCTCGCAGTGCATCTCGGTCAAGCAGGTCGCGGCAGACATGGGCGATCTCGGCCTCAAAGCCGAACACTGGAACATGCAGCGCGGCCACACCTACTACACCTCCGTCGGCCACCTCGAGATGGAGGAAGGCACGCAGCGGCTCTACCAGGCAAAGGAGTCGCGCGACGCCGAACGGTCCGAGCGCCTGCGGACAAAGAAGTAGCGAGGCGTTCCGTTCAGCCGCGCAGCCATCGCATCGGCCGCGCCCGATCTCGTCGAGAAATGACAACCGCCCGAGCCACACGGGTTCGGGCGGTTGGGGTTGTCGTGCACGAAGGCTCGCAGCCTCAGGCTGCGTTTGGCGTGTGAGTCCTTCTCACGCCTGGCGACGGCGACGACCCGCGAGGGTCAGGCCGCCGAGGCCCAGCAGGGCCAGAGCGCCGGGTGCGGGAACTTCGCAGAAGCCCGCACCGCTGAGGAAGATCGAGTACGCGCCGCCGGCGGTGTTGGTGCCCGTCCATCCGGCGACGGGATTCGCAGCGCCGGGGCCATCGGGAGCGCGCTCGACGTTGA
>CAADHA010000043.1 GCA_900696685.1 uncultured Planctomycetota bacterium
CCGTGCTCGAGATGCCTGTGTACGACCTGACGATCTTCAAGGTCCACTTTGGGCGCTTGACCCTGAAGATCTACACCAAAGGCGAGTGCGTGCTGCGGACCGAGGCGATCGCCCACAACGTGGCCGACCTCAAGTGCGGCCGTCTGCTGGAGAAGTTCCCCGAGGTGGTCGGGAAGCTCTCGGATCTCCTGGGCCGCTTCCTCGAAGCGCTGCGTTGCGTGGACGTGGCGTGGATCAGCGACAGGTCCATCGAGGAACTGCCCACGCCGGGGGTGGTCGGCAAGACCCGCGTCGGCGGGATCGACCGCAACAAGGCCCGCGTGCGCGCCGTGATCGCCGGCGTGGTCTCGCTCGCGCTCATGCCGCGCGGCTTCACCGCGTCGGACCTGGCCGCGAAGCTGCGCGAGACATGGAAGGGCGCAGGTGACTACGCGCCCCGCCACGCCTCCTACGACCTCAAGAAGCTCCGCGCCAAGGGCCTGGTGCGCAAGGCCGGCGATCGATCGCATCGGTACGAGGTCACGCCGGACGGGCTGCGCCTCATGGCCGGGTACACGGTGCTGCGCGAGAAGGTGCTCAAGCCGCTGCTGACGTACAAGGGCCGGTGCAAGTCCGGCCCGAAGATCGGCGCGACCGCGGAGATCGACCTGCAGTACCAGGCCGTGCAGCGTCAGATGCAGCATCTGTTCAAACTCCTCCGGTTGGCGGCCTGACGCATCGACAATGTGTTGTCGATCGCGCGCGACGAAGCGTCTACCTCCCCTGGTCGGCATGTCCGCCGCCTCGCATTGCTCCAGCGGAGTGGAATAGATGGCACGACTCGGAAGTTGTGGCCTTGGAACAACCTGTGGCACGAGCCTCTGTCGGGTCCGGCCCTGCTAGAATTTCAGGTCGTTTCTAATCCAGCGATCCGCAAGAGTCGGGTTGTTCAGCGCCCCCATTTCACTCTCTTACTCCGGAAGTCTTCTCATTCTCGTGTTTGGACCGGCAGCGATTCGGCAGTATCACCGTTCTATTCGCGGCCGGTGCGTGCATTGCGGATATCCTCGTGGAAGTTCGCCGATCTGCACCGAATTCGGCGATGCTCACAGCAGGTTGCGTGGGTTCGAATGGAGCGTCAGTCCTGAAAGTCAAGGGTGTGGTTGTGGTTTCCATGGGGTATTGTTCCGGATTATGAGGTTGAGGATGGTGAGGAGTTCTCGCATGGCGTAGATCTCCAGCCGCAGCCGCGAGTAGAACTGGACGCTGTGCCAGGTCGGCAACCGGGATCATGCAGCCCGGACCAGATCGCTCCGCGGGCACAGGGTTGACGGCTGGACCGGCTGACGCCCTGCCACCTTGGCACTCCGCCCGCCCTGACCCAAGCCCCTTGGCAGAACGGCCGCCGGCACGCTACGCCGGACACAGGCCCTGCGGGGCTAAAAAACGGCATTTTCGACGCATCCGCCCCTGTCCGCCGCGGCACCGCCCTTGCTTTCTGATCTCCCTCAACCTTCGACGGAGATCGTCCGCGCATGGTGTCCATGCCCTCCAACCCGCCCGCCGGCCAGCGGCTCAACCTCCTCCTGAGCTATTCGGGCTGGCAGCCGCGCAACTGGGCCGAGCAGCTGCCCCGGCTCCTCGAGCCGATGGGCATCGCGTCCTTTCGCGTCCAGTCGGGCCGCGAGGCGTCGGAGGTCATTCAGCGGCAGCGGGTCCATATCGCAGTGGTCGATCTCGGCCTGCCGATTGACGATTCGACTCCCGCTGCGCCCGGCGCCGCTGCGGAGACGGGGGGCACGCGGCTGCTGCAGATTCTTCGCCGCCTTGATTCGCCGCCGCCGACGATCGTGATCCGCCGACCCGCCGACAAGGCCGCCGGCAACCAGCGCACGCTGCACGAGGCCTTGCGCGAGGGGGCGTTCACCGTCCTCGACGTGCCGGTGCAGCTCGAGCACCTTCTCGAACTGATGCGCCGCATTCTTCGGCGTCATTACAGCGACTCCTGGCCGGAGGGGCGTTCCCCCGGTCCGTCAAGTTAATATTGCCTCACGATCGGCGCTGCGGCCACCGCCGCACCGCCAACTTCCCATCAGATTGGAGAGCAGCACATGAAAGTCCGTCCCCTCGGCGACAAGATCCTCATCAAGCGCGACGAAGCCGCGAACAAGACCGATTCCGGCCTCTATCTCCCCGAGTCGGCCAAGGACACGCCGCGCACCGGCATCGTCCAGGCCGTCGGCCAGGGCCGCTACAACAAGGACACGGGCGAGTATTCTCCTTTCTCCGTCAAGAAGGGCGACCGCGTCCTCTTCAACTCCTATGCCGGCACCGAAGTGAAGATCGAAGGCGAGGAACTCCTGCTCATGAACGAAGAATCCATCCTCGCGCTCATCGACTGACGATTCAACCCCGGGTGCGACGAGTGCGCCGAGACGAACAAGAGACAGCCGCATGACTCCAGAGCAGCTCCGCCAGGCCCTCAAGGACCTTCGAGGCGACCGCACGACCCGATTCATGTTCGAATCGTGCGGCGAGATGCTCTGCATCACCAACGCGTTTCTCGTTCCCGTCGAGGCGGACAACCTCGTCAAACTCACCGACGGAATGAAGGAGTACGTCATCGACGCCCAGCGCATCACCTGGATCGAGATCGGATGAATCGAAGACCATGATCCCGAAGCGCGAGCAGGCAATTCCGTTTACCCGATCCGATCCTTCATCGAGGAACCCATGACGCAATCACTTCACATCGTCTCCGATACCACCGTCCCTCACCTGCCCTTCGGCCGGCTGCACGTGCAGCACCTGCGCTGCGGTGCCGTGCAGACCGTCGTCGTCACCGGCATCGACTGGGCCGGCGCCGTCGTCGCCGAGCGCTTCGCGGTCAGCCGTCCGCCGGACGGCTCGACCCCGGCCGACATCGAGGCCGCGCTCCGCGCCGACGTCATCGGCGTCCTCGAAGCCCGCCGCAACTGATCGTCATTCATTCTCACTCGCACTCACCTACACGCACAACCGCTCGACACGAGTTAACATCAACAGGAAGGAAAGCAACATGGCCGCCAAACAGATCGCCTACGACTCCGACGCCCGCGAGCGCATCCGCCGCGGGGTCTCCAAGCTCGCCGCCGCCGTCCGCACGACGCTCGGCCCCTCCGGCCGCGTCGTCATGATCGAGAAGTCCTTCGGCGCCCCGACCGTCACCAAGGACGGCGTGACCGTCGCCAAGGAGATCGAACTCGACGACCCCTATGAGAACATGGGCGCGCAGATGGTCAAGGAAGTCGCCTCCAAGTCATCCAAGGACGCCGGCGACGGCACCACGACGGCCACCATCTGGGCGGAATCGATCTTCACCGAGGGCCTCAAGAACATCACCGCCGGGGCGAACGCGAATGCCGTCAAGCGAGGCATTGACGCCGCCGTCGCCGCCGTCGTCGAGGAACTCCAGAAGATGAGCAAGAAGGTCACGACCTCGACCGAGATCGCCCAGGTCGGCACGTGCTCGGCCAACCAGGACGCCGCCATCGGCAAGATCATCGCTGAAGCGATGGACAAGGTCGGCAAGGACGGCGTCATCACCGTCGAAGAGGGCAAGTCCCTCGACACGACCGTCGACCTCCTTGAAGGCATGCAGTTCGACAAGGGCTACCTCAGCCCCCACTTCGTCACCAACGTCGCCGCGATGGAGTGCGTCCTCGAAGACTGCTACATCCTCATCCACGAGAAGAAGATCACGTCCGCCAAGGACCTCATCCCCATCCTCGGCAAGGTGGCCGAGCAGGGCAAGAGCATCCTCATCGTCGCGGAAGACATCGAGGGCGAGGCCCTCGCCACCCTCGTGGTGAACAAGCTCCGCGGCACGCTCAAGGTCTGCGCCGTCAAGGCGCCCGGCTTCGGCGACCGCCGCAAAGCCATGATGGAGGACATCGCCATCCTCACCGGCGGGCGGGCCATCATGGAGGAACTCGGCATCGAACTCGAAAAACTCACCCTCGCCGACCTCGGCCGGGCCAAGAAGGTTACCGTCGACAAGGACAACACGACCATCGTCGAAGGCGCGGGCAAAAAGCCCGACATCCAGGGACGCATCGCCCAGATCCGACACCAGATCGACGCCAGCACCAGCGAGTATGACAGCGAGAAACTTCAGGAGCGTCTCGCCAAACTCGCCGGCGGCGTGGCCCAGATCAACGTCGGCGCCGCGACCGAAGTCGAAGTGAAAGAAAAGAAGGCCCGCGTCGAGGACGCCCTCCACGCCTGCCGCGCCGCGGTCGAGGAAGGCATCCTGCCCGGCGGGGGCGTGGCGGTGCTCCGCGCCCGCAAGGCCCTCGACAAGGCCCGCAAGAACGCCCGCGGCGATGAGAAGGTCGGCATCGACATCGTCGACCGCGCGCTCTCGGCCCCGATCAAGCAGATCGCCGAGAACTGCGGCCTCGACGGCTCCATCATCGCCCAGAAGGTCGAAGAGAGCAAGGACGTCAACTTCGGCTTCAACGCCCTCACGCACAACTACGAAGACCTCGTCAAGTCGGGCGTGATCGTGCCGACCAAGGTCGAGCGCGTCGCCCTCCAGAACGCCGCAAGCATCGCCAGCCTCCTGCTGACGACCGACTGCGTGATCGCGGAAATCAAGGAGAAGAAGGAAAAGGTCCCCGCCGGCGGCGGCGGCATGGATGACATGGACTATTGATCGACGCCCGCCACGAGTTCGACCACACGTTCGAAGACCGTTCCAACGGCCGAGGGGTGTACGCCCCTCGGCCGTTTTTGACATCGAGGGCGGCGTAGATGCGACCGAGTCCGCAGAATCTGCAACGCCTGGACCGCGCCGACCTTGAACGGTTGATTGAATCCCGCGTACCAGAAGATGAAACCCTCGAATACAAGCAAGCCGCCTACCAGCGACCCGAGGAGTTCTGCAAGGACATCTCAGCCATGGCCAACACGCTGGGTGGGGTGATCCTGCTGGGTATTCGCGAGGGGAATCACCTGCCCGTAGAAGTACTCGGCATCGACCGAGCAGCCGAGGAGCAGCAGCGCCTGACGCAAGCGGCAGAGGCGAACATCCGCCCACGACTTTCGCTGGCGTGGAAGTCAATCACCTTGGGCGACGGCCGCGACGTACTCGCTTGCGGCACGCAGCGAAGCAGGTTCGGTCCGCACATGAACCACGCAGGCAATGACAAGCGCTTTCACAAGCGAGCAAACGAGATCACAACCGTCATGGATGAGCGCGAGTTGCGAGCAGCGTTCCTGCAATCACGAACGCAGGAAGAGATCGTTCTTGATCTGCATCGAGAGCACGTCGAACAGGTATGGCGTGCGCCGCAACCCGGACCGAATCGCAGCAGCTATGTCCTGGACGTGATACCGGTGCCGATCGAGGAATCGAGGTTCGACCCCGGCGATGACCAGATGGTGAGGGCTGTTTCCACACTACACCCCGCGCTCGGTACCAACGGGCATCAGCGAATCTCCTTCGACGGGTGGGTGTGCCATTCGACCGAACGGCCCGACATGCTCCGGCTGGATCGTTCCGGGGTCATACGCTCACATGCGGTAGTGGCCAACGTAAACGCGAGCGGCCAAGCAGTCATTCCGTCACACTCGCTTGTGCAGGATCTCTTCGATTTTCTGCGCCGCGTAAGGCAGGCGTACACCGCACTTGGCGTCGCCCCGCCCATGTATCTGTGTTGGACGATCACTCGATCTCGCGGGATGCTATTGGGATTGGGTGCGGTGCGTGATCCCCTTGTCGTCGACGTGGACCGCATGGAGTTTCCGCCGATTCTCTGGGAGTCCCTCGACACGCCGACGGAAGTCTTGCTCAGACCGTGGCTCGATCGGCTTTGGCAGGCGTTTGGACTGCTGGGATGCTCGTTCTACGATGAGACCGGGGAATTCCAGATTCGGTAGGTCATGATGCGAATCAGTTATGACAGTGAGGTGGACGCCTTGTACATCCGGCTGATCGAGGGCAAGCAGGAGTGCCGCGTTGTGCAGTTGACCGATGAGGTGGCCCTCAACCTCGGCCCGGGCGAGTCGCTCGTGGGCATCGAAATCCTCGACGCCCGCAACATCCTCGGAAAGGGCGAACTGCCGCAGATCGTCGTGGACAATCTGCCGATTCGGGCGGCTTAGGTTTCCTGCTCTGATCTCTCCTCTCAACTCTCTCGCCGTCTCGGCGCCGGAGGCAACCGATGTGCATTCACTACAAGATCAAGGCTTCGGACGTGGTTCACGCGAAGTCGATCGACAAGACCAAGATCGAGTCGGCCGTGACCAGCGCCGCGGCCCGCTACGCCCGAGCGAAGGCCTTCGACGCCCACATCCCCGGCTGGGTGATCCACTGCGAATCCGCCGCCCACGTCGACGACAAGTTCGCCACCATCGTGGACATTGAGGAGGAGTAGGGGCATAGGATGCTTGCGAATGTGAGTAGGGACTCCTGAACAACCGCGATGATGAGGGCGGATGACTGAAATCGGGACGGAGTTGGTGATCGTGGTACATCATTGGTGTCGCAATTCGTTCAGAATTGCCAGGCGTTGCTCCGCGACTCGCCCGA
>CAADHA010000044.1 GCA_900696685.1 uncultured Planctomycetota bacterium
ACGATGGCCGCGTGGTGCATGACACGCTGTTCATGGTCGACGAGCAGACCTACGACAACGCCTGGAACAACATGATCGGCGGCCGAGGCGTCTGGGGGTGGACTTGGGACGGCCAGTTCGCCGACGACTTCGTCGTGCGCGAGCGCGAGGCGAGCATCGGCACCGTCGTCGCCGACCTTCTCACCGTCCTCGGCCATCCGCCCGCCGACGGGGTGTGGGTACAGTTCTACAGCAACCTCTGCCCGACGCCGATTCTCGATCCACCCGTTCCCGGCCGCGCGGGCGAAGTGAATGAATGGCATGTAACAGGCCTGCGCCCGGCTGACGTCGTCCACTTCGTCTACGGCCTCGCGCCCGGCGAGTTCCCCATCCCCGGCTGCGGCAGCATCGCCGTCAGCATCGCCAATCCCGTCTACATGGGAAGCGCGACGGCCGACACGGAAGGCAACGCCGTCTTCGCGCGCTTCGTCCCCGCCTACGCGCGCGGCCGACAGATCCTCATGCAGGCTCACCAGCGCACGACGTGCCTGACGAGCAACGTGGTCACACACACATTTGAGTGAGGCGCATCGTCGGCGTCACTTCCGATTTCGCGCCTCGAACTTCGTGGCCTGGTTCGCGCTCAAGTCAGCAGACCATGACAACAGGCCCTGAGCCGATCTCCAGGCCTGTGCAAGAGGGATCGGGATGACACCGCCGCCGGTCAGTTGATCTGGCCCGCGATGATGTTCGAGGCGTTGCCCATTTCCGCCGCCTGGATCCACACGGGAACGCGCGGCGCGTTGGGCGGGACGTTCATCGTCATCACTGCCGAGCCGGTCGCGTCCGTCGTCCGCGTCCCGATCAGTTGCGGGTTGCGCAGGCCGATCGTGACGTTGAGGAAGGGCACGAAGATTTCGCCCGTGCCGACAATGCTGTAGGCGAAGTAGACGGTGGTGTTGGCGCGGGCGCTGGTGATGGTCATCGTCGTCTGCTGCCCTCGGACGATCCGGTCCACTTCGAGGACCATGCAGCGGTTGGCGTCGATGCGGCCGATCCAGGTGCGCCAGTCGGTGGTGCGGTACTCGGTGTGGCTCCAGAAGACGCCGGGCTGAGCCGGGTCTTCGGAGATGCCGCTGTAGTCGCCCCAGCGGCTTCCCGGCTCCGGAGAGGTGCTCTCCTGAAGGCGGATGCGCGGGCGGAACGACTCGGGCGCATCGTCGAATCGCCGGACCGTGCGGGCAATGTAGACGTAGTCGTTGGCGGAGGAGCAGTTCATCGCGATGACGGCGTTGCCCTGCGCATCGACGTCGATGTCGGGGAACCAGTTGTGCTCACCGGCGCCGTAATTGAACGTTCCGGATTGAACGAGCACGGGCGTGTTGCCGCTTACCGGCCAGCCGCGAGGGTCGATTTCGTACCAGCGGACGCGGGCGGTGTTGTCCTGCCCGATGGCGTGGGCGACCCAGAGGCGCCCGTTGCGGAATACGCCTGCCTTGATGCGCCGATCGACCGTCGAGACGCGGTTGCTCGAACCGCGCTGCGTTGCCTCGGGTGGGTTGGAGTAGGACGGCACCGTCAGGTCCACCGTGTTGCGCACCGGCGTGCCCGTGGCCGAGCGAATCGCGTCGATCGACAGGCGCGTGCTCGATCCCGAGAACGACGTGACGAAGTACTGGGCGACCGCGGCCTGGTCATAGTTCTTGATCGCTCCCAGCGACCGGGTCGACGTGGACGTACGCACGTTCTTCATCTGCACGGGCTGGCCGCTGAGCATCGGGGCCTTCTCGAAGATCTGGATGTGATTGCCCGTCGGCGTGCTGAAATAGTCCGTCGTGATGTAGTAGGCGTCTGTCCCGACGCCGAGGTTCGGGAAGTCGATGAAGTTGCCGATCGAGTCGCACACGAACGAGTACTTGTGCCAGCCGTCAAGCGGATTCGTCGTGCGGCTGACGGCGATATTGATGATGTTCGCGCCGCGGGAACTGTTGTGCTCCGTGGTTGCCACAACGAATCGGTCGGCGAAGGGATCCCACGCCGCGATCGGGTCGAAGACGAAGTTGACGGCGCCCTGCTCGCGGAAGAAGTCCTCGAGCAACTGGTCGAAGACCCTGGTGCCGTCCTTCGTGTAGACCGCGAGGTGCATGTTCACCACGGCCACGATGTGACCCGGGCCGACCGCGAGATCGGGATCAGGCGGATTCCACGGGGTGCGCTGGAAGGCCTGGAATCCGAAGTCGGGGCCGACCGAGGCGATGTTCGCATCCGGTGGCGGCTTCTTCCAGAACGGGTCGAACTCGGGCGGCACGCGCACGTCCGCCGCAGTCAGGTCCATCGCAGCGGCAAGAGGCTCGACGGCCGGCGGCGCCGGCAGGTCGAGTTGAGGCGGGGCGAGAATCGTGAGGCCGATGCCGCGGTTGTCGTCACCCGTGCTCCCATGCCAGACCGCAGCCAGGGTATCGAGCCCGCTCCAGGCAATGCGGTGAGAGTTGGATGCTGCCGCAAGAGTCTGGTGCCCTTCAGCCGCGCTGTTAATCCGGAAGGCGGATCCCAGCGGCTGACCCTGCTCGTCGAATGTGCGGGCGAATAGGTCTGCGGGTCGGGCCGGGCGCAGTTGATCGCTGACGTCAAGGGCCGGGTCGTCCTGCTCGACGTTCCAGGCGATGAGAAACCGGCCGTCGGAGTGCATCGCCGCGGCCGCGCCGTTCTTCCACCCGTCTGAATCGCTTGACACGATGAAGGCGTCGGAAAGCGGGCCGGCGTCGCCGAGGAGGCGGGCGGCGACGTCGTAGCCCGCTCCATCCTGCCGCGATTGCATCCACGCCACGACGAAACGGTCCGAACCATCAGAGGCGATGGAAGGTTCGATGGCGTCAGCACTCTCGGGAGAGGCGACGGTAATCGGCCGGCTGACGCGCGGCTGGTTGTCCGCCAACTCGATCAGAGCGGCGAAGATGCCCGAAGGAGCCGCCGATGTGTCGAAGCGATCCCACGCGGCAACGAAGCGGCCGTCTGCGAGTGCCGCGCATGCGATGTGCCGCTCGGAACCGTCAATCACGGCGCCATCAGCGCCGTTCGCCCCGATGGCGAACTCGGCTGAAGTCGGTTGTCCGTGCGCGCCAAACAGTCGCCCGACAACGGCGAAACGTGAGCCGGAGGTCTCGGTCATCCAGCACACGAGCGCATCGCCCCTGGAGTTGATGGCAATTGATGGGCTGACCTGGTCGCCTTCAACTCTGTCATTGACTCTGACCTCATCGCCCATGACGACGTAACCCGACTCCCCGGGGGGTGCGGGCGCGAAGCGGCGCAAGTAGATGCCGGCGCCTTCTCCGTCCTGGCCGAGTGATTCCCATACGACCCATGCGCAGCCCGTCGCATCGAGTGCAACGTCAGGCTCGTGCTGAGTGCCGGGGTGAAACTGGTTGACGTGTACTTCGGTTCCGAGGCGGCGGCCGAGGGCGTCAAACCACTGGCCGAACACGCCGAATGTTCCGAGTTCCTGCCGCCGGCTGGCCCATACCACCATCGTGCGGCCTGTAGGATCCACGGCCACGGCCGGTCGCATCTGGTGGTTGCCGGTAAAGGTATTGGCGCGACTCTCGATCAGCCGGTGGGAGGAGAGTGGTGCGCGAGCCGAATCATTCTGCGGGCCGTCGATTGCGATCCCGGCTCCTGGCGCCGCATTCCCAGACAGCGGCAGGCCGAGCAGCATCAGGCCCGCCAGAGCAAGAGATCGGGATGCGGCGGCTCGGAGGGTGCGGCGAAGTTGATTCTGCATGAAGGCTTCCTCTCTATTAGGGCGCTGGAGCAATCTGACGAGCCTGACGAAGGGAACCTGAACGAAGTCGGCTGCCCGTGCACTGGGCCGGCGCGCACGGCTCAAGGCGGCGCCGGGCGTATTCAAGCACGGCGAATTACTAACCGTGCCGGGGGCCGTTTTCATGCCGCGATGGGAAGTATTTGTTGGGGGCAAATGAACGGCAGGCGGCAGTGGCGTCGCTCTTGCCCTGTCCCGGTTGCGGGAGCCAACGGTCTTCAGTGCTCCGGGTCAGTCTCCCGGGGCAGGCCTATCGCGAGGCGGCGCCAGCGGGCGGCGGCCTGCGGATCAGCGAGCCGGTCGGCACAGTCGGCTGCAAACGAGGCGGCACGTTTGGTTATCGGGTCATCCACCCCGCGAAGAGTCACCAATCGCTCTGCCCCGCTGACAAGTAGGGGCCTGGCCTGAGCCACCTGCCCGGCATCGAGCAGCGCTCGCCCCAAGGCCACGTCGATGAGGGCTGAGAGGGCGTCGTCACCGAATCCAGCCTTTTCCAACTCTGTCCGCAACGGCGACCACCAGTCAATCTCGCCCGGCACGGCGTCCGCATTGATCCGCTCAATCAGCATTGCCTCGGCGACGTCTCGGAGAGCCGCGTGCTGCCGGCTCAGGCGGCCGTGGCGCATCGAGACGGTAACAAGCGAGACAGTCAGGAGAGCGAGTGCCAGGAGTGCCGCCCCCGCCGCCACGACCACCAGGCGATGCCGCGCGGCAAACTTGCGCGAGATGTACCACGCGGTGTGCGGGACCACCGACACGGGCAGACCCGCGAGGAACCGCTCCAGGTCGGCGGCGAACTCCTGCGTCGTCTGGTAGCGCTGGTCACGGCTGCGGTGCAGCGCCTTGCAGACGATTTGCTCAAGGTCGGCGGGAACAGGCTTCTCCGCCGCTTCGGACATTGGAATCGGATCGTGCTCGAGTACGTGGTCGATCGCTTCGCGCGGCGGTGTATTCTCGACGCCGTGAGGGGTGGAGCCCGTGATCAGTTCATAGCACACTGCCCCGAGGGCGTAAATGTCGCAGCGCGTGTCGATCTCCCGCTCGTCGCCCCTGATCTGTTCCGGGCTCATGTACGGCACGGTGCCAAGGATGACCTTCTGCCGCGGCGGCTCGTCGCTGTCCTGAGGCGCCGCTTCGGTCGCGCGCGCGATGCCGAAATCGAGAATCTTCGGATGCCCCGCATAGTCGACGAGAATGTTGCCCGGCTTGAGATCGAGGTGGATCACGCCTTTGCGGTGCGCGTATCCGACCGCGTCGCACAGGCGGATGATAAGGCGCAGCCGCGCTTCGAGGTTCAGGTTCTGCTTCGCGGCGAAGTCCGTGATCGGCATGCCGTTGACCAGTTCCATCGCAAAATAAGGCAGAGCGTTGGGAAGGGCCGAGGACGCCGCCGGAGCGAGTGAGTGAGTCGAAGCCGCTTGCGACTTCGCATCATCCGCGGGCCTCTCTTCATGGTGCACGCCGGCGTCGTATATCTGCGCCATCTGCGGGTGGCGCAGGCGGCCGAGCAGCTCGACCTCGCGCTCGAAGCGGCGCATCGCGTGCGGAGTAGCGAGCAGGCCGCGAATCACCTTCAGGGCCACGCGCCTCTGCGGGCGGCGCTGAACGGCCTCGTAGACGGTGCCCATGCCGCCTTCGCCTATCAGGCCCGTAATCCGGTAGGGGCCGATACGCTCCGGCAGCGGCCGCAGGTAGGCGCTCGGTGCGCCGAGGACGATGTCTTCGTGTTGCGTGGCGGCCGAATCAAGGGAAAGGAGCGTCTCGACTCGCCGTCGCAGGGCCTCGTCCCGGCCGCACTCTCGCTCCAGGAGATCCGCGCGCTCTTCGGGGGGCAGTTCGCACGCGGCGAGAAAGAGTTCCTTGGCGCGGTCGTAGCCGGCCTCGTGCGTCACGGCGTTGGCTCCGTGTCGCCGCCGCACGCCGGTCCTTCCTCGGCCTGTCCGGGAGCGAGTTGCTCGATAAGCCAGGCGCGCACCCACCGCCACTCATTCTTGATCGTGCCTTCGGACAGGCTGAGGGCCTCGGCGGTTTCAGCGATGCTCAGTCCTGCGAGGAAGCGCATTTCAACGATGCGCGCCGCACGCGCATCGCGCTTGGAAAGAGTCTCGAGGAGATCGAGGAGCGTGAGGGTGTCGAGCTCCCTGTCGCCGCGGCCGGGCGTGATCGCCTCGTTGAGCGTGATGCGATGCCATTCCCCGCCGCGCTTGTCCGCGCCGCGCTGACGCGCGTGGTCGGCGAGCACCCAGCGCATCGCCTGCGCCGCCATGGCGAAGAAATGGGTGCGGCTGCGCACATCGACGGAGTGGCCTTCGGCCAGGCGCAGGTACGCCTCATGCACCAGGGCGGTCGGCTGGAGCGTTTCTCCGGGCCGCCGGCGCGACATGTAACTCGCCGCGAGCGCCCGCAGCTCGTTGTAGATGGCCGGCAGGACGCGCTCGGCCGCCGCCGCCGCGTCGTCGGACGCTGCCTCGACCTTCACCGGCTCGGCCTTCTTTTTTGTTGCCGGAACCTCGGCCATTTGAGACCTCCCGCAGGTCAAGCATAGCCGATTTTCCGCGGTTGTGGCAGGCGAAACGGCGTTCCATGCACATTTGCATCCCCAACGCCGCAATTCCACGCGCCCTTCACGCCCGATACCTCATTGCCCGCCCCCCGCCCCGATTGCGAGGTCTACTTCAGCGGGAGGTTGTGACTTCCCGCAATGTCAGAACCAATCTCTTGAAAGGAGTTGAACCCATGTCCCTTCTCATCTCTTCATCGTCGCAGCAGCGCTCCCTTCACCCCGCCCTTGCGACTGTGCTTGGCACCTCGTTGCTGCTTGGATCTGCGGCGAGCCTGTTCGCAGGGGATCGCGAGATCCGCTTCGACAACAACACCGGCCAGGCGTGCGATGATCTGCACATCGAAACCAAGCAGGGCGTGACCATCACGGAAAAGGCGCCCTTCACGGGTTCCCGCGGCGTCAACGGCGGCAGCAAGCACAATCTTCACGGCGGCACAGTGGCCAACGGCGGCAGCGCCACGGTGAAGTTCACCTCCGGTTCCCCCGACATCACCATCAAGAAATGGTGGTGGACCAGCGGCGGCAACTCCCAGCGCGACGGCGCGCGCGTCGGCGATGTCAAGGGCGACGATGGCGGCGCCGTTCTCTCCTGCACCGGCGGACCTTCCGCAGGCGACGGGCAGATCCTCGTGAGCATCGATCACCTGGCGCGCATCTTCCAGACGCAGCGCGGCGCGCCGCCCGACCTCACCATCGCCATGTTCCAACGTTTCTGCGAGTCGTTCTACGACTTCTCGCGGGAGATGAGCCTCATCCACGAGACGCTCCTCGATCCGTTCAGCCTCGAAGTGCTCGGCAATGTCCTCGGCGACCCGAGCACGCAACTTCAGGTGCAGATCCTGCGCCCCGACAGCATGCAGCAGATGCAACTGCTCCCTGTCGAGCCGGGCCTCGAGCTTCGCCTCGACGGCGTATGCCCCGGCCGCGTTACCGCGACCGTGACCAACGCCCGCCCCGGCTCGCTGGTGATTCTTGCCTACGGCTTCAGTGAAACGCCCGGCACGCAGGTGCCCGGCTGCGGCGGAGTCTACTTCGGGCTGCGTAACGCCGTCATCGCCGGCCAGGTTCCGGCGAGCATCAACGGCACCGCGGTCTTCCGAGGCAACGTGCCTCCGGCCGCCTGCGGCCGGCTCTACATCCAGGCCGCGGAACAGGCCCGCTGCCACCTCAGCAACACTGAGCGCCTCTGATCGTTCAACCGCTCGCGTCAGGACGCCGGCGCAGAAGGAGTAACGACAGGACGCAAGCGGCCTCGGAATTCAAAAGCCGCCCGAACCTTCCGGACTCCTCGAACCGCCCGCCTCCTCACGACTGAACACAACCAGATCATCCGGCACGGCAGGCCCCGCTCCACGCAAGTGGCGGGGCCTGTCCGATTTTCTGGTGGGCAAGGGTGCGCGATGCGAGGAATGGAGCATCCCACGATTCGCAGAGCCTCATCGTGGGCGTGATCATCCCTTGAGCGCGTTGATCATTTCGCCGAGCCGATCGAGGCCGGCCTGCAGGTTGGCGCGGGGCGGGCCGAAGGAGAATCGCACGAAGCCCGACAGAGGCGAACGGCCGGTGCGTCGGCGATGCGGGTTCACATCGAAATACTCGCCCGGAACGGTCAGCACGCGATGCTTGAACGCCTCGCGCATGAAGCCCACGCCATCGTTGAGCGGCGGCGGCAGTTTCTCCACGCTGCCCCATGCGTAGAAGGTCCCTTCCGGATTGCCGGGAAACTCAACACCCAGTGCCTTGAGTGAATCAATCGTGAGGCGCTGCTTGACGGCGAACTCACGTTGCACCGCCTGTGTCTCCTGATCGGCGCGTTGCGCCTGGAGCACTTCGATCGCGGCCCGCTGAATCGGCCTGCATGGACCGCCGTCGAGAAAACTCCCCGCGGCGGTGAACGAGCGAATCACGTCGCGCGGCGCGACGACCCAGCCCACCCGCCAGCCGGGATAGCGGAAACACTTCGTCAATCCGTCGAAGATCACGACGGGGTCTTCGTTCACGTCTTCGATGCAGCGGGCGCTGCTGACGGGCTGCCGAATCGCTCCGATCGCATCCCGGCCGCCGTAGACATAGTGCGAATAGAACTCGTCCATGAGCAGCGTGCACTGGCGGCGTCGTCCCATTTCGACCCAGGCGCGAAGATCGTCCCCGTCGATCACGACGCCGGTCGGATTGCACGGGTTGCTGATGAGCAGGGCCCCGAGGTTGTCGCGCTGCACGCGCTGGTCGAGGCGGTCGGGGTCAATTCGGAACGCGGTTTCGGCGGTCAGTTCGATCCACTCCGGATCGAGGTGGTCGAAGGTCGTCAGAAGGTCTTCGTAGGCCGTGTAGTCGGGCGTGAAGTATCCGATGCGGACATCAGCCATCGTCGCTCCGCAGCGCGAGAGAGCCAGGCGCCCGCCCGCGGAGATGGCAACGTTCTCCATCGTGTATTGCGAGGCGCAGCCCGCGCGATAGAGTCGGTTGTAGTGGTCGGCGACCGCCTGTCGCAACTCGGGCAACCCCTCGACCGGTCCATACCCGTGGTCCCCGATGTCAATCTTCAGGCTGTCAAGGCGCGGCGGCGCGCCGGCGAGGTTGCCGACTTCGGGCTGGCCCTGTCCAAGGTTCGACCACGCGGGATCACCCATCCGGTAGCCGATCTTCATCGCTTCTTCGTTGACGCGGATGACGCCCATGAAGGGCAGTTGCCGGAACGCGCCTTTGGACTGCAGTACCCAGGGCATCGTCACTCTTCCTCCTGTTGACAACGGGACCGTGGGGAGACCAGCCTGTCGGTCTTCCGGATCGGCCCCCATAGTAGTCCCGCGAGAGCGTCTTTCCGCTCAGTCCTTCAGGTGCGTTTCGAACAACTTGAGAATCCGCCGGTACTCATCGAGCCAGGAGGTCGGCTCCCGAAAGCCGTGCGGCTCGACGGGATACAGCGCCATCTCCCAGTTGTCCTTCTTGAGTTCAATGAGCCGCTGGGCGAGGCGGATTGTGTCCAGCACGAAGACGTTGTCATCAAGCATGCCGTGGCAGATGAGCAGGGGCTTCGAAAGCCCGTCCGCAAACTCGATCGGGCTGGATCGCTCATACGCCTCCGGTGCGATCGCGGGTGTGTCGAGGATGTTGGCGGTGTAGCCGTGGTTGTAGTGCGCCCAGTCCGTGACGGGCCGCAGGGCCGCGCCGCAGGCGAAGAGGTCCGGCTCGCGGAAGAGCGCCATGAGCGTGAGGAAGCCGCCATAAGAGCCGCCGTAGGTCCCTACGCGCTTTGGATCGACACGGTGATGCTCGACAAGCCAGTTGACTCCGTCGCGCAGGTCCACCAGTTCCGGCGTGCCCATCTGGCCGTAGATCGCCGTGCGCCAATCGCGCCCGTAGCCCGCGCTGGCGCGGTAGTCCATGTCGAGTACGACGTAACCCCGCCGCGCCAGGAGGCTGTGGAACATGAACTCGCGGAAGTAGTACGACCAGCCGTAGTGCGCGTTCTGAAGATATCCGGCGCCGTGGATGAAGAGGACGGCCGGACGCAGGCCCTCCGAATCCTCCGGCGGCAGATACAGCCGCGCGTAGATCGGCTGATCGGTCTCGCTGCTGGGAATCTCCACCACCTGCGGCGCCACCCATGGAAGCGAGGCGAACTGCTCGCTCACCGACCGGGTCAGTGGCCGGGCGCCCGAGATCGGGTCAACTGTCTGAACGAACAACTCGGGAGGGCGCATCGCCCACGATGCAGACACCAGGAGGCGCGAATCGTCGGGCGAGAGCACCCATTCAACCTGTCCGCCGAATTGCGTCAGTTGCGTGGCCTCGGCCGTCTCGGGATCGATCATCCACGCCTCGTGCATCCCCGGGTGCAGGGCGTTTGCCGTGTAGAAGAGACGCTTGCGGTCGCGGCTGGCGCGCACGCTCGAGACCTCATAGGCGCCCGACGTGATCTGGAGCGGACCAGGCTGGTCGAGCGACTTGGTGTAGAGGTGCGAGTAGCCGTCTTCTTCGCTCAGGAACCAGAAGGAGCGTCCGTCGGCGAGCCAGTCCATATCTCCGAAGCGGCCGTTGATCCACGCCTTGTCGTGCAGGCGGTGCTGCGGCACGATTCTCGCCTCGCCGAGATCGACGGAAGCAATCCAGCGGTCCTTGTTGTCGAGCGAGAAGGCCTGGAGGATCACGGCCGTGCCGTCCTCGTTCCACATTATGCGGCGGATGGAGACGGCGCGAGGTTCACGCGATTGATCTTTCTCCGCGCCGCGGTGACCTTCGCTTTCTTCGGTTCCCGCATCGTCGCGGCCACCCTCGCCCGCGTTCTCGCCCTCAACCGCCTCTTCCACATCCTCTCTTTCACCCGCCTCCACTTCCTGCTTGTCCTTCGCGAAGGGATCATCGCTGATCCCGGGCAGGGCGCCGAGATCGAGATCGTGCCTGCGGCGTTCGATCAGGTCGAGGAGAATGACCGACTCGCCGGTCTCTTCGCCCGTGCCGACCTTGCTGCGCACGCCGCGCGTGGCGACGTAGCCGTCCTCCGTGATGAACTGCGGCATGGTGTCGCCTCGGCCGGCGCGTGCGCCGCTGCGGGCCGTGCGCACGAGCATCCAGCGCCCGTCGGGCGAGAGGTCAGTCCCGCGGATCTCGATCCCGCTGCCGAGGTACCACGGTCTGAGGCGCGTGGAGTCGGCCTGCTGTTCACGCTTGCGGCGTTCTTCCGCGTCCTCGCGCCGCGCCTTTCCTGCACGGATCGTCTCAAAGAGGCGCTCCTGCTGGGCCGCGAGGTAATCGTTCTTCGTCGCGTCCGGCTTCTTCTCATCGGGGTCGTCCTGCGCACGGAGGTCGGCGGGCTGCGTCTCCACCCCCGTGGAGAGGTCGCGGATGATGATGTTTCCTCCCCGCCGGAACATGAGACGCGTGTCCCCGTGCATGAACTGCGGGCTGCTGATGTTCTCCGCGGTGCGGGTGAGTTGTGTCAGCGTTCCGTCCTTGAGGTTCTTGAGGAAGAGGTTGCCGCCGCGTGTGTACGCCTTGAGCGCGAAGTCGCTGGTGTATGCGCCGCCTCGCGCATCGACGAAGGGCCGCTCCTCGTCGCCGACCACGCGCAACACCTTCCCGGAGAGGTCGATCTGGATGAGATCTCGCTCCTCCGATCCCTCGCGCTTGCGCTGGTAATAGATGCTCTGCCCGTCGTCGGCCCACCAGGGGTCTTCCGGCGCGTTGCCGATCCAGTCCGGGTCGGCCATGATGAGTTCAAGCGTGATCGGGTCTTCGACGGCTGGCGCGGCCTCGTGCGGCGCGGTCTCGGGCGGATCCGGCCGCCTCTCCGACATGGCGCAGGAGGAGATGAGCAGGCCGAGAGCGGCCACGAGAAGGAGCATCGAACGGCGCGTCGGCATCGGCGACCTCGCGTCTGGGTGAGTCCGGGAGGACAAGCGGGCCATCCCCGTGTACAGGCAGATTACCGGCGAAGCGCCGGGCCGTCAACTTGCCGCCCACGCAGAGCCGTTCAATCGACCTGCTGAATGTAGGACAGGTGCAGTTCGGCGTGGCGCAGGTGCAGAGGCGTCCACTCCTCGTGCGTCATCGAGCCGAACACCGGGCTGCGCTGGTTCATCCGCTCGCCGCCTTCGAGCCGCTCGAACACGCGGTCAATCCGCGCCATCGCTTGATTGAGCGTCACGCCGTCGGTTGGCAGAATGACGCGCATCCCGCCGGTCAGTTGAATGCCGGGATCGATTCCCTTGTGCAGCGCCCTCTTGCGGAAAAGCGGCGACAACATCCGAATGAACCAAGGCGCCTGCGCCGAGAGGCCGTCGAGTGAGCCTTCCATGCTTGCGGCGAGATGATCGACTGCCTGGGCGAGCGACCAGTTGCCCGTTGTCCGCACGCGGCCCGAGGCAAGTCGGTCGATCTCCTCCCTGACCTGGGCGAGGGAATCGAACCGCAGCGGTCGACGCGGCGCCTTGCGGGTGTCGACCGGTTGGGCTTTCAGCGTCGTCATGTGGTTGTGCTCCCTGGGTTCACACGGCGCCGGCCGGACGCGCGCCGATGAGCAGCCGCAGCACGGCCATGCGGATGGCCACGCCGTGCGTGACTTGCCTCAGAATGACGGAGCGCGGGCCGTCGGCCACTTCGCTGTCGAGCTCCAGGCCGCGGTTGATCGGGCCGGGATGCATGACGACGGCATGCTCGGGCATGAGGCGGGTGCGCGGCTCGGTCAATGCATAGGCGTCGCGGTATTCCTGAATCGAGGCGATTGACTGCCCGGCGAGGCGCTCGAACTGCACGCGCAGCATCATCACCACGTCGACGAGCGGAAGGACCGCATCAAGATCGTGCGACACTTCGACTCCGAGCGTGCTCAATGACGCCGGCGCCAGCGCCGGCGGGCCGACGACGATCACCTTCGCGCCCAGCGCGGCCAGGCCGAAGATGTTGGAGCGCACCACGCGCGAGTTGATGATGTCGCCGACGATGGCGATGCGGCGTCCGGCGAGGTCGGGGCCGAAGTGCTGCTGAAGGGTGAAGATGTCCAGCAGGCCCTGCGTGGGATGCTCGTGGCGGCCGTCGCCGGCGTTGATGACGCCGCACTTCACATGGTCGGCGATGTTGACGGGCACGCCGGCGCTGGAGTGGCGCACGACGAGGGCATCGACCCCCATCGCCTCGATGTTGCGGGCCGTGTCGATCTCCGTCTCGCCCTTGCTCGTGCTCGAGCCTTCGCCGCTCACCTGGATGACGTCGGCAGAAAGGAGTTGGGCGGCCCGGGTGAAACTGTTGCGCGTGCGCGTCGAGTCTTCGAAGAAGATGTTGGCGACGCAGTGGCCGGCGAGATCGTCGAACTTTCGGCCCGGCTCCATCACCAGCGGCAGAAATCGCTCCGCCTCGGCGAAGATGTGCTGCATCTCGGCGCCCGAGACGCCCGCGAGCGACAGAAGGTGCCGTCGGGTCCACGGCTTGCGTTGAGCGGCAGCGGGCGCGGTCGCCTGGTTCATGCCCGCAAGTGTAGGGTGGCTGGTCGGCAAACAGGCGACGATCCGGGGCACGGCAGAGCACCTTTCCGTGCGTGCAGCGATCAACGACGCCTACAACTTCTTGAGCGCCGCGACCAGACGGTCGATGTGCTCGCGTTCGTGGGCGGCGGAGATCTGGACGCGCAATCTCGCGTGGCCTTCGGGGACGACGGGGTAGCCGAAGCCGATGACGAAGACGCCCAGTTCGAGCAGGCGCTTGCTCATGGCGATGGCTTTGGCGGTGTCGTGGACGATGATGGGGCAGATGGCCGTTGGGCTGTCGAGGATGTCAAAGCCTGCGGTCTTGATCCCCTTGCGGGCATACTGCACGTTCTCGCGCAGTTTCGCCACGCGCTCGGGTTCGCGCGCGAGAATCGCGATCGCCTTGTTGGCGCTGCAGGCGACGGAGACGGGCAGGGCGTTCGAGAAGAGCGTGGGCCGGCCGCGCTGGACGAGCAGTTCGATGCCGCGCATTCCTCCGGCGACGAATCCGCCCGCCGCGCCGCCCAGCGCCTTGCCGAGCGTTCCGGTGAAGAAGTCGATCGCCTTGCCGGGCAGGCCGAAGTGTTCGTGCGTGCCGCGCCCGGTGGCGCCCATCACGCCCGTGGCGTGCGAATCATCGACGACGAGGATCGCGCCGAACTCATCGCACGCCTTTCGCATCGCGGCGAGGTCGGCGATGTCGCCTTCCATCGAGAACACGCCATCCGTCATGACCCAGATCGCGCCCGTCACCTCGGGGTTCTTCTGCGCCGCCGCCAGCGTCTCGCGCAGTGCGCTGATCGTGTTGTGCTTGTAGACGGTCTTGTGTACGCCCTTCTTGATCACGCTCGTGAGGCGGATGGCGTCGATGATCGAGGCGTGGTTCAGTTCATCGGAGATGATGAGATCGCCCGGTTCGCAGAGGGTGGGGAAGATCGCTTCGTTGGCGTTCCAGCAGGAGACAAAGGTGTAGGCGGCCTCGACGCCGAGGAAGTCGGCGATGGTCTTCTCGAGCGTTTCGTGGGGGGTGAAGGTGCCGCAGATGAAGCGGACCGAGGCCGTTCCCGCACCCCACTTCTTCAGGCCCTCGACGCCGGCCGCCACCACTTCCGGGTGATTCGCCAGGCCGAGGTAGTTGTTGGAGCAGAAGACGGCGCACTCGCCGTAGCCGCGGATGGTTGTGACGGCGTCCATCGGCCCTTCGAGCATCTGGAGGTGCTTGTACTGACCCGTGGAGCGCAGCATGCTGAGCACTTCGTCGGCGCGGGCGTTGAATCGTTGCAGGCTCGTGGACATCGCTTCCCCTCGAACAAGGCCATCAGATCCAATCAGAGAGACACCGAGGGCATGGAGAGCACACTGAAGTCAGGTCAGGTTAAGCCGATGAATGTGGATTGTCACCGATGCAGGGGAATGTCGTGTGCCGGCGAATCGCCTTCGCATCCCTCTGTGCGCTCTCTTTGTGCCCTCAGTGCCGCCGTGGTTGGGCTGACTCGACGATGCGAGCCGGCTACTTCCTGTCCTTCCCACCGTGGCCGTTGGGGTCGTGGTCACGGTAGAGGTCGAGGTAGAAATCGAGGATGCGCTCGCCGCGCACTTGTCGCGTGCGGTTCAACTGGAAACTGAATCGTTCGAAGAGGGCGATGGCGCGCTCCTGGGTGACGCGGGCGTCGAGGACGACCTTGAGATACCCCTGCTCGCGGCAGAAGGCCACGGCCTGCTCGATGAGGCGCGTGCCGATGCCGCGGCGCTGATGCGCCGGTTCGACGCGCAGGCGGCGGATCATGGCCGTGTTCGCATCTTCGCACTGCACGCCGATCATCCCGATGATGAGCGATGCGGCGGTTGCTCTCTTCAGCGCCTCCGCCAGTTCCGCCACCCAGAACCGTGAGCGGCCTTCATCGGCGCAATACGCCTCGTGGAAGTTGTGCATGTCGGCGCCCGTGTCGTTGTCCATCCAGTCGCCGGCGCGAAGCCCCGCCTCGAACAGGCCGATGATCGCCGGCAGATCGCGGTCCGCCTGAGCAGGGCGGATGCACAGCCCAACACCGCCTGGCTCCTGCGGCGTGGTCGGAACCGCTGTGCAGTCGCGTTCGTCCCCGGTCAAGACCTCGGCCTTTCATTGAGGCGCCCAGGCACCCTCTGAACGGTCAGTACATCGAGGCGTCCGGCCTCGGGGTCGAGCCTTGCCACAGTATAACAAGCGGCGCGGAAAAGAGCGCCTGGATTCACAATTCGTGTCCGGCCGGCCTTTTCGTCCCGGACAAGGTGGCTGTGCCCGTGGCAAAAGTAGTCGGCACAGGCACTTACGGCCTGCCGTTCGTGCGCCGGGTTGTCCCCATGGGCAAAGGCCACGGACTGATTGCCGACCAGTAATCGCCCGCTCGGGTGGTCCACGTGCAGTCCAAGCGACCGCGCATACTCGGCCTGGGGCCGCCAGTCGGGGTCGCAGTTGCCGAAGACGACATGGGCTCTGAACCCAGCCAGGACGTCGAGCACTGCGTCGCCACATACGTCGCCGAGGTGAATGAACACATCGGCTCCCGCCTGGATCAGCCGATCGACCGCTATTCGGGTGATGTCGGCCCGGCCATGGCTGTCTGCCAGCAGACCGAGCACCGTTCCCCCAGCGTAGCGGTGCTCGTTCATGGCTGCTCGGCAGTGCGGGCGCCGCTGCGTATGGGGCTGCGGCCCTGGAGCATCAACTGTCGCGAGCCCGACGAGACGATCTGCCCGATGAAGGCGCGGTACTCGCGCTGAGCCGCTTCGAGATCGTCGTTGAAGTAAACGTGGAAGAGTGCTGCGTTGCCGGCGGCGATCGCCTGCCGCGATCCGCCCTGGTCGCGCTTGCGCACGGTGGCGCTGACGCGCTGTCGGACCTGCCCCTTGCTCGCGTCCAGAAGGAGCGTCTGAAGGCGCTCGCGGTATTTGCCCTTCTCGCCTTCGTTGAGGAAGTGGATCAGGGCCCAGACCTGCGCGTAGTAGTTCAGGACGTCGGTGTTGCGCCCGCCGAGCATCTCCTCCGGGCGCGATTCGAGCAGCTCGCTGAGCGTGATGAGTTGATCGCGGTAGTAGGCTCGGCGCAACTGGTCGAAGCGCTCGGGATTGGACCAGGGCAGGAACTCGGGCGTGCGGCCTCGCCAGCGGTGCCCTTCCATGAACGTGCCGATTCCTTCCTCCAACCAGACGGGCAGGGAGTCCCGGAAGGTGCGCTGCGTGTATTGGTGCCAGCCTTCGTGGGCGGCGATGGCCATGGTGTCGAAGAGGCCGATGTCCCAGAAGACGGCCCGTCCGCCCGTGGCGTACCCGCCTCGCCTGATCTGCGAATATTGCCCGGCCCGCGACCCCATCAACTGCTCGGTGAAGGCCAACCACTGTTCGCGCGTGGCGAAGACGAACGTGTCCAGCCGGCGGTCCGGCGCGGGCAGTTCGACGATCGCCAGCCGGTAGTGCTCCAGCGCCGCCTCGACGAACAGCGGGAATCGCAGCAGGAGCTCCTCTCCCTCCGTTGTGCTGTGCACCCGATAGTTCGGCGTGCGGATGATGCGGCCCCGGGCGCCGGCGAACTCCCACGTCTCGACGCCGACGTCTTCTTCGCCGGAAACGCCCACGACCGCCGGTCGAACGGCGCTCGAAGGGCTGCATGCCCCGAGCACCAGCAGCGCGGCGGCCCACAGTGCAGTCACCGGAGCGATGAGCCGGGCGGTTCGTACGTCGAGTCGTGTCAGCACGGCGGTCCTCGCTTATGCGTTGAGCTTCCCCAGCGCCTGGATGATACTGGCGAGTTCGCTCTCCGCTTCACTCAATTGCTGTTTTGTCTCCTCGACGAGTCTGGGCGGGGCCTTCTCCGTGTAGCCCTTGTTGCCGAGGCGGCCCCGGAGGCCCGCGATCCGCTTGTCGAGGTCCGTCCGCTGCCGCGACAGACGCTCGCGCTCGGCCGAGAGATCGACCGCATCGGTGAGATCGGTCAGCGCGTGCTCGACGTTGCCGAAGAGGAAGGTCACGCCCTGCCCGCTTGCGGCCTGTCGCGTGACCTGCCCCAGGCCGGCAAGACTCTCGATCACGCCCTGGGCGGCGGCGATCAGTTCCATCGTGGCGTCATCGGCGACGTGCAGCGTGATGAGCCGACGCTCGTGGACCTTCTGCACGCTGCGCACTTCGCGGATGATCGAAACGAGGTCCGCCGCTCGGGCGAACTCCCGCTCGGCCTCGTCATCGATGAAGACGTCGGGCATGATCGGCCAGCGGGCCGTGGCCGCGAGATCGCTCGGCGGCAACTCGATCCTTTCGAGCGGCTCGACGGGCAGGCTCTCGATCGCCGCGTGCAGCGACTCGGTCACGAAGGGCATGATCGGGTGGAACATCCGGTGGATGGCGCCGAGGGCGGAGCGGAGCACGCGCTGCTGGACGAGGTCGCCGCGGACGGTCGGCTTGACGCCCTCGAGGTACCAGTCGCAGAAGTCGCGCCAGAAAAGGTCGTACATCTGCTGCGCGTAGACGTTAAACTCGTACCGTGCGACGGCCTGCTCGACGGCTTCGAGCGTGCGCGCCAGGCGCGAGAGCATCCAGCGGTCGATGAGGCGCGATGGCTCGGCGTCGGGCGGCGCGCTCGGCTTTACGCTCAGAATCGCGATGGCGAAGCGCGTCGCATTCCAGATCTTGTTGGCCAGACGCCGGCCGAGTTCGAACTTGGGGCTGGTGTTGGCGCCGATCGTCTCGTCATACTCGACGGGCATGCGCACGTCCTGTGTCTGCGTGGTCATCTGCACGAGGGTGAAGCGCATGGCGTCAGCGCCCTTGCTGCGGATGATGTCGCGCGGATCGACGCCGTTGCCCAGCGACTTGCTCATCTTGCGGCCTTCGCCGTCCTGGATCATCGCGTGGATGAAGACGTCGCGGAAGGGCAGCCGCCGGCCCTTGTCCGTATCAGCCGTGAAGTAGAG
>CAADHA010000045.1 GCA_900696685.1 uncultured Planctomycetota bacterium
AGCATTCCTTCCAGATTTTTCGTAGGATTACGGTTTTTTGCCTTGACAGCCCCGCGATCATCGGTTATCTTGACCCTATCCGGGAGGGAGGCTCACATGGCTGACAACCGAAGCGTTATCCCCCCCCGCACACTGGCCCTGATCGCATTTCTCGTGTGCATCTGGCTCGTTGACAGCGCCGGCGTGGCGCTGGGGCAGCGGTGGCGGCAGGAGCCGGGCCGCATGGAGTTCACGGGAAAGATGGTCGTCAGGCCTCTCCAGATCGAGCACTGGATGGAGCGCGGCTTCACTCGCCAGCAGGCGGAGGCGCTCTACACGCAAGCCGTCAATTACACGGTCGAGACGCTCGGCGAGCACATCTACCGGTACCACGAGCGAATGGACGAGTACTGGTTCTTCGTCCCGCCCGGCCGGTCGGAAAACGAAATCGGCGAGCAACTCATCGAGACGGGGTACTACAGGTATGTGTGTCCGAACTGGAAGACGTACCCGCAGGGCGCCGTGTCGAATGTATGCCCGAACGATGAGTACTTGGGCGATCAGTGGCACCACAAGCGAATCGAGTCCTGCGCCGCGTGGCAGATTCACACCTCGGGACACGACGACGTCGTGATCGGATTCGTGGACACAGGCATGCGCGTTACTCATGAAGACCTCAGCAACTTGAACGAGTACCGACGACTCGGATACGACGTGGAAGCGGAAGCGTGGGAGGGACAGGGTGGGAACATCAACGATACCTTTGGTCACGGGACGCTGGTTCTGGGTATCGCAGCCGCCACGGGCAACAATGCGGATGGTGTTTCGGGCATCGGCTGGTCCTTGCGGCATCGAATGCTCAAGTCTGGCGAGTCGAGCGATGACGAAGTTCTGCTCTGTTTCTGGACGTCCGCCGCGGCCGGTGATCGTGTCATTTGCAGCACAGCGGGTAACGCCTTCTGGGTGACCGAGACGTGGCAGCTCTTCGCAGACAACACGGAGTACATTCGGGAAGCGTATCCGGACACCCTCATCTGCCAGGCGGCGGGAAACTACTATTGGCGACCGACCTATCCGCCTTTTCCAGACATGATCGTCGTTGGCGGAACGGATAAGCAGGATGCGAGGTTCATCGAAGATGAGAAGAATTACTATGGATCCGTTGTGGGCGCCATGATCGATGTCATGGCACCGGCCGTGGACATTTACTCAACAAAGAGAACGGCCAACGATGCGTACGGAACGCCGATGGGGCCTGGAACCTCCTACGCGACTCCTCAAGTCGCCGGACTCTGTGCACTCCTTTGGTCCTACGACCCAAATCTGAGCGCCAGTGAAGTCGAAACATTGCTCTACGCCGGGTGTGATGAGCACACGGACTACGACCCGGATCTTCACGGCCACGGGCGGATCAATGTTTTCAATTCGCTTGCCCTTGCATCTGGATCGCTCTGGACGCGCGACCCGCATCCCGGCCTCGCCGGTGAGGACAACATCGTCAAGGCGGCGGGGGCGGAGGACGGACGCACTGTCCGCTTCTACTACGGTACTCAGACCGGGCAGACCGAGGTTTCCGGCTGCGGATCGACAGTCGTTGTCGAAATCGCGAACGCGGCCATACTCGGCACTGCTGTCGCCGGGTCCAACGGTGCCGCGCTCATCGAAGATGTGCCTGTTCCCGGCGGATGGGCAAACACAACCATCTACCTGCAAGCAGTTGAACTCACAACCTGCCGCGTGTCCAATCTCGTTGTTTACACCTTCCCGCCCAACTGAGAACTGGACGGCACCTTCCGGAGGAACCACTCATGCGCTCCCGTTGCCTGTTCGCGGCCATAACACTCTTGGCGATCGGCGACTCTCCGTTTTCAACGGTCTGCGCGGCGATGTCGGGACCGGACAACCCCACGATCAGCGTCGAGGGTGCATGCCCCGGCACTCTGCATGTTCGCTGGGAAGGCGCGAGACCGGATCGATGGGCGGCCCTGATGTTCTCGCAGAACCTCGGGCGTTTCAGGCTGCCGGGAGGATTCTGTGAGGGAACGGAAACAGGACTCGGCACTCAGGGCATACGCGTGGCGAAGTTCTTCGTAACCGGTCCGGATGGTCAAGGCGAGTTGAGAGGCCGTGCGACGCCCTATGCTTGCGGCGGATACCTCCAAGTCGTGGAATACGGCAGCCCGCCCTGTCCGCTGAGCAACGTCGTGCAGATTCCGCAGTGATGGAGGGTCGAATGAACAAAGTACTCCTCACCATTGCATTGGCGGCCCTTGCCTGCCTCGGCGCCGTGAGCATCGCGCACGCTCAACCGGTGATCTCGATCGAAGGCTCCTGCCCAACCCGCCTCACCTTTCGATGGGAGGGTGCATCCGCCAATTATCCGGCCGCACTCATAGTCGCTCGGGAAATAGGCGAGTGTGTCCTCCCTTCCAATCGTTGTGGCGGCACCGTCATGGGCTTGGGATGTCTGCGTTTACGAGTTGTAGCGTTCTTCCGAACCGGGCCGGAGGGTCGCGGCGAGGTGTCCGGACGTGCAAGCAGATCACTGTGCGGCCAGTTCCTGCAAATGCTCGTCGTTGAAGGCAACCCCTGCACCACGAGCAACGTCGTTCAGATTCCGGAGTGATCGATATCGGGAATGGCACAACGACCTGCCAAAGGAACCGCCGCATGCGCCGTAAGTCCAAAGTGTACATCAGTGGCCTCGCGCTTGTCGCTTCGCTTGCAGGGTCAGCATTCGCCCAGCCCGTGATCTCAGTTGGCGGACTCTGTCCGGGGCGGCTGACTTTCCGATGGGATCGCGCCGACCCGAATGCCCAGGCGGGGCTCTGCTGGGGCCGTAATATGGGGCGGTTTGTCTGGCCCGGCTTTCCCTGCACGGGAGTCGAGTTCGGAATCAGCGGCAGTCCCACTCTGCTCAAAGTATTTCGCACCGGCCCGCAAGGGCGCGGCCGCTTCAGCGCGCAGGCCGCGCCGCATCTCTGCGGGGGATACCTGCAGGTGCTCATCATCGATACCTGCACGCTCAGCAACGTCGTGCAGATACCGCAGTGACGAA
>CAADHA010000046.1 GCA_900696685.1 uncultured Planctomycetota bacterium
CATCATCCAGCCTCTAATAGAGAGGGGGAGAGAGAATGCCCGGAAGAATGAACCGGCCCCCCTTCACCCCCGCGAGCGCGAGCGAGCGGGAGGAGCCTGCCGCGGCGAGTGAGCGGCACAGCCCACGGAGCGAAGCACCCTGAGCGACCAGGGCCGGGAACACTCGCCGAAGAACGTCGGACGAATGACCTCATGGAAAGCAGGGGGAGGGAAAGCCGGCGCCGACAGGCGACGGGAGGAGGCGTCGCCGAGTGAGACAGGCCCCAAGCCCCGCCGGCGAGTGAGGCGCAGGGGTGAAGGGGTTTGACCCGGCCTTGCGATGCGATTCTGGACGCTTTCAGGAGCACCCTCAGGCAAGGCAACGCACAGCCCGCCGGCGAGTGAGGCGAGAGAGAGAGAGAGAGAAGCAAGGGACGGCGCGGGCGTCCGGTTGCGCGCGTGGGCGCGCCGCTTTCACCACGCTTTCGGCCGCCCTTCACCCTCGATTCTGATGCGAAAAAGGCTGGGCAGGCACAGCCTGGCACAATGATTGACACAGCAGCATGAGCGGCGCAGCGCAATCCATTGCGATTGCGGCACTTGCGCGCGGCATGATGCAGGGATTGGGCATCCGCTGCACGGGCGCGCGGCCGCGTGGACACCCGCGCGCGAGGGGGGTAGCGGGGGAGTGCCCCCGCAAAGCGTCCCATCGACCGTCGCCACAAAACTCTCGGGAGATTTTTCCTGCCCCTGTGCGCTCGCTGGATTGCGCAGGCGGCGTTCCAGCCTTTTTCAGGTAGTCCGGGTCGCCGGACGCCTTGCGGCCAGTCTCAGGCCATCGTAGGCGGTCAGTTCTGGCAGGTTCTCAGCGACTCGGCGATCCACGGCCAGTGCCTCCAGAGGGCGTCGCACGCCTGTTCCTTGACGTTCTGGAAGCCGTGGTGTTCTTGGAGGAGGATGGTCCACACGGCGAGGTCTTGGCCGGCCTGTGCCCGGCGCTGCGCTTCGAGCCAGTCGGGGGTGCCCGGGTTGATTTCTCGGCCCAGCGATTCGTACTCGGCGAAGATTCGGCTGAGTCGGTCCTGCTGGGTCGGCTGGGTGCGGACGTGTGGGTCTTGGGTGCAGAGGGATGCGGCGGCGAAGCAGACGGCGGCGATGAAGTCGAGACGGCGCATGTCGTCCTTTCAGTGGCGGAACCAGCGGTAGATGCGTTTGCGCCAGGGTCGCCCCTGGCGTTCGGCCTCGTCGGCGTCCGCTCGGGCCTGCTGTGCGGCGAGTCTGGCCCGTTCGGACGCGAGGGTGGTGTTCTGGTCGAGTTCTTCGCGGAAGCACCAGAGCATCATGGCGAAGGCTTCGATCTCGTCGTCGTGCTGGAGCGCCTTCGGTTCATTGTGAATGTGTGTGAGTTGGAACTGGAAGGCGGCGTTGCGGGCGACGGCGGGGTCGATGATGACGCGGTGATTCTGGATCGGTCCTTCGGCGGCGCGGATGATGCGCTGCTCTTTGCGGCCCATGCCCTGCACGGGCTGAGCGACGACGTCGCAGGCCCACCCGTCGGGGCAGGCGGCATCGACGCCGGGGATGCAGAAGTGGGTCTTGAGTGCGGCCTGGAGGAGCGGGACGAACATTCCCATGCCCCAGGTCTTCTCGACGTAGATGGTGCGGACACGGAAGTGCTTGGCGCGTCGCGCGATGGTGTCGAGGACGTCGGCGTTGTAGCCGCCGGTGAGTCCGGCGACTTCGTGGGTCCAGACGAAGCCGTTGAGTTGGGATCCGATGGCGTAGGCGGTCTTGTCGGCGCCTTCGCCGGCGGGGTCAACCCACATGAGGGTGCCGCGGTACTTCTCCCACTGGCTGTCGAAGAAGATCGGGCGGTGGAGTCCGTCGCCGGCGAATCCGTGGCATTCGATGTCGGCGATGCGGGTGGTCTGCCCGTGGTGGTCGGTGGTGCCCCATGCGATGTTGATTGGCGCCTTGTCGCGCTGCACGTCGAAGACGATGAGGTCTCGGAGGTGGAGCGGGTAGCGCATGGAGTCGCCCATGCGCAGGACGCCCATGTACTGCATGAGGAAGTAGGTGCGTCCGCGGGCGAGTCGCTCGTGGATGATGACGCGGGGGAATCGTTCGGGGAAGACGGGGTCGCCGACGTTGACGCGGCGGGTGCGCATGTCGTGGATGATGCGCGGGTCGAGGCCGACGATGCCCTGTCGCTCCTTCCGCGACGGGTAGGCGACCGGCACAGTGCGGACGTGATAGATCGGCTCGTTGCCCTCGATGCGACGCAGTTGCGAGAGTTTCCAATAGGCGGACTCGGTCTCGTGCCACGGGGTGCCGACGACGGCGACTTCCTGATCGCCATAGGTGGCGATGGCGTCGAACTCGGCGGTCTGCCGCCAGAGGGTTTCGCGCGCCTCGATGGTCTGCGCGTTCTGGTCGGTCTCCACGTCGTCCGCCCACACGACGTAGGCCCGGTTGCCGGGCAACTGGCCTTCGATGCCGAGTCCCTTGACTGATGGAGTTCTTGAATCCTGGCATCCAGCGATGTCGAAGGCGTCGGCCTTCCATCGCTTCGTCGGGCTGCCGCTGGCGTCGAGGTGTTTCAGGAATGGGACGTTGGCGATCCACGACTGGAGCAGGAAGATCGTCTCTTTTGTGTGCCCGATGGACTTTGAGACGAGCAGGTGCTTGGACTCGGGATCGCGGAACAGGTACCAGCAGATGCCGACGGCGGTGAGGAAGTAGGTCTTGCCGATGCCGCGCGGGCCGATGAGGACGCGCTTCTTGCCGCGCATGGCGCCAAGGAACCAGCGGATCATGCGGCGTTCGTAGATGCCGAGTCGGCCGTAGCGGTTGAGGTTGAGGGAGTGCCAGATTTCCTGGGCGAAGAAGACGGGGTCTTCGTAGAGGCGTTGCAGGTATCCGCGCCGCTCCATGCCGAGTTCGGCCGAGCGGGCGGTGATGGCGTCCATCAGTTCTTCGCGGCCGCCTGTCGGCCGATGGCCTCAAGTTCGGCGGCGAGGCTGCCGTCGTCGGCGTCGCCGCTGCCGGGCGTGCCGCGGATGATGGGCAGGAGTTTGATGGCGGCGTTGAAGAAGGCGGCCGGCGGCGGGACTCGGATCGGCTGGCCTTCCTGGTTGAGGACCGGCTTGTCGTCCTTGTCGGTGACGGGCATCCCGTTCTCGAAGATGTCGAGCAGTTGGGATGCCATCGCGGCCTTGAGCCGTTCGGCCCATTTGTCGGGGAGTGTTGCGGTCATTCGGATTCCCGTGAAGCGGGTCGAGAGTACTGGAGGGCGTCGATCATCTGCTGGACGCCATAGAAGTTCTGGAAGGGGAGAAGGTTGCGGACGGCGCGCACGTCGGCCTGCGAGACGGAGAAGTTGGGGTCGAACGGCGCGCGGAGCATTCCGAGAGCGCGCGTGGATGAGAGCAAGTCCATCGTCGGGTTGCCGAACAGGTTCTCCTGCAGCGCGTTGCTCAGGCCGGTGGACCGGCCCTGGCTGAACAGCGGCGAGAGTCCGAAGGTTGTGGCGGCCGTGTCGAGGAAGGGCGGCAGGATGCTGGACGTGTTGCTGCGCTGCCACGCGCCGGCGGCGAGTCGCGCCGGAGACAGGTTCTCCGCCAGGTACTCCTCGCGGTCGTCGCGTCCGACGGAGTTGAGGACGATGATCGCGGCGTAGGACATGCCGCCGAACACGAGTCCGTACCCGAGCGACATGGCGGATTCCCAGTCGCGCATGTGGAGGTTGTAGAGCAAGTGCTTCTCGTAGGCGCCGATGGCGAAGCCGCGGAACTGGATGATGGACCGTCCCCACCACGTCGTCATCCACTGGCTCATCTGGCCGATGTCCTGCTGCTGCACGAGCCGGCGGGCGGTCTTGTCAACGGCGGCGACGAACTTGGCCGCGACGCCCTGGTCCCAGTTGTCGATGCCCAGCGCCGTCATGCGCTTGCCGAGCACGCCGCGCGTGGATCGCCCGTGCTGCTTGAACTGGGCGATGATGGCTTGCGCGTCCGCTTCGCTCAGCCCCATTCCGGCGAGCCGCTTGGCGGACGGGATGCGGCCGGCCGATGCGTACCGGCTCCACTTCTCGATGATGCCGATGGCGGCGAGGCGACGCGAGTTGGCGTCGATCCATGCAAGGCCGGAAGCGCGGATGGTGAGGTCGGCGGTGCGTTTTGCGGTGCGCCCGAGTCGGTTGGGCACATCGGTCAGGGTGTCGCCCGTGAAGTCGAATCGGGCCGAGAGGGTGTTGAGGAGGCGTTCATTGCCGAAGGCCCAGTACCGCTGCAACTCGCCGGCGAGTTCGTTGTCGAAGACGCCCGACTTCGCGCCGCGAATGACGGCGCTCATCGTCGGGATGTGGTTGAGCATGACGCGGATGCCGCCGTGCCCGACGGCGGAACCCAGGTCGCCGATCTGCGCGATGGCGAATCGCCCGCCGAGCCGGGCGGTGTTCCAGTCGCGCAGGCCGCGGGCGATGGCGGAGGCGGTCGAGTCTTCGTCGAGCGGCCGGCCGTCGATGTGTCGGATGGCGGTGTCGAGCCGCTTGAGAGTGCGCTTGATCTCTGGCTCGGGGATGTTCGACTCGCGCATCGACTTGGCGGCGCGGTCGATCAGGGCGCGCCAGTTGGTGGCCGGCAGTTCGCCCTGACGCGCGGTGACGCGGAAGATTTCCGTCATGGCGGCCGCGCCCAGGATGTCGTTGACGTACTTGCGGACGATCTGGCGGGCGTTGTTGTTGAGAAGGTCGTCGAACCGCATCACGCGGCCATCGGCGAGTTGCATCGTGAAGGTGTCGTCGAGCGAGAGCCGGTGCTTGGCGCGCGGGATGGTCGCGGCGGCGTCGTGGTCAGTGCGCTTGAACGCGCCGAGCACGGCGGCGATCTCGTCCTCGGTGATGTCCTCCACCAGTTCGCGGAGTTGGACGGCGAGCGCTTCGCGGGCGTCGGTGGCGAAGATTGCGCCGCGCTCGATGTCCGTGAACTCACCGATGGCCTGGATGCGCCTGTAGTAGCCGACGGCGATGCGGCGTGCGAGTTTGGGGTCGAGGTCGGGCCGTCGATTGAACAGTGACCCCTGAATCAGCCGGATCACGTTGTCCTCGCCGTAGGCGGCGACGGCGCGGTCGATGCGCGGCTTGTGCAGCCAGCGGTGGATGTAGTTGGGGTTGGTCGGGATGTTGTCGAAGTTGCGCACGCCGTGCCGCTTGGCGGTTTCGAGCATGTCGGCCATGAGCGCCCGGATGGAGTCGGCCGCCTTCTCGACGTGCGCGTTGCCCGATGAACCCTTGCCGCGCCGGACGGTGCGAGTGACTGCGGTGAAGAAGTCCTCCTCGGCCGAGTCGTTCCAGAAGGTGCGCAGTTGCCGCTCTTTGGCCCACGCGCGATAAGCGTCCTCGAAGACAGTCTCGACCGGAACCATGCGTCGGTTGTACTCGCGGCGCTTCCACTCGCTGGCGCTGTTGCGAACAATGCCGTCGTCGGCGCGGTACGGCAGCACGTCCTCCACCAGCAACCGGCCGAGTTTCCGAACCATCGGATCGTCGCTGGAGCCGAAGCGGCCTGCGAGACTGAATCGCGCGCCGGCGAAGGCCGTCTTGCCGATGGCGCCCGGGCCTTCGGCCCATGAGGCGTCGAAGTCGAACGCCGTCTTGCCGTCGCGCAGCGCCTGCGCTGCTTCGTCGCGCACAGCGGCCGCGGCGATATCCTCGGGCGTTGCGGCGCCGAGTGCGCTGCGCGGTCCGCTCTTGAGAACGTAGTCCGGCTCGGTCTCGTCGATGAGGCGATCGATCTCCTCCGGCGTCATGCGTTGCACGTTGCGGTCGATGAACTCGGAGTCGGCGGTCGCCGCGTCGTCGATCTGGCGCGCGAAGTAGCGCCGCCCCTTCGGCGTGAGCGAGTTGATGATGTCGTCGCCGGCCTGCAGCCGCAACAGGTCGAACTCGATGTCGCGGCGCATCTTGTCCAGGGTCAGGTCGCGCTCCCGTATCGTCTCGCGCTGTCGCCGGGTGCCGGCGATGTAGGGCATGGTGTCGATGGGCGTGCCGTCGCGCATGGTGCGGATCGTCCATCCCGCGCCGCCGAGCATCGGTTCGAGCACGAGTTCAGGCTTGGCGGTGCGGAACTCGGCCGGGATGTTCTGCTGCTGGAAGCGGTCGGCGACGTGTGAGCGGTCTACCTTGCGCTGCAGCGCCTCGGCCGCGGCTTCGGCCTGGGCGCGTTCGGCGTAGACGAGGGTGCCGTCGCTCATTCGGACGCTGGGCGCGGGAATCTCAAACTGCTTCTCCCACGCGGCGATGTTGGCGAGAATCGTCGGGTCGGCCGTGGCGCGGGACGCCTTGGCGTCGTTGAGAATCGCCATCGCCCGCTCGACGGCCGCGTTGTCGAACGCCTCGTCAATCTTGCCGGCGAA
>CAADHA010000047.1 GCA_900696685.1 uncultured Planctomycetota bacterium
CAGGCGCCGATGTGGCCGGCGTCATTGACAGTCAGGGCGCCGCTGTAGTCGTAGCCGTAGGGGTTGATGTCGGTCGTCGTGTTGGAGACCCAGGAATAGGCGTGTGATTTGCTGCTGACGAGGTGCCAGCCAACGACCTTTCCGCCGGAGTTCACGCCGTGCGCAGCGCTGTTGGTCGAGGAGGCCGGGTTCCATTCGTACTCGCCTTCTATGACGAAGGAGAAGGGTTCGTCGGCGTTCTTGTTGTACCCGACGACGCGTTCATCGACGTTGACACCCTGCGCGGCACTGGGGGTTTCGCTGTCGTAGTAGAAGTCGATGAAGTCCCCGTCCTCCTCCCAGGAGGCGGCGCGGTCGATCGCCTCGGGAGTGTAGTAGAGCGACCCGACGATGATCGGCGGATCGGCGTCGCTGATGGCGTAGGCGATACCCGAATTAGTGTCAGTCGCGAAGTCGAGGATGTCCACCGTGCTCGGAGGCGTGAAGAGGAAGGGGTGCGCCTTTCCAGCCGAGCTGTTCCACATCCAGCCGACCGCCTGGTTGCTCTCGTTGAGCCCCATGACCTCGCCACGGGTGTAGCCGCTGGGCAGCGGAACGCGCACCATCACGAAGGGTTTGAAGATCGGCGTGGTCATGGCGTTGACCTCTTCGCTGCTTTCCGCGAGGGAGGATTCGCTGTGTTCCGCGATGGCGGCCGATTCAGCGGCCGTCAGCGCGGTGAGGGCAATGCCCGGCGTCGGTGTCGCCTCCTTCCCCGTAAACGCACGGGCGTGCGTGTGGTGCAGCGTCTCGCCTGCGGCGAGTAGCACGGCCGCGCTCACGCCGAGCAGGGCCAGACTCGATGTTCGCATTCCGACATTCGTTGAGGATCGGTCCATCATGATGGATTCCTTCCTCTGGGGATAAGCGGCTTCGCCCGGCGCAACACAGCGCCGGCCATCCATCGTCGGTTGAACGCAGACTCGATCATGGTGCAGGCCGAGCCTGCACAGAATCGCCAACCGGTTGTCGGAGCATCCGTTCCTCAGCCGCTGCGGCCCCGGCCCTCGCGCCTCCCGCGCCGAACCACCCCACGGCCCGCCTCGCGTCGTCGCGCGCACCCCCACGCGGCGGACACAGCCGCAACGAATCACCCCAAATGTACCGCCGAACCGGCAAGGTGCAACCGAGATTCCGGGAATCTGGGAAAGATGAGTGAGGTTTCCCTGCGGACCTGTGCTGGCGCGTTGGAAACTTGGTTGACGCATGCATGCTCGAACCCGGGGCGGCGCCACTGGGCATTGCACAGGATCGATGACGCGGCCTTTGCCCCGGCTTGCGCGTCACCTACGACTCCCAGCACCAGGGGAGGAGGCGGAGCCTGGCGCCGGCGGGGATGGGGGCGTCGGCCATGGGCAGAGCGCACAGGCCGTGGGCGCGGGTGGTGTGGATGAGATCACCGCTGCCGGCCCAGTGAAGCACTTCGACCGACCCCGTCGCGCGATCCCACTTCGACGGGCGAAAGGCCTGGCGGTGCGCGTTGGGGCGCACTTCCTTCGACAGGCATGCGAGTGTCCAGGGAAGATCAGCGCCGGCGCCGCCGAGCGTGCGCAGGATCGGCCAGAGAAAGAGATGAGCCGTAGCGAGTGCCGATACGGGGTTGCCCGGCAGGCCGACGACGAATGCAGTCGATCCTTCGCGTGGCGCACGGCCAACGAAGATGGGTTTGCCCGGCTGGATGGCCGCGCCCTTGAGAATGGTCTCGACCTGGCACGCGGCCAGCGCCTCATGGAAACAGTCGCGCTCGCCGGCGCTGATGCCGCCGACGGTGATGACGACATCGTGGGCCGCGATTGCCTCGCCCAGGGCGGCGATCGTCTCGCCAGGCCGGTCGGGCAGGTGCCGCACAACTCCGAGCGCAGCGCCCATCGACTGTGCAGTACGCGCGAGCATCGGCTGATTGGAGTTGCGGATCTGGTGGTCGGCGACGCACGGCGCGTCATGCGGCAACACTTCATCGCCGCTGGTGAGAATGGCGACGCAGGGGCGGACGAAGACGGGCACGCGCGCGCAGCCGACGGTGGCGAAGATGCCGAGATGCTGGGCGCCGAGGAGCGTGCCGGCGGCCAGAACGGCATCGCCCTTTCTCGCATCCTCGCCGCGACGGTGTACACTCGACCACGTCTTGACCTCGCGGACGGCGAATCGGACCGGCTCGGCTCGATCGGACTCTTCGTGACGGATAACCACGTCAGCGTCGGGCGGAAGGGGCGCGCCGGTGGCGATTCGTGCGGCCTGCCCGGGCCTGAGCGCGACGTTGCCCTCCGTTCCCGCGGCGACCATGCCGACGACTTCGAATGATTCGTATCGCCCGATGTCGGCGGAACGCAGGGCGTAACCGTCCATCGCGGACCGATTGAAAGGCGGGTAGTCGCGGTCGGCGCGCACGTCGGCGGCGAGCACGCGGCCGCCCGACTCCAGGAGTGCGACCTGCTCGACGCGGCCGAGGGCGGAAACACACTCCAGGACGCGGCGTAGCGCTCCGTCGTAGAGCGGCAGCGGTGAGGTCGAGCGCGGGGGATTCATTGCCCATATCCTACCGCATGAGCGGCACAGTGCCGAGTGAGGTGAAACATGGCGAGAGCGGGCGGCGGGCCGTCGTGCTCCTCTCGGGCGGCCTCGAC
Organism: uncultured Planctomycetota bacterium; assembly: GCA_900696685.1. Classification (GTDB taxonomy): domain Bacteria; phylum Planctomycetota; class Phycisphaerae; order Phycisphaerales; family UBA5793; genus UBA5793. The sequence continues at coordinate 2,664 of CAADHA010000047.1, forward strand.
AGCGCGACGGTGCTGGCGATGGCGCGGCGCGACGGATTCGCCTGCCACGCGCTGAGCGTCGACTACGGACAGCGGCACCTCGGCGAACTGGCGTGTGCGGCGCGCGTCGCCCAAGCCGTCGGCGCGGTCGATCACAAGGTGATCCGCGTCGATCTTCGGGCGATCGGCGGCTCGGCGCTCACGGCTGACATCGCCGTGCCGCACCATTCCAGCGTTGCGGAGATCGGCGGCGACATTCCCGTCACCTACGTCCCCGCGCGCAACCTCGTCTTCCTCTCGCTGGCGCTGGCGCATGCGGAAGCGCTGGGCGCGTGCGACCTCTTCCTCGGCGTCAACGCGGTGGATTACTCCGGGTATCCGGACTGCCGGCCGGAGTTCATCCGCGCTTTCGAGCGCACGGCGAATCTCGCCACGCGCGAGGGAGTGCTGGGCAGGCCGTTCGCCATTCGCACGCCGATCATCTCGATGAGCAAGGCGGAGATCATCCGCGCCGGGGTGTCGCTGGGTGTGAACTATGCGCTGACCACGAGTTGCTACGACCCGGCGGCCGACGGCGCGGCGTGCGGCACGTGCGATGCGTGCCTGCTGCGGCGGCAGGGATTTGTCGAAGCCGGTGCACCGGACCCGACGCGCTACGCCGTCACTCGGACCGGACGGCGTCCCTGAGCGAAAGCGAGTTGGTGCGCATCGTCTCGCGTTGCTCGATGAGTGTTTCAGGCGGCTGGGCGAAGGTGTAGTTGAAGATGTCCGCTGCGGCAGGCTTCTCAATGCCCTCGGCCCGCTCCACCACGCCCGACACATGCTCGCGCGCCCGGGCTTCAAGCGCTTCCTGCTTCGCGGTATCCCACGCGCCGCTCTCCTCGAGGTGCGTGCGCAGGCGGGCGAGGGGATCGCGCTTCGCCCACTCTTCGCGCTCGGCGGAATCGCGGTAGCGGCGGGCGTCATCGGCCGTGGTGTGATCGCCCATGCGGTAGGTCACGCCCTCGATGAACGTGACCTTGAAGTCGTTGCGGGCGCGCTCGAGGGCCTCGCGGACAACTTTGACGACCGCGTAGATGTCGTTGCCGTCCACCTGCACGCAATGCGCGCCGTAGGCGAGGCCTCGCTGTGCGACCGTTTCGCCGCCGACGTTGCGTCTGCGCGGGGTGGAGATGGCCCAGCCGTTGTTCTGGCAGAAGAAGACGACGGGGAGTTCGAGGGTTGTGGCGAAGTTCATCGCCTCATGAAAGTCGCCTTCGCTCGTGGCGCCGTCGCCGAAGAAGGTGACCGCCGCAGAGCCGTCGCCGCGGTACTTCCCCGCCCAGGCCAGCCCGCAGGCGTGAAGCATCTGCGTGCCGATGGGGACGGAAATCGGCAGCATGCGAAGCCCGTCGGGAATGCGGTTCCCGCGCTCATCGCCCATCCAGTGCCAGAGAATGTACTCCATGGGCAGGCCGCGCCAGAACATGCCGGCGTTCTCGCGGTAGGCGGAGACGAACCAGTCGCGGTCCTCCATGGCGTAGGCGGCGCCGGTGCTCGTCGCCTCCTGACCCCAGTTCTGCGGATAGGTGCCCATGTGGCCGCTGCGCTGCAACTTGAAGGCGATCGCGTCGTATTCACGGCAGATGAACATGTGTTCGTAGAGCGCGACGGCGTCTTCGAGAGGGATGACGTTCCTGCCGAGTTTGGCGTCGAACTTCCCGTTTTCGTCGAGAATCGAAATGCGCTCGATGGCGGCGGAGAAAACCTTCTCACGGGGCATGAACAGCCCCTCCTTGCGACCCGGCTGGAATCCCCTCGTCGATGACACGGCGTGCATAATCGACCGCCGCCGCGTGATTCGAGCCGAGTTCGCGCCCGCGATCGAGAATGCGCAGTGTGGTGGATTCGATGTCGGTGATCTTCTGATCGAGCTGGGCCTGCGTGTACCGGAGCCAGAGGCCGGCAAGTTGAATCAGTCCGCCGGCGTTGACCACGAAGTCGGGGCAATAGAGGATGCCGCGCGCCATGAGGGCGGAGGAGTCTTCGAACGGGTCGTCGAGCACGTTGTTGGCGGCGCCGCAGACAATCGGCGCCTGGATGTCGGAGATCGTGTTGCCGTTGATGACGCCGCCCAGCGCGCAGGGACAGAGGATGTCGCACTCGCTGCCGAGCAGGTGATCGACGTTGATGACTTCGACGCCGAGTTGCTGCTTGGCCTGGTCGAGGCGCTCGGGGGAGATGTCGGAGGCCTTGACGCGGGCGCCCTCGCCGAGGAGGATCCGTGCGACATTCCATCCAACATGGCCCATGCCCTGGATGGCGATGGTGCGGCCTTTGAAGTTCGGTTCGAGATTGAGGAAGCGCATGGCGGCGCGCATGCCGTTGACAACGCCTCGCGCGGTGTAGGGGGAGGGATCGCCGCCGCGCGACTTCTTCTCGCCGCCCATGACGTACTGCGTCTCTTCGCCGATCCAGTCGATGTACTGCTCGTTGACGCCGACGTCCTCGGCGGCGATGTAGTCGCCGCGCAGGGTCTCGACGGCGCGCCCCATGGCCTTGGCGGCAGTCTCGCGCGGCTCGGCGCGGGCGGCGTCGAGGAGGATCACGCTCTTGCCCCCACCCATCGGCAGGTGGGCCGCCGCCGCCTTGTACGTCATCGCCTCGCTCAGGCGCAGCACGTCCTCAAGCGCATCGTCCTCGGACGCGTAATGCCAGCGGCGCACGCCGCCCAGCGCCGGGCCAAGCGTCGTGTTGTGGATGGCGATGATGGCGCGAAGCCCCGCCGCTCGGTTCTGAACAAAGAGAACGCGCTCGTGTCCGCGGTTGGCCATGCGCTCAAAGACCATGTCGTCCTCCTCGTGGGATGATGTCAAGGCGCTCGGGTTCGCCCTCCGCCTTTCCGCTACTCTAGGCGTTCCGCGACGGCTCAAGGACGACCGACCCGCTTCCGAACTGCCTGATGCCGTCCTGGCGCAACTCGCGCCCCGTCCCGCGCGCGTTGGGCGAGCGCTCAGGGATCGAGAACTGGTCGTTGGGGAGCGTGTCGATGAATCTCCGCACGACCGGCACCGACGCCCGCAGGTGCTCGTCGACGTGATCGCGCAGGGCGCGGATTTCGTTGCGGATTTCGAGGTCGGCGTGCCTCAGGAAGAATTCCCCGGCCGCCCGCTCATACTCCACTTCCGCGGCGTCCTGGTTGGTCCGGAGCGCGCGATCGAGGCGGCCGAGCACCGCCGCGCACGCGTAGAGGTAGACGGCGCACATGCTCAGCCGTTTCTGGATCGTCTGTCGCGAGACGATCTTCTCCTCGTGCTCCTTCATCATCATCTTGACCTGGTGCGAGAATTCGCGCACGTTGTTTTCGAAGATCGTCTGATGCTCGATGAGTTGCGGGCTGAGGCGCGTGACGGAGGGGGCCGCAGGTCGCAGGCCGAGGAACATCTCCACGCCGATGCGCATCGCCGCCCCCCAGAAGGCGGGCTTGAGCGCGTTGTCCTTCACGCGGATGAGGTACTCGCCCAGTTGCTTGCTGCCGTACGCGAAGATGAACGAGTGCATGACCTCGTTGGCGCCTTCGACGATGGTGTTGATGCGGCTGTCGCGCCAGATGCGCTCGACGTGGTTCTCGGTCATCTGCGACTCGCCTCCCATGATCTGCACAGCCCGATCAACCGTGCGGAAGCCCCACTCCGAGCAGAAGAGCTTGCAGATGGCCGTCTCGAGCATCACGTCGTCGTCTTCGCGGTCGAGGATGCCCGTCGTGAGATAGAGAACGGCGTCGCAGGCGTAGACGAACGCCGCCATTTCCATGAGGTACTGCTGCACCAGTTCAAAGTCGCCGATGGGGCGCTCGAACTGGTAGCGCGTCTGGGCCCACTTGCCCGCCTGGAGATAGGCCGCCCTCGCGCCCCCGAGCATTCCTGCCGAGAGCGTGCAGCGACCGTAGCTCAGGCATGTGAGCGCGACGTTGAGGCCGCGGCCCTCCTGGTGCAGCAGGTTCTCGCGCGGCACCCTGACGTCGGTGAAGCGGATGCGCGCCTGCCACGTGCCGCGGATCGAGCACTTGCTGCGGTTGCGGCTGAAGATGTCCACCCCGGGCATGTCGGGAGTGACGATCAGGGCCGTCACCTTCTCCTTGACCTTGCCGCTCCTGGGATCGGTGAAGGGCTGCTTGGCCATGACGGTGAACATGCCCGAGAGCGCACCCGAGGTCGCCCACTTCTTCTCGCCGTTGAGGATGTAGTGCGTGCCGTCTTCGCTCAGGCGGCAGGTGGTTTCCTGGCCGCCGGCGTCGCAGCCGACGTTCGGCTCCGAAAGGCAGAAGGCCGCGAGCATGTCGTTGGCGAGATGCGGCAGCCAGCGCCTCTTCTGCTCCTCCGTGCCGTAAAGGACCACGGCCTTGCACCCGATGGACTGGTGAGCGGAGACGAGCACAGCCGTCGAGCCGCAGGTCTGACCGATGCGCTCCAGCGCGCGGTTGTAACTGGTGACGCCGAATCCGCCGCCGCCGTACTCGCGCGGAATGATCATCCCAAGCACGCCGATCTTGAAGAGGCGCTCGATGCACCAGCGCGGAATCTCCTGCTCCTGATCGATCTGCACGGAGGGATGTTCGTTCTTGAGGTAGTCGTCGAGTTCGGCGAGGAGTTGATCACAGCGAGCCGTCTCCTCCGCGCTGACCGTCGGATAGGGGAAGGTGAGTTCTTCGCGGATGTTGCCCCAGAAGAAGTTCTTGACCAGACCCATCGTCGCAGGATCGGGTCCGAGCATCTCCTCGACCTGCTTGATCTGCTTGCGGTCCTTCTCGGAGAGGCCCTTCATATCGCTCAGTGACTGCCCGGCCATCGGTGTTCTCCTTGTCGATCGATCGCTCGACGATTTGAGCGGTTCCGAAGCATCGCCCGGTCCTGCGCTCCGTTGCAGCTTGTCAGCCCGGCGGGATCGAAACATGCGGCTCGAACCGGCCGGCCATGTCAGGATATCGCGCTGCCGCCGCCCGCCAAACTGCGGCAGCGAAACCTCGACCGAATGCGGCCGCCACCGCCCGGCGCAGGCTGCGCCGATCGGCCGCCCAACCGTCGCTCGCGGCCGACGCCAGCGCTTCGGCCACACGGGAAATGAAATACCCGGGCGGCGCCGAATCGTCAATCAGGTCAGTTCCGCATTTCGCCGCGAGTCCCTCGGAGACATCGTCCGATGAGATCCCCGCGAAGATTCTCTCGACGGCCGCCGTTTCACCGGCCCGATCCAGCACCTCGGCTGCACGCCGCAGACCCAAGCGGTCCATTTCGCGCAGCGGCCGCCACGGCAGGCCCTCGGCCTGCGCGCGGTCGTCGATCTCGGCCGGTCTCCCCGTGCGCAGCGCGGCCCGCCACGCCCCGAGCATCAGTGCCCCGATAAGCCGCAGGAGCGTACTCGGACCGCGATCGTGCTCCATGAGGATGCGCCGGCCGCCTTGCCGCGCCAGTTCGCGGGCGGCGGCCAGAGCCACGTCTTCCGTCGCGTCTGAGCGAATGATCTCGCAGTATCCCATTCGAGGCGCCCAGAGCATGACAACGCGAACGACGCGCCCCGGATTGGTTACGCTGCCCGCCGCTTCGGTCAGCGACAGCACGGGCGACGTCGAGATGATGACGGCGTCGTCGGCAGCCAGGGCGCTCAACTGCCGCAGCGCCGCGAGTTGAGCGTGCCGACGCGGACCGGCCGCCTCGATGAGGACCGCGGCCTGGAGGCAGGCTGCCTCGTCCTCCAGTGCAGCAAAACGCCACCGCGGCGGGGCGGCGGCGCGGACCAGGTCCGCCTCCGGACCTTCTCCCGCGAGCACGACGAGATTCGGGTTCAGACCCGAGAGCCGATGGGCGGGTCTGCTCGCCATGAGTCTGTCGGCCATTGCGCCTCCGAGCCGATCTCAGCCCCCACTGCCACCGCCCATCAGGCGCGCGAGTCGCCCCAGCGCTTCCTCGCCCTGCACGATGCGCGCGGAGATGGCGGCAGCCTTGTCAAGCACGTCGTCGTTCATCGAGCCGTCGAGTTCGTTGAGCCACTGCTTCGTTGCCGCCATCGCCTGCCGACCGCCCTTCGCGAGCGACTCCGCAAAGGCGATCGCGTCGGCTTCGAGCGTGTCGCTTGATGCGAGATGCGTGAGCAGGCCGACCTCTTGCGCCCGGCTTGCGGCCATCGTTCCGCCGCTGAGGAGAATCTGCCGCGCGCGGCCTGAGCCGAGTTTGCGCACCAGCCACGGCGCGACGACGGCCGGACAGACGCCGAGGTCCACCTCCGGATAGCCGATGCGCGCTTCCGGGTGGCTGAAGGCGAAGTCACACACGGACATCAGTCCACAACCGCCCCCCACTGCCGCGCCGCGCACGCAGGCAATTGTCGGCTGGGGCACACGGCGGATTTCGCGCAGCAGGAGGCTGATGAGCATGAGCAGGTCGCCCATCGCGGGCGGGTTGTTGAGCAGGGCCTTGAGGTCCATTCCGGCGCAGAACGCCTTGCCTTCGCCGCTGATGATGATCACGCGGACGCCGGGCGAGTTCGCAAGAGGCCTGAGCGCATCACGCGCGGCCTCGAGGAGGGGCTGGTTCAATGCATTGCGCGCCTCGGGGCGGTTGAGTCGCAGCTCCGCCACCGCGCCGCCGCCATGATGAAAGACCTTCACGAGATCAGACATGCGCCCGCATTGTAGACCCGGACAATTCGGACGGAATGGGGCGCGGTTGTGTTCGATCAGCCGCGGCGCTTCTCCCAGAACCGTGCGAGAAGAGCAACTCCTTCGCTTTGCGCAGCGCCTTGCGCCGAAGCGTGCATCGCGTCGTCAAAGGCGGCATCGTTCAGCGAGCCGTCCAACTCGCCGATCCACTGCTTCGTCGCGCGAAGTGCGGTGATCCCCTTCTCACACAGCGCGGTGCACCATGCTTGCGCCTCTGGCTGCACTGCATCGGTCGAAGCAACCTTGCGCGATACGAGCCCGAGGCGCTGGGCTTCGTCCGCGCCGAAGAGCCGTCCGCTCAGGAGCACTTCGCGCGCCGCCCCGTCGCCGATGGTCTGCCGCAGCACCGGAATGTTCACGGCAGGCGAGATGCCCAGTCGATGCACCGGGTAGCCGAACTGCGCCTCGGGTCCGGCGAAGACGAAGTCGCACGCCGCGACCATGGCGCATCCGCCCGCCAGGGCCGCTCCATGCACTGCGGCGACGGCGACCTGCGGCAGGCGGCGCAATCGCCGCGTGATCTGCGCGAGTTGCTCGATGTACCGTACCATGACATCGGGCCTGTTCACGGCTGCGCCGAGATCGAAGCCCGCACAGAACGCCGGCCCATTGCCGCGCAAGAGAAGCACCGGCGCATCCTCCCGCGCCGCGACCGCATCCAGCGCCGCAATCATCTCATCCATCATCTCGACGGAAAGCGCATTGCGCTGAGACGGGCGATTGAACGTAAGACCGGCGACGCCGCCTCGCTGCTCCACCACGATGAGATGCGCCGCAGGCATCATCGTTGCGCTTACTTCGCGTACTCAAACACGCCGCGGCCTGACTTGTCGCCCAGGCGGCCGGCGGTGACGAGCTGGCGGAGTTTCGGGCAGGGGAAATACTTCTGGTCCCCGAGTTCGTGGTACAGCACCATCATGATGTCGTGGCACACGTCCAGCCCGATGAAATCGGCGAGTCGCAGCGGACCCATCGGGAAGTTGCAGCCCAGTTTCATGATCTCGTCGATGTGCTCCGCCTCGGCCACGCCTTCCATCCAGGCGTAGAACGCCTCGTTGATGAGCGGCATGAGCACGCGATTGCTCACGAACCCCGCCCGGTCGTTCGCCGGCACGGGCGTCTTGCCCATCTTCTGCGCCAGCGCAATCGTCCGCGCGGTCGTCTCTTCGCTCGTCGCCAGCCCTTTGATGACCTCGACGAGTTTCATTACCGGCACGGGGTTGAAGAAGTGCATGCCGATCACACGGTGCGCGTGCTGTCCCACCGACGCACCGATCTGCGTGATCGAGATCGAGGAAGTGTTGGAAGCCAGCACGACGTCCGGGCGCATCTGCTCGACAAGTTGGCGGAAGATCTCCTTCTTGAGATCGGCCCTTTCAAGCACCGCTTCGACGGCCCAGTCGGCGTCGCGCGCGGCGCCGAGGTCGGGCGTGTAGGTCACCCGGCCGACAGCGGCGTCTGCTTCGGCCTGCGTCATGCGCTGTTTCTCGACATTGCGCGCAAGGATCTTCCTGTGCGCGGCGCGGGCGCGTTCGAGTACGGCGTCGGCCACATCCACCTGATGCACCCGAATACCGCTCATGGCGGCGGTGAGAGCGATGCCCGAGCCCATCGTCCCCGCCCCGACGACCACAATGGATCTGACTTCAGACATGCGTGTGCCCCCTCGGTGCCCGGCGGCGTGCTGCCGCGCCTTTGTTGACACTCTATCAGACGCGCCGCGAGGGTGCCACAGAGAGGCGGATAGGGCAGGGACCGGATTTGCGACGTGCTGCGCCGCGGCGTTCAGTTCGCCCCGTCAATCGGCGCAGTGAGATCAGGAGCAAGCGGCTCCCACCGCACCTTCGATGCGCCCAGGAGCATGCCCGTCGCAAACGCCACGTCCACCTGCGCGATCTGGTACTCCGCCAGCGCCCGAATCTCCGCGCTGCGGGCGCTGGCGAGGCGCGCCTGCGCGTCGAGCACGTCGGTGCTCGTGCGCAGGCCGAGATCAAACTGCCTCTGCTCGGCTTCGAGCACGCGGACTTCGAGCACAGCCGCCCGCGCGCTGGCGAGGATGCGCTGCCAGTTCGCCTCCAGTTGATCGAGGGCGTTGAAGATTTCGTTGATGATCTGGGCGCGGCGCTGATCGCGCGTAGCGAGGCGCTGGAGGCGCGAATAGACGGCCTGGTGGTATCGGCTCCGCGCCAATGCGTTGCCCAGAGGAACCTCCACGCTCAGACCCAGGATGTGGTCTTCGAAACTCTTGTCGATGAGCAGGTCCAGCGAATCGTTCCACGTACTTCCCAGCCCGTTGACGTTGTAGCGATAGTCCAGCGTCACCAGCGGCAGTTTCTGGTTGCGGGCGAAGTCCACGCTGCTCGCGTCCTGCGCGATGAGCAGTTCAAGCTCGAGCATCTCCATGCGCGTGTCCAGCGCCGCCTCAGCCAGTTGCGCGCCGTCAAGCTCGTAGCGAACCGGATCAGGCGCCGTGGTCAGCGCGATGATCGTCGGCGTCTCCATCCCGAGGTCCGGCCGGTTGAGGATGCGCTTGAGCAGGCGTTCCGCGTCGCGCACGGCGTTCTCGGCGATGATGATCGCTTCTACGCGCTGAGCCACGCCCGCCTCGGCCCGGATGACTTCGACCTCCGCCGCGTCCCCGGCCGCCACGCGCCGCCGCGCACGTTCCAGTTGCACGCCGGCCAGGTCATACTCCTGCTTGCGCACTTCCAGTTCCCGCTGTGCCGCGTACAGGCGCCAGTACACCCGATCCACGTCCGCGATCACCCGGACCACCTCGAGTTTCGTCCGTGCCTCGCTGATGAGCGACTGATACTGCGCTACCCGGATTGCGTGCGTATTCGTCCGCGTGCCTGCGTTGCGGAGCAGGGGCTGGCTGAGCGAAATCGACAGGTCGTTCGTGTATGACGGATTCAGCGTCGAGAACTGGTTGTCCGTCTCCGTCCGATTGAAGGGCAGGTCGAGCGTGATCGCGCCTCCCGTTCGCAGCGGAATGCGAAAGCCGACATCACCCGAGAGCGACTCGACGTTGGAGCCGCTCAGCCGCGTGTCGGTCGGCTGGTCGAACTTGGACTGCCGAACGTTGCCGAAAAAGAGCGCCTCGAAGCGGGCCTCTTCCTGCGTGACGTTCTCCTGCGCGATCGTCGGGCTGAGCAGTTGCACGGCGAGGTCGAGGTTGTGCTCGAGGGCGAATGCGCGGCACTGTTCGATGGACAACTCGATCCGTTCCGGCGCTTCAGCGGCGCGCCGCAGGGAGGGCGCCCGCTTCTGGAACTCCTCCCGCGCCTCCTCGGGCGTCTGCGTCGCCTTCGCCCGCTGCGCAAGCCCGATCGGCTCGATGTCGCGCAGCGACCTCGGGTCCACGGAGACGCGCGGGCCTTCGCTCAGCAGCCCGTCGCACCCGACCATCAGAAGGGCAGAAGCACTCAGCGCCGCAAGGGCGATCAGATTGCGGCGACGCCATCCGCAGATTGGTTCATTCATGTCGGAGAGCCTCGATGGGATCGAGCAAGGCGGCCTTGATGGCGGGAAACATGCCGAACAGCACGCCCACGAGGGCGGCGAAGCCGAAGGACAGCAGCATGGCCCAGGGCGGGATGTAGGCCTTCTCCAGGCCGGCGGCGCCGGCGAGGATCATGGTGATCGACTGCCCCAGTCCAAGCCCCATGAAGCCTCCGAGAAAACACAGCATCACCGCCTCGACCAGGAACTGGAGCAGAATTGCCGAGCGCCTCGCACCCACGGCCTTGCGCAAGCCGATCTCGCGTGTCCGTTCAGAAACCGACACAAGCATGATGTTCATGATGCCCACGCCGCCGACGACCAGCGAGATCGCCACGATGCCGAACGCGATGAGCGAGATCACCAGCGACACGCGCTTGAACTGCTCGATCGCCTGCTGGATCGCCATGATGCGGAACGTGTCGGGGTCTTCGGGCAGGAGCCTGCGCTTCTTGCGGAGCAGGGCGCGAAGTTCGGCGATCGCGTCCTCCGAAACCTCGGGCGAGCGGCTTGCCGCCATCGCCTGCATCCAGCCTTCGTTCATCCGCCAGGCCGTGCTGAAGGGGATGAAGATCTCCGCCTCGGCAGCGGAATCGCGAAAACCCATCGCCGATTCGGGGTTCGGCTCGATCAGCCCCACGATCGTGAATCGCCGGTTGTTGATCAGGATCGACTCGCCCGTACAGTCGCGGTCGAGTTTCAGATCGTCGCGCAGGTGGGTGGAGATGATGCAGACCTGATCAAATCGCTGCTGATCGGAAGTGGAAAAGGGGCGGCCGACGGTCACGAACCGGTTCTCGATCTTGTGCCAGTCGGGCTCGATGCCGGTGATGCGGGCGCCGTCGATCAACTTGTCGCCGTAGCGCACGTTGCCGCCCATCTCGCGGATGCGTGTGAGAGCGGCGACGCTGGCGCACTCGGTCTCCCAGCCGTCGAAGTTCTCGGGAACGAACCGGATGACGCGCCAGGAAGCGTTGGCGAAGCGGCCCGTGTCCGGCCAGCGCGGCCCCATGAAGATTTTGTTGGTGCCGAAGGACTGGAACTCGTCGAGCACAAAGGCCTTCATGCCGGTGAGGGCCGCGATCACCGCCGTAACTGCGGCTACGCCGATGATGATCCCCAGCGTCGTGAGGATCGAGCGCACCTTGTTGGTCCAGATCTGGCCTGCGGCAAGGGCGGCGCTCTGGAGGAGCAGGCGCAGCGTCGTGATGGGCCAGAGGAGAAATCTCATGACCGAGCCTCCGCCGAAGTGCTGCGGGCCCCCTGGGGAACCACTTCCGGAAAGCCCGCCCCAGCAATTGAGTCGCCCTCCGCGGCCGCGACGGCGTGCGAACGGCGCAGTTGCAGCGCTGCGCGGTTCAATTCATCTTCGGCCGCGGGGCGGTCGGAGTGAATCTTCCCGTCTCGCATGCGCACGATGCGCGTGGCGTGCTGGGCGACTTCCTCCTCGTGCGTCACGATGATGATGGTCTGCCCCTCGCGGTGCAGTTGCGAGAAGAGTTCGAGTATCTCAGCCGTGGTGCGGCTGTCGAGGTTGCCCGTCGGCTCATCGGCGAGGAGGATCGACGGCTCGTTGACCAGGGCGCGGGCGATGGCCACGCGCTGCTTCTGTCCGCCGGAAAGCTGGTTGGGCCGGTGCGTCATCCGGTCGGCCAGACCCACGCGTTCCAGCGCCGCCCTCGCGCGCCGGTGCCGGCGGAACCAGTCGGACCGCGAATAGACCATCGGCAATTCGACGTTCTTGAGCGCCGTCAGCCGCGGCAGCAGTTCGAACGACTGGAAGACGAAACCGATCCGCTCGTTGCGCACGCGTGCCAGCGCCGAGGAACTCATGCGGTTGACGAAGTGCCCATCGAGTTCGTATGTGCCGCCGGTCGGGCGATCGAGGCAGCCGAGGATGTTCATCATCGTGCTCTTGCCCGAGCCCGATGGGCCCATGATGGCGACCCACTCGTTGGCGGCGACGTCAAGATCGACGCCGGCCATCGCATTGATGCGCTCGGTGCCCATCTTGTAGATCTTCGTCACGTGGCGCAGGCGGATGATCATCGCGCGGGCGCCTCAGCCGTCGGATGCAGCCGACGACGGAGTCGCGCTCTCCTTCTTCGCTGCTTCGTCTTTGCGCTGCTTGTCGAGCTTCTCCTTCTCGACGATCGCTTCATCCTTGACCGCCTGGTCGTGCTTGAGGCTCTCGAAGACGCGATACGGCCCGACGATCACCGAATCCGCCTCCTCCAGGCCCGACAACACCACCGTCTCCGAGGCGTCGCTGGCGCCGATCGTGACCGGCGTGACCACGGCCTTGCCGTCGATCATCCGGTAGACCACGGTCGCAACGCCCTTGGTCATGTCGACATTGGGATTGTCCTCGCGGATGCTCGGAGGCAGGTCGTCCACAGGGCGGGCGAGCACTGCCTGGGTGGGAACCTTGAGAATCCCCTCATGCCGCCGCGTTTCGATTTCGACGTCCGCCGTGAGACCTGAATAGATCCTCATCCCCTGCGTGTTGAGAAGGATCTCGGTCTTGTAGTACTTTGAGCCGTCCGTCGCGCGGTCGTTGGAGAGGGCGACGGCCTGGACGGTCCCCTCGAAGACGCGGCCGGGGTAGGCATTGATGCGCACGGCCGCTCGCTGCCCGACCTCCACTCCCCCCACTGCCGCCTCGTCCACCTGGGCGTTGAGCAGCATGACCGACAGGTCCGCGACCTGCATGATGACCGTCCCCGCATTGTTCATCGTGCCCGTCATCACCAGCTCGCCGACCTCGGCGTTGATGCGCGTGATCGTTCCGTCGATGGGCGATCTGATGGTCGTGTAACTCAGGTCGTCGCGCGCCTGCTCGATGGCGGCGTCCGACGCCTGGAGATTGAACTCCATGACGGTCAGGTTCAGTTCATCCGCCTTGAGCGCCTGCTCCTGCGATGCGAGCGAAGCCCGCAGTTCGTCAACGCGTGCGCCGGCCTGGTCCACCACCGACTGCGCGACATCGTGCGTCGCCAGGAGTCCGGAGTTCCGTTGAAGATCGAGTTCCGCCTGGCGAAGGGACGCCCGCGTGCCGTCAATCGACGCCCGCGTGCCCTCGAGGCGCGCGCGATGGACTTCGATCGCCGCTGCGTCGGCGGCACGCCGCGCCTCGGCCGCGCGCAGGCTCGCCTCGCGGTCCGTCGAGTCGAGTTGCACGAGCAGCGAAGCGGGAACCGGCGGATCGGCCTCGGGATTCCCTCGCGTCACCAGGTCGCCTTCCTTGAACGGAAGCGCCGTGATCCGCGCCGACAGCCTTGCGCTGATGTCCACCTTGGTCCGAGGCTCAATCTCGCCCGGCGCCCGGATCGTCTCGATGAGCACGCCCCGCTCCGGCTGGGCGAGGCGCACCACGGTCGACTGCGGCTTGGGCATGGCATCACGGATTTTCTGCACAGCCGTTGGCCCGACAAGGGCCCCGAGGCCCGCGAGCACTACGACCGTCGCGCCGGCAATGATGAGTCCCTTCACGTCTGCTCTCTCCGTCGTCAGGGCAGGGGCGTCGAGCGAGTCGGACGGCAACTGGAGGGCGCCGCCCCATACTCCTGTTGGGAAATCCGGGCTTTCGGTTGCTTTGGCGGACCGGCCGGTCGATCCCGCGAATCTGATGATACGCGTTCGACGGGCCATTCATTCGAGTGTACCGTTGAGGCCATGTCCGCGTTCGAGGTTCTGACAACGGGGCTGATCGATTATGCCGGGCTTTTCCCGCCCGCGGCCCTGTCGATGCGCGATGCGGCATTGGAGCACCGCCGCTGGCGGACGAGGCCGGAAGCATGGATTGTGGGTCGCTTTGTCTGCCCCGTCGGCCGCCTCGCCGAACTGGCCCGGGAAGCAGGAGACATGGACGAGGACCGATGGGACCTCTCTGTCCTGGCCGGCGACGCACTCGAAACTGACCTCGACGCCATCACGTCGTTCCTTGATGAATCCGCCGGTCGCTTTGACGTGCCATCGCTCGAAATCAAGGTGGCTTCGATCGAAGGCCTGGAATCCTGCCTCGACGCGCTCGAGTCAGTCGCCGACGCTGTTACGGCATGGTTCGAGTTTCCACCTGCGTTCGACAGCCGCGGCTTCATCACCGCCCTCGCGGGGACGAGGCACGGCGCCAAGATTCGGACCGGCGGCCTCACGCCGGACCACTTCCCCTCAGTCGAGCGCCTCGCCGCCTTCATCCTCGCGTGCCGCGACGCCCGGGTTCCTTTCAAGGCGACCGCCGGGCTGCACCACCCTCTCCGTCGCCGCGATGCGAAACTCAATTGCACGATGCACGGCTTCCTGAATCTCTTTCTTGCCGCGGCCGGCGCCAACTCGCGTCATTGCCCTGACGATGCACTTCGCGCGATCCTGAGTGCGGACGATCCCGTCGCATTCTCGTTCGACGGCGAACAGTGCCGCGCCCTGGACTGGACGTTCAGCGCCCAAGACGTGGCGCGCGGCCGGCGCCTGGCGGTCTCCTTCGGATCGTGCTCAATCGCCGAGCCGGTTGATGATTTGCACGCCTTGGGGCTGCTCCCGATCGCTGCGGGCGCGCGGAGGGGAGCCTGACAAATGAATCCGACCCTGCGCGAACAGCGGAGCAGCGAGACGAGCGAGCCGGGCCTGCGCTCGTGGCTCGGGGAGGCCAACGATCCGGCATGCGACTTTCCGGTCCAGAACCTCCCGCTGGGGGTCTTCACGCGTGACGGCGAGGCGGCGGAGAAGCGCCGCGTCGGGGCGGCGATCGGCCGGCACATCATCGATCTCTCCATCGCGTGGCCGGAACTCTGCCCCGACCTCGCCGGCCTCGGACCTTCGCTCTTCGCGCAACCGACGCTCAACGCTTTTCTCACCTCCGGACGCCGCACCTGGACGCTGGTGCGCCACCGCCTGAGCCGGTGGATGCGCGACTCCAGCCCCGAACTTCGCGACAACGCCGACCTGCGGTCACGCTGCCTCGTACCGATGGACCGGATCGTCATGCACCTGCCCGCGCGGATCGGCGACTACACCGACTTCTACTCTTCGAAAGAGCATGCCACCAACGTCGGCATGATGTTCCGCGATCCCGCCAACGCGCTGCTGCCCAACTGGAAGCACCTGCCCGTCGGCTACCACGGCCGGTCAAGTTCCATCGTCGTCTCCGGCACGGACATTCATCGCCCCTGCGGCCAGACCAACCCCGAGGAAGCGCCGACGCCGACCTTCGGCCCCAGCCGCCTGCTGGACTTTGAACTCGAAGTCGGCTTCATCACCGGGCCGGGCAACGCCCTCGGCCGTCCGATCGACGTGAACAAGGCGCACGAGCACATCTTCGGCCTCGTGCTCGTCAACGACTGGTCCGCCCGCGACATTCAGAAGTGGGAGTACGTCCCGCTGGGCCCCTTCACCGCCAAGAACTTCGCCACCTCGATCAGCCCGTGGGTCGTGCCCATTGATGCGCTTGAGCCGTATCGCGTGCGCACGCCGCGCGGCCCGGATGATCCGCCCGTGCAGAAGTACCTCGACGGCGCATGGGATTGGAACTTCGATCTCAATCTGGAAGTGCGGCTGCAAACTGCGAAGATGCGCGAGCAGGGAATCGCGCCCGTTCCGATCACGCGGAACAACTTCAGCCTCATGTACTGGAACATGTGCCAGCAACTGGCGCACCAGACGATCACGGGCTGCAACGTGCGCCCCGGCGACCTCTACGCCTCGGGCACGGTGAGCGGCCCGACGCCGGACTCGCGCGGCTCGATGCTGGAGATCTGCTGGAAGGGCACGCAGCCGCTGACCCTGCCCACCGGCGAGCAGCGCAAGTTCCTCGCCGACGGCGACACGGTCATCATGTCCGGCGTCTGCGCCCGCCCCGGCCTGCCGCGCATCGGCCTGGGCGAAGTCCGCGGCACGGTCCTTCCGGCCGTTTCAACCTGATGCGTCGCGCGAGAGCGCCACATGTGCACGAAGCCCACGTTCACTGAACGTGGGCTTCGGCCGTTGATGATCAGAATGACGAGACTCGAAATGAGTCGATCAGACCATGTCCTTGAGGGCCTTGAGGGGGCGGACCTTGACGACGTTGCGCGCCGGCTTGGCCTTGAAGATCGTCGGCTGGCCGGTGAAGGGGTTGATCCCCTGGCGCGCCTTGGTCGCGGGCTTGCGCTGCACGAGAATCTTCGCCATGCCGGGCAGGGTGAAGATTTGCGGCCCGTTCTTCTTGAGGTCGTTGCCGACCATCGCCGCCAGCGCGTCGAAGACGCCCGCGACCTGCTTGCGGCTCAGGCCAGTGTTGGTGGCGAGGTTGGTGTAGATGTCACCTTTGCTGCGCGGCTTGTCGGCCCGGGTGAACTTGAACGACGGGGTCTTCTTGCTGGTCTTGGCCACTGGTTCTTCTCCATAAAAAGAGAGTCGCGGAGCCGGGCTGGCGGTTCACACTGAACCGACCACCCGTGGCTTTCATGTCGGTTTTTATAGGGTCTCCGCTGCAGGAAACAAGTCCCCGGGGCAACTTGACCCTGAAAAAACAGGGATTTGCGAAAAATCCCGGCGATTTGCCTGAGATATCCACATTCTCGGGGTGCTACGGCTGAATCTGGATGAAGCCCGGCGGGCTGGTCTTGCAGGTGCTCCAGTCGATCGCCCGCACCACGAAGCGCTTGCCGGCGAGGCCGGCGGGGATGAAGCGGTTGAGCGTCGCGCGGCCGTCGGCGGCGGCGAAGGCCGTGCCGATCATTTGTGGATTGACGAGTTCGATCGTCGCGCCCGGGCACAGCGGGATGGTGCGCCCCTCGCCGCGCGCATTGCCCGCGACGAAGTCGACGCGGCCGTGCGGCGTGGCGTGAACCACTTCAAGCGTGTTGATGGCACCAGGCGCGTTGGGCGCGAACGACCACACCGTCAGGCCTTCATCAACGGGGTCGAGGCGGACGGCCAGCCGGAGATCGCGCGAGCGCGCATACGCCTCGGCGGTCAATTGTCCGGAGGCGTTGATGTCGATGCCCCAGATGACAAGCCACTCGTTGCTTGCTTCGTCGAGCAGCAGGCCATTGAGGTTGTGCATGATGTGGTTGCGCCGGACGAATCCCACATTGAGGCGGAACATCCCATCGGGAATCGACAGAGCGCCGACCACCTCCCCTGCGTCATTGACGCCGCTGGCCGTCCCGCCCCCGGCGGAATCGAGCAGACCAAGGGCGATGAGGCGGCGGTTCTCCCACATCACCGGCATGGCGTGGTTCGCGTTCAGTGCGGACGCCCCCGCAATCAATCCGGATGGGCTGATCTCATTCGCCGAGGTGTTTCCGCCGGGCCTCAATGGCGTCAACTGAACGACCTCGCCGTTGTCCCAGAGAAACGTTTCGAGTCCCGCATCGCCGACCATCTGGCCCGCGTTGTTCATCGATCGCCAACCGATGTCGACAAACGTCCTCCACTTTCCATCCTCCCAGAGGAAGGTGCGCCAGTTGCGAGCGAAACCGACCACCAGGCGGCTGTCATTGAGCGCGTTGGCGAAACTGTCGTTGGCGCCGGGCGGGTCGAGATCGATGACGCCGCCCTCCGCCGGCCTCAGGACGGCATGGTCGTTGAATGACATCGCCGACCATCCGACGGCGTCGCCCTTGTTGTTCAGATCACTGGGGATCGCGCTCGGCTCCTGCTGATTCAGGAATGGAAGCGTTCGAATTTCGCCATCGGTCCAGACGAATGCGGTCCTCGTCGGGGTCGCAAGCGCATGCGCGATTACTTGGCCACGGTCGTTCACTGCCGAAGGAAAGGAATCCCGTGCCCCGGAAGGGTTCCGACCTCGACGACGCGGTAGCGCTGGCCGAATGTGTTCACGGGCACGATGGCACAGCACGTGATCGCCATGATCGCCGCTCGCCAATGACTCAGCCGGCGGCTCCCTCCAATCCTGCATGGCGATTCGGGTTGTTGACGACTTATCTCTCCGACAACCCCATTGCACTGCGGAACTATTCCAGCAGTCCCGTTCGAATCACAGCGTCTCCGCCACCAGGCGCGCCAGGTCGCTGCGCTCGCTCTTGGCCAGCGTTACGTGGCCCACGATCCCCTCGTATTTGAGGCGTTCGACGAGGTAACTCAGCCCGTTGCTCTCGGCGTCGAGATAGGGGTTGTCGATCTGCCCCACGTCGCCCGTCAGCACGATCTTCGTCCCCTCGCCCACGCGCGAGGCGATCGTTTTGACCTCGTGCGGCGTGAGGTTCTGCGCCTCATCCACGATCATGAACTGGTGCGGGATCGACCGGCCGCGGATGTAGGTCAGCGGTTCCATGACGAGTTTGCCCTCGGCCATGAGTTTCTGCACCCGCTGC
The DNA here is from genome assembly GCA_900696685.1 of uncultured Planctomycetota bacterium. Lineage (GTDB taxonomy): Bacteria > Planctomycetota > Phycisphaerae > Phycisphaerales > UBA5793 > UBA5793. The sequence goes on from CAADHA010000047.1 coordinate 21,153, forward strand.
TCCGTCGAGTGGCTCTCGGCGGCGTCGAAGCGGGTGCCGCGGTTGCTAAGCAAGAATGACAGGTTGTCGAAGATCGGCTGCATCCACGCGGTCAACTTCTCATCCTTGTCGCCGGGGAGGTAGCCGATGTCGCGGCCGAGGGGCATGATCGGCCGGGCGACGAGCAGTTTGTCGTAGCGCTCCTCGTTGAAGACCTTGGTCATGCCGGCGGCGAGGGCGAGGAGCGTCTTGCCCGTGCCCGCGGTGCCCAGCAGGGTGACGAGTTGCACGTCGTCGTCGAGCAGCAGGTCGAGAGCCATGGTCTGCTGGAGGTTGCGCGCCATGACGCCGAAGGTCGGCCGGCGCGGGCCGGTGATGGGGATGAGGTGGTTCGTGTCCGCGAGGCGCCGCGCCAGGCCGCTGTGCGATTCATCGGCGGCATCGCGCAGCAGCACAAACTGGTTGGCGTGAACGTGAATCGTCCCGCTCTGGCCTTCGACGTTCACGACAAGGTGAGGTTCGAGGCGGTCGAGGACGACCTGCCGCTCCGTGTACAGTTCGTCGATGATCTCGCCGGGCACATCCAGGGTCGTGTAGCCGGTATAGAGGCTGGCTGCATCGACCTTCTCGCTCTCAAAGTCTTCGGCGGTCAGTCCGATCGCGTCGGCCTTGAGGCGTGCGTTGATGTCCTTGGAGACGAAGACGGTGCGCCTGCCGTCCTGGCTGAGCGCCCAGGCGATGGAGATGATGCGGTTGTCGGGGCTGTCGCTGCGCAGGTGCGGGGCGAGTTGGCTGGCGTCCAGCGCGACGCGGATGACCCCGCCGCGCTCGTTCCACTTCACGCCTTCCATCAGCCGGCCGCGCCCGCGAAGGATGTCCAGTTGCCGGATGACTTCGCGCGCGTTGCGGCCGATGTCGTCGTTGCCGCGCTTGAGCAGGTCGAGTTCTTCGAGGACGGCGAAGGGGATGACCACTTCGTTGTCGTCGAACATGAAGAGGCTCTTGGGATTGTGCAGCACGACGTTGGTGTCGATGACGAAGTGCTTGACCTTCGACGCGGCGGCGGCGGGGGACTGCGTCGCGGTCTGGGCGGTCACGCCGGAGGCTCTTTTCAAGGCAAACGCTCCTTCTCCTGCTCCTGAAACCATCGGCCGAAGTTCGCCCTCCGGCCAGTCGATTGTACGAGGGACCGATAGGAAGCGGCGCCGCGCGGTGGGTTCTGACCGAAGTTGAACCGTGCCACCGCGGTCGAAGCCTTCGGCGCCGCCATGGGCCGCGTACGATTGCCTCTTGTCGAACCGCCCCTGCCGCTCTATCGGACGGAGTTGCCGTGTCGGACTGGTCGGTTGAATCCTGGAGGTCGCGCCCAGCGCTGCATCAGCCGGAGTATGCCGACGCCGAAGCGGTCGGGACCGCCGTGGCCAAACTGCGCTCGTTCCCGCCGCTGGTGACGAGTTGGGAGATCGAGCGCCTCAAGGGCGAACTCGCCGAGGCACAGCAGGGCCGCCGCTTCATCCTCCAGGGCGGCGACTGCGCCGAGTCGCTGGCCGACTGCACGCCCGACGTCATCACCAACAAACTCAAGATTCTCCTCCAGATGAGCCTTGTGCTCGTGCAGGGGGCCCGCAAGCCGATCACGCGCATCGGCCGCTTCGCGGGCCAGTACGCCAAGCCGCGCTCCAGCGCGACGGAGACGCGCCCCGGCCCCGACGGGCGCGACCTCACGCTGCCGAGTTACTGCGGCGACCTCATCAACTCGATCGAGTTCACGCCCGAGGCCCGCCGTCCCAATCCGCATCTCATGGTCCGCTGCTACCAGCATGCGGCGCTCACGCTCAACTTCATCCGCTCGCTCATCGACGCCGGGTTCGCCGACCTGCACCATCCCGAATACTGGGAACTGGCATTCTGCGACAATGCTGCGCTCCACGAGGAATACCACGCGATGGTGCTGCGGCTGTCCGACTCGGTCCGCTTCATGGAGACGATCGCGGGCCAGCCGATCGACGACCTCACGCGCGTCGAGTTCTTCACGAGCCACGAAGGCCTTCACCTGCTCTACGAGTCCGCCGGGACGCGCAACGTCCCGCGGCGCGAGGGCTACTACAACCTCACGACCCACCTGCCCTGGATCGGCGACCGCTGCCGGGCCATCGACGGCGCGCACGTCGAGTTCTTCCGCGGCATCCGCAACCCGATCGGCGTCAAACTCGGTACGAGCGCCACGCCCGATGAGTTGCTCGCACTGATCGATCGGCTGAATCCGGCCAACGAACCCGGCCGCCTCGTACTCATCCACAGGATGGGATTGGCGAGCGTGCAGCGCTGCCTGCCGCCGCTGCTCGAGGCAGTGAACCGCAACGATCGTCGCGTCCTGTGGGTCTGCGATCCCATGCACGGCAACACGAAAGCGGCCAACGGAAGCGGATCGCATCCTGGCCGCAAGACCCGCGACTTCGCCGACATCCTCGGCGAACTCGATGCTTCATTTGACCTTCATGCGAAGGCGGGAACGTATCTCGGCGGCGTCCACTTCGAACTGACCGGCGACCACGTAACCGAGTGCACCGGCGGCGCCCGCGGCCTGAGCGAGGCTGACCTCGCCGCCAATTACCGCACCATGTGCGACCCGCGCCTCAACTACGAGCAGTCGCTCGAGATGTCCTTCCTCATCGCGCGCCGGCTGGCGAGCGCATGACGTGAGGCGCACCGAAGCAACGGACAATCGCTGGAATCAGCAGTCCGCTTCGGCGACTGAGGGCCTCTCTTCAGGAGTCAGGTTTCACAAGCCTCCGCCGCGCGGCGCCGCAATGCGCCTGAGCACCGGCAGCAGGTCATCGGCGATCACCCTCTCCCATCCCATTTGTTCGGCGAGTTCCCGGCCGGATTCGAGCAGCCTGCGGTAGTCTGCTTCGCTGCGCGGCAGTCGCCGGTGCAGTTCGGCCGCGACCTCGGCGGCCACCCGCTCCTCGACGCGGTCGCGCTGCGCCTGGGTCATGGCGCGAAGTTCGTCGATGGTCATGGGCCGGTCGAGCCTGGTGTAGTCGGCGACGATGACATTGGAGTTACCCCCCCCTGTGGCGCCGCCTTCCATCCGCGCCAGCACGCTGCGATACGACGCCACGCATCCGCACACGGAACTGGCGACGCACAAGGCCCCGCTGCCCAGTGCTTCGAGTTGCGCAATCCCGAACGGCTCATAGACCGACTGGCCGAGTTCCACATCCGTCGCCTGGCGCAGCGATGCAAAGGTCATCGCCGCCGGCGCCGCGTCCCCCAACGCCGCCCCGCTCCAGCCGAACTGATTCACCAGCATCGCCTTCACGTTCGTGTGGCCCGCGTTGTAGTGCTGGATGAGGCGGTGCAACTCGATCTCCGGCCCGACGAGATCCGGATACGCCTCGCGGTGATGCCAGGGCCAGCCGTACTCACGCGCCATCCGGTTCACCTCCGCGGTCGCTCGCGGCGGCGCGCCGCACGTGAGGAAGATGAGCAGGCCGGTGCGTCCCTCGGCTCCGAGCAGCCTGTCGAGGTGCGAGATGACCTTGAGGTCGCGCCAGAAGGCCTTGCTGATCACCGGCCGCGCCACGTGCGTCATCAGCACGTCAGGACAGTAACCCACCACCGCCCGGGCCCATTCGTCCATCATCCACCGGGCCTGCTGCTCCTGCGCGAAGTCGGCAAAGAAGGCCGGCAGGCCGTTGTAGACCAGGTCGATCGACGCCTGCCTCGTCTGAGGATTCAGGAAGTTCATCTCCTCGGCGGTCGGATCGCCCACGGCGATGATCGCGTCCAACTGGTGTGCGTGCGAGATCAACGCATGGCGCATGTGAGAGGACTGGTCGCCGAAGATATCCTCGACGAAAAGCCCCCTGGCCGACGCCTGGCGCATGATGTTGTAGAACGCGGTGTCGTGCCCGCTGTGATGCTCGACCAGCCGCCGCGCTGTCGCGCACTCGTGGGCGTGGAAGGCGGTGCGGAAGGCCTCGCCGCCGTCCATCACCGCCTTGAGCGCCGTGCACAGCCCCATGTACTCGTGGCTGAGGATGATGCAGGGCAGTTCGTCCGGCGCGACGATCGCCGAGAGCGCGTAGAACGCCGGCTCGGCGAGGCGGCAGTATTCCTCGAACCCCCAGTCGTGCTCGTAGCGCCGCGCGTCGATCCTGAAGCAGTCCCACAGCCGCATCTTGAAGATCGCCAGTTGATCCCGGTTGGGGCTGGAGACGTCGATGAGCAGGATTTCGGCCCGGCCCTCGCGGTTGTAGCCGTTCTTCTCATAGGTGCGGATGCCGTAGGCGATGTGAACGCCGAAGGCCCACTGGATGGGATGGAATCTGCGGCCCAGGCCGTCGAAGTCGATGTTGTCGGCGCTGCTGTAGCGGACGTTCACGTGCGGGCCGAGGCGGCGCAGCGGACTCTCGAAATGGTGCCCGCCCATCGGGCCGACGAGGATTGAACGCCGAACCGCCGACTGGTAGACGGCGCTTGTCATCATCCCTTCGAGGACGGTCCCGATGCCGCCCATCTTTTCGACGGCTTCGTGTGTGACGTGCGCAATGGTAAACGGCCCCGACGGGCCGCCCGAAGTAGCGGACATGAACATGCCTTATCGGCGGGACCGCCGCAGAGACCGCACACGGCGCGGCCTACGACACCTCGCCCACCTCCCCTGCTTGAGCGCGGCCCGGCGCCATCGTTCCCTCGATCAATCCCGGTTGCCAGATTTCTTCGAGATCCTGATCGTCCGTCGCCTTGCGCATCAGGAAGTACAGGACCGTCGTTACGCACCAGAAGTAGGACAGCACCCATCCCGCCACCAGTCCCGCCGCCGCCGTCCGCCAGAGCCCGATCAGCCCCCCCGTCATGCGGTGAGTGCCCGTGAGCGACCACAACTCATCCGGCGGCAGGATTTGCGTGATCGAGGCGTTGCGTCCCATCGCATCAATCGCCGGCGACGATACGATCAGCCCCGCGCCCCATGCCGCAAAGCCCACCGCTACGGCCGCGACCAGAGCCACCACCAGCAGGCCGAAGACGCCCTGCACGAACGACGCCGCCCCGTACACCACCCAGTGAAGCGGGCGATTGCGCACGAATGAGAACGCCCGGGCGAGGGCATCGGGCGCATCAGCCGACTCGACGGCGACGGCCGGGACGAACAGGGCGCCCGCAATCAGCGTCAAGAGGAGCAGGCATGCGGCGATCGCCGATCCAAGCAGCGCCAGGCCGTAGAGCACCGCGCCCACGAGGTTCAGCCCCGGAACCGCGAGCAGCAACCCGCCCAGCGCGAGGGCGACCGCACCGATCGCCAGCCCCGCCAGCGGAAGACCCGGCGCCCCCACAATCGCGATCCACCGCCGCAGCGCGAAGGTCAGCGCCTCCGTCCACGGGATGTACCGCTCGACCGCAAACTGGCACGCAGCCGCACGCGACATCGCGGCGCCGCCGATGAGCAGCACCAGCAGCGCCCAGACGCCGAACACGATCGCAAACCCGAGGTGGTGCTCGAAGAGCAGCCCTGGAATGCGCAGCATCTCCACGACGTGTGAGAGCACCAGGCCGCATTCGAGGCGCACGGCCGCTCGAAGCAGGTCGCGCGTGTGATCCACGACCGCGCGCGAGGCCGCGTTGAACACGCCGGACGGTTCCACCGTCCGGATCATCATCCGCGCGCCGTCCACTTCGAGCCGCACGTCCGCCCGCTCCTCGGCCGTCCGGGCGCGAAACGTCTGCTCGATCGCCCGGCGCACCGCGACGGGGCTGAGCGCCTCTCCGGCCGACATCTTCTCCGCCTGCTCGGCCGAGACCAGGTTGCGGTTGCGCAGGATCGGCCTGAGCGTCTCTTCGACGAGCCGCTCGCCTGCGGGCGCCGATCCGAGGCCGTTCGGTCCGACCGGCGATCCGAAGATCGCGTCCCACATCGTCCCCGTCGCCATCAGCACGACCACGAGGACGAATCCCATGATGATCCGATTGGGCGCAAGCGAGAGCGCCAGCGCCCGCGGCAGGCGAGTGATCAGGAGGATGCTGCTCCAGTTGACCTGATCAACCGTGACGCTTCGGTTCGGTTCATTCATGGCTCATGCTACCTTGGGCGTGCCGGCCGTGCAAGCGGCGTAACGTGTCCCGATCGGCGGCCCCGGAGACGGGCAGGAGACCGCCCCTTGCCTTTTCCCCATAAGGCGTGGATTCTACTTCATCGTCCCAACGCCTTGGCGCCGCTTGAAAGGAGAACGCCGTGGGAGCAGCCGTTATCGCACTACTGGTCTTCGCCGGAGCCTTCGTGGTCCTCTTTCTCTGGGCCATCGGAGTCTTCAACTCCATCAAGCGCAAGGAGATCGCCGCCGAGACGGCATGGTCCGACATCGACGTCCAACTTAAGCGCCGCTATGACCTGATCCCCAATCTCGTCAACACCGTCAAGGGCTTCGCCGCCCATGAGAAACAGACGCTCGACGCCGTGATCTCGGCCCGGGCCAAGGCGGTCAACACCACCGGCGTCGCCGCCAAAGCCCAGGCCGAAGGCGAACTGAGCCAGGTCCTCGGCCGCCTGATGATGCTCAGCGAGGCGTACCCCGACCTCAAGGCCAACCAGAACTTCCTCGCCCTCCAGGAGGAACTCACCAGCACGGAGAACAAGATCGGTTTCGCGCGCCAGCACTACAACCGCACGACCCAGCAATACAACGAACAGATTGAGACTTTTCCCGGCGTGCTCATCGCCGGCCTGTTGAGTTTCAAGGAGCGCGAGTACTTCGAGTTGTCCGCGCCGGCGGAACGCGAAGCGCCGAAGGTGGAGTTCTGATATCGAAGGCCAACCGTGGAGACACAGAGAGCACAGAGGACCCACACAGAGAATGGTGCGGAGAGACGGAATGGCCGCAGAAAGGCACAGAGTGCACAAGGGGCGGATGGGTTGGTCGATGCGGTCGGGCGGGCCTCGTCCCTAGGCTCGCTGTCGAATCACGCGCAGCAACCACTTGACCCAATTCACTCCTGTTCTGTGACTCTTGTGCCTCTTGCGCCTCCTGTGCCTCTTTGCGGCCATCGAATTCTCTTTCCCCTCTGTGTGCTCTGTGTCTCGGTGGTTTGATTTCCCATGCCCGAAGCGATTCACACTGAGAATCCGGCGATCCGCGGCCTGCCGCCGAACGTGACTTTTCACGACCTGATCCGCCGCAACAAGCGCCGAAGCGCCCTGCTCATGCTCGGCATGGGGCTGCTCGTCGTGGTGGTCGGCATGGCGGCGACGGCTCTTGTCGCGGTCTACGCGGGTTTCGCCGGCGACGGAGTCAACCTGGCTCAGTCGCTCGTTCTGGGCGCGGTCGCGGCGGCGATCGTGGCCGTCCTCGCGGGCACGTGGAGTTTCTACGGCGGTTCGAAGGCCATTCTCGCCCTGTCCGGCGCCAAGGAGATCGCCAGGAAGGACGATCCCCAGTTGTACAACGTCGTCGAGGAACTCGCCATCGCCGCGGGCATCCCGCCCCCCAAGGTCTACCTCATCGACGACACAGCACTCAACGCGTTTGCCACCGGACGCGATCCGCAGCATGCTGCCGTCGCTATCACCAGGGGCCTGCGCGAGAGACTTTCCCGCGATGAACTCGCGGGCGTCCTGGCCCACGAGGTATCACACATCCGCTTTTACGACGTCCGCTTTGCCATGCTGATGGCGACGATGGTCGGGCTGATCGTTTTCGCCTCCGACGCCGCGCTTCAGATGATGCGCATTCACTTCTGGCACGGCGGGGGGCGGCGCTCCTCGCGGCGCTCCAGCGGCGACAACAAAGGCGCGGCGATCCTCATGATCGTCGTCTTCGTCATCGCCCTCATCCTCATGATCATCGCGCCGACGCTCGCGATGATCATCCGCATGGCAGTCAGTCGCGAGCGAGAGTATCTCGCCGACGCCGGGGCGGTCGAACTGACGCGCTACCCGCAGGGTCTGATCGGCGCGCTGGAGAAACTCGGCTCCTGCCGCGAAGTGCTTGAAGTCGCCAACCGCGCCACGTCACACCTCTACATCGTGAACCCGATGAAGAGCGCGCTCAAGGGGCAGGGGCACGAACTCAACAGCGCATTCCGCACGCACCCGCCGCTGCACGATCGCATCGCGCGCCTGCACGCGCTGATGGCTCCGCCGGCCGCGTCCGAACCACGGTCGCCTGCGATGGAGAAGAGCCGTGGGCGGCCTTGAGTTCCTCATCATCATTCCGATCATTCTCATCGTCCTCGCGCTTGCCTGGCTGGCGTGGAAGGCCGAGCAGAAGCGCCGCGATGAGTTGGCCGCCCTCGCGCGGCGGCTGGGATTCCGCTTCAATGCCGGGCGCGATCGCTCCCACGACGAACGTTACTCACACTTCGAAGTCTTTCGCCGCGGACACAGCCGCTGCGCGCTCAACGTGTTGACGGGCGAGATCGAGCACCACGGCGCCCGCTGGCCGGTGATGCTCGGCGACTTCGAGTACAAGATCACGACATCCAACGGCAAGACGACGACCACCACGACCTACCGCTTCAGTTTCTGCATTCTCCACCTGCCCTTCCCCGGCGTGCCCGATGTGCTCATTCGACCCGAAGGACTCTTCGATCGCCTCAAGTCGATCGTGGGCTTCGATGACATTGACTTTGAGTCCGCAGAGTTCAGCCGCGCCTTCTACGTTGCGTCGCGCGACCGGCGATTCGCGTACGACCTCATCGATCCGCGCATGATGGAGTTCCTGATGACGACCCGTCCGCCGCTCGTGGACATGGAACAGGGGCGGATCCTCCTGGCCGACGGCCGGACGCGATGGTCGCCGCAGCAGTTCGAGTCGCAGTTGCAGTGGGCCCTGTCGTTCCTCGACCATTGGCCGCGCCACGTGGTCGATGCTCTCCGTCGCCGATGATCCCGAGGCAGTTCACGCCCCACGACTCGCTCGAAGACGCGATCATCGTGCGCGTACGATCAGATCGTGAAGGCCGCCGGCTTTCACGGCACGTTTGTAAAAGGAGTCGGTCTTCCCGACTCGTCCACCGCCACGAAGGTCATCTGCGCCTCGGTGACATCGACGGTCTCGCGCGTCGCAAAGCGCTCGACCTGCACGAAGACTTTGACCGTGATGCTCGTCGTGCCGACGCGGATCGTCTGCGTGTGCAGGTTGACGATGTCGCCGACGTGGACCGGCGCGTGGAAGATGACCTTGTCGAGGGCGACGGTGACCCAGCGGTGCGGCCCGTGCTTTCGGGCCTCGATGTATCCCGCCTGGTCGATGTAACTGAGAATGACGCCGCCGAAGATCGTGCCGAGGTTGTTCGTGTCGCGCGGCATGGTGATGAGGCGCAGCGAAGGCACGGAGCTGCTCAGATCCCACTTCGCCGGCGGCGGAGCCTCTCCGCCGCCTGGCGCGCGCCCGACCCGTTTTGACGTTTTCTTCGCCATCCGCGCCACTCCCCAATGCCTGGAGCCCGGTGCATCCCCTTCACGCCTGCTCAATCCTCGGATCCACCCAGCGGTAGAGGATATCGACCGTGAGGTTGAAGAGCACAAGCATCGTTGAATAGGTCAGCACGACGCCCATGATCAGGAAGAGGTCCTTGTTGAGGACCGAGTTGACGAAGTGCTGCCCGAGACCTGGAATGTTGAAGACCTTCTCAACGATGAACGAGCCGGTCATGACGTAGGCCGCGGCGGGCCCGAGATAACTGAGCACCGGCAGGAAGGCGACTTTGAGCGCGTGGCGCAGCACGATGCGCGTTTCCGACACGCCCTTGGCGCGGGCGGTTCGGATGAAGTCGGCCGAGAGGACTTCGATCATGCCCAGGCGGGTGAGCCGCGCGATGTAGGCCGCGAAGGGCAGGCTCAGCGTCAGCGCCGGAAGAAGCAGGTCGCGCGGCGAGCCCCAGTGCGCCACCTGCACCCACTCGAGCCAGACGGCGAAGACGATCAGCAGGGCCGTGCCGATCACGAAACTCGGCAGGCTGATGCCGATGAGCGCCACAAGTAGCGATGAAACATCCATCCAACTTCCGGGCCGCACCGCCCCCACGACGCCCGCCGCCAGCCCGATCGCAAGCGCAAAGACAAGCGCGACCAGGCCGAGCACGATGCTCACCGGCAGCGCGCCTCCGATGATCTCATTCACGGACCAGTCTTCGTACTGGAGGCAGGGGCCGAGGTTGAAGATCGGCCTCTCGGCCGCCGCTTCATCACCGCCGCCCCGGCCGCGATCGCGCAGCCAGGCCAGCCCCGACGCCTGGTCGAGGTAGGAAATGTAGAACTTGAACGGGTTGTCAAGGCTGTACTGCGCTTTCATTGCCTCCTGCACCTCGACGGGCGGCCGGCGGCCTTCGGGCTTGTCGAGGGGATTGCCCGGCAGAAGCCACGCCAGCGCAAAGGTCACGGTGTAGATGACAAGCAGGATGAGCGGCACCTGGACCAGGCGTCGAATGAGCATCGCCGTCATGCGCCGCCCCCTTGGTTCATCGCACGACCTCGAGTTCGTGGAGGAACTGCGTGAGGCGAGGGTGGGTCGAGATGTTCCGCAGCCGCGCGGGGTCGTACATGTACAGCGTCACCTGGTGAAAGAGCGGCAGGAGCGGCGCCGCATCGTTCTCGATCATCGCCTCCGCCTCTTCCAGCAGTCGCATCCGCTTCTCCGGATCGAGTTCGGCGTCCGAGCGCGCCATGAGGTCATCGAAGACGGGATTGGAGTAATTGCGGTCGTTGTTGCTGTTGCCGGTCCGGTGGATGTCGAGGAAGGTGGTAGGGTCGCCGTAGTCGCCGAACCAGTTCCCGCGCGCCACCATGAAGTTGTGCTCGACGAGGTGGGTGCCGGCCACTTTCGTCTCCTCCTCGCGCAGCCGCGTCCGCACGCCCAGTTCGCGTTCCCACATGTTGGCGATCGCCTGGGAGATGGCCTTGTGCTCCGTCGAAGAGGGAAAGAGAATCTCGACGGTCGGGAACGGCGAGCCGGACTCGTCCTCGACCAGGCCGTCGCCGTTGCGATCGCTCCACCCCGCCTCGGCGAGTTCGCGGCGCGCCATGGCGGGGTCATATTGAAGTCCCTCGGCGCCGCTGAAGCCGGCGATCGAACCCGGGGGAATGAGCGTGTGCGCCACCGGCTGGCCCATTCGCGTTACGCGATCGACGATCGCGTGCTTGTCCACGCTTCGCGAGAATGCCCGCCGCACTCGTGCATCCTTGAACGGGTTGAACGCCCCGCTGTTGAGAGTCGGCTGGCAATTGAAGTTGAAGAAGTAGGTTCCGTAGGCCGCGAAGGCGTGAATGTCGTTGCGCTCGCCGGGCAGCGGCGGCGACTCTCGCGCGAGGACCGCCATGATCTCGTTGTACCCAAGGCCTTCCGCTTCGAGTTCGTCAGAGCGAGCGGCATTGCGAACCATGTAGCGTTGCTTCTGCGCCATCATGTCGGCGCGGTAGTCCACGCTCACGTCGCTGAGCCAGTCGATCGATCCCGTCTTGTAGGCGAGCACCGCCGTATTCGCATCTTCGACGTACACGCAGAGGACCGAATCAGAACCGACACTTCCGGCGTTCCAGTAACGATCGTTTCGTTCGAGCCGCAGGTCGCGCTTGTAGCGCCACACGCTGAGCACATAGGGGCCGTTCCCGATCAGGTGAGGCGGCTTGGTCCAGCCGTGGCGCTGCCGCAGGCTTCCGGTCGCGGGATCGAGGCTCACGTGCGCCTCGACCGTCGGAGGATGGACCGGCATGAAAGGCCCGAAGGCGAGCAGGTCAAGCATGTAAGGCGTGGGCACCTCAAGCGTAACGATGAGCGTGCGATCATCCTGCGCCGCAAGGCCAACTGTTTCGTCGAAGCGCCGGCGAGCCTCGTCAAGCCGCTGCTGCGCCAGTTGCCGCCGCCGCACCTCGCTGAGCCCGCGTGCCTCTTCGACGAATGTGGCGAGCTGGCCGCGGCGCCAGTTGAAGAATTCCTGTCCGCCGCGGAGCCTGTAGAAGAGATCGGCGTATCCCGCGGCCGTGTCGGGAAAGAGCGCCCGCCGCCAGGCGTAGACGAAGTCATGCGCCGTCACCGGATCGCCATTGGACCATCGCGCATTGCCGCGCAGATGAAATGTGTAGGTGAGGCCGTCGGCCGAGATGTCCCACGACTCTGCGACGCCGGGGAGGATCTCAAAGGTGTCGTTGTCCCAGCGGACAAGTCCTTCGTAGATCGAGTCGGCGATGCGGAAATCCTGGAGCCACGACATCCGCTGAGGATCGAGGGTGTGAACCTCTCCGCGATTGATGAACGTGAGGTCGGCGGGCTGCCGCGGCCTGTCGAGCAGGACAGCCGCCGCCAGGAGGGCGAGCAGCAGCAGAATCGGCAGGATCGCCCGCATGGTCAAAGCGTAGAGCCGCCGCCGCCTTGAATCGAAGCGGATCGCGGGCGGACATCAACTGCACTCTGCGCCGGCGGTTCTCAGCGGTCGAAGGCGGACTCGATCGATCCGGCGGCAATGCCCCAGGTGCGATTGCCGTACACCGGCCCATCTTCGGCGAGCCAAAGCGACTTGATCGCCGCCTCGGCATCATCAAAGCGGCCGGCGCCGACGGCACTGGTCACGCGCGTCTGCGTGCTGTCGCGCTTGCACAGGAGGTTGAGCAGGTTCTCGCTGATGCGTGCGAGATCGGCGTAGGCCGCACGATCCTGCGTCGAAATGCGACCCGCCTTGCCGTGGCGAACCGTCAACAGCAGTGCCGAAGCGGCGGCCTCGGCCATCTTCCGCTCGTGCGTGGCGATCGCCTGCCCGCCGAACATGTCAATGACGTAGCGCTTCTGCATGCGCTCCAGGCCGATGCGGATGACCTCGACGTGCGCCGTCTGGCCGGCCTTGTCCACCCGGTGCGCCTGGCGCACCAGGCCTTCGGCAAGCGTCTCCACGGCATTTCCAGCGTTGGGAAGCCCCGCCGCGGCGGCGACGGCCGCCCTCAGAACCTGCGCATCCGCCTCCGTCGCAATGGCGTCGCGGAGAATGCGGCACATCGCCTTCTCACTGGCGACCGCGTTGACGTACGCATGCCGGTCCTGGCGAATCGCCAGCATCGAGCGCTCGAGGGAAGCAGCCGCGGCGTAGCGAAGCGCCGGCTCGCGCGCCTGGAGCGCTGAGGCCAGCGCCGCATCCGTCTCATCGCTCGCAATCGGGCCAAGCAGCCAGATCGAAGCCTGCCGCACCGCCATTTCGGCTGACTGGTCCGCGGCCAGTGCCGCCAGACCCGGCGTCACGGCCGCGTTGAATGCCGTCCGAAAAGTCCGCGACGTATCCCGCCGCACCGACGCCAGCAGCGCCCGCCTCGCTTCGGCCATGCTTCGGCTGTCACCCGACTTGAGGTCGGCAAGAGTCCGCCGCGCGAAGTCGGTCAGCGCAGCCTGCTGCTCGGGGGTAAGCGGCCGGGCCGTGGTGTAGAGATCCGGTGGCAACTGCCCCATTACGGCGCGGTTGGGCAGAAGCGCCAGAGCCGCACACAACAGAAGGGCACAGGTTTCTCGCCTGGGAAACAACATGCCAAGCCTCCAGCAGGGCGCAGCGGTTGACAGATTCGGCGGACCATCCGCGGGCCGGGCCGCCCCGACTCCGGAGCCGCCCAGGGCCGACGTCTTCTCGCAGACCCGAATGTTACGCTACGATTGCCGCGCGGTGCGGTCAAACCGCTTCGCCGCCGACCTCGATGGCGATCATCACGCAAACTCCGCTCCTGTGCCGATGGGATCAACACGATGAAAGGACTCCTGCTGCTGGTGATCGTGATGATGCTCGCGGCAGGAGTCGATTCGGCGGCGCCGAGCGGATCCCGGCGAATCACCTTCGACCGAGACGCCCGCGCCGCAGGGACGGATGATCCCGGAGAGACGATCGAACACCTCCTCGCCCGCCGGCTCGTCCAGCACGCCGGCCGTTTCGCGCGCACACTTGCCGGCGAAGATCCGCACGCCGGGTTCCGGACGGCCGTCGGCATCCTCAAGGCCGCGGCCGAACTCGCGCCCGACGACGTCGAAATTCACCGGCGGCTGGCCACCGCCGCGACCGTGGGCAACGGCGATCCTGCGATCGCCGCAGCCGCCGACCGCGACCTTCTGCGCCTTGAACCTGACCATGCTTCCGCACAATGGCGGATCATCGCCCGCGCCATCGACGAGCGGCAGAGCGTGACCGATCGGCTGGACCTGTGCCGCCGGCTGCTCGATTCGTCCGCAGCCGCCCGCCTGTCGCGCGAAGTGAAGAGCAACATCGCCTACCGGGCGGCGATTCTCGCACAGGAACAGGGCCGCGCCTCTGTCGCCGCCTCCTGGCTCGAGGAGGCGCTGCGGCACAACCCGGCCAATCTTGATGCCGCCGGTCTGCAGGCGCTGGAGGTGGACCGCACGACCGAGCGCCGCGAAGTGCTCGTAAAGGCTCTGATAGCGCTGGTAAAGGCTGACCCGCTCAACATTCCCGCCCTGAGCGACCTCATCGCGGCGGTGAAGGACGCGGGCTTCTACCGCGGAGCGGCTGATCTCATTGAAGCGATGAGCGCATTGGCGTCGCGGCGCGGTGAGAACATCCCCGACGACCTCTTCGCCGATTACGCCCTTCTCAGGGCCGCCGCAGAGGGGGGTGCGCAGGTGGGCCTCGACCTGATCGCCCAGCGCCAGCATGCCTTCGACCGTGCCGAACGCGCTCGCCTCCAGTCCGAGTGGTACCGCGGCCGGCAGCAGGCCTACCAGCAGGCGCTTCAGGAAGGACGACTCGCCCCGCCCGTCGAGGAAATGCCCTCCTTCGCCGACGTGACCGTCGATCTCTCCCTTCATCTCCAGATCACGCGGGCGCTTCTGGCCGCAGCCGCGGATGCGCCCAACGAAGTCGATGAAGCAATGGGCCGCCTCGAATCGCGTTGGGAGAGGATGATCGGCGAGATCGACACCGCTGATCGCAGCGCACTGCCCTCCACGGCCGCCGCGGCCCTTGAAAACGACCGTCGGCGCCTCATCGCCGATCGTACCTGGATTCGCCTCTGGGTCGGCCGCAATCCCGAGCGAGCAGCCGCCGACCTCGCGCTTCTCGAACAGGACGGCCAGATGGACCGGGCCGAGTTGCAGCGCCTGCGCGGCTGGGCGGCCCTTCGGCGCGCCGAGCCACAGGCCGCTGTCGCCTGGCTCGAACCACTCGCCTCGACTGACTCACTCAGCGCCCTCGGCCTGGCCCTTGCGCATGAGCAGGCCGGACGATCCGCGGAGGCCGCTCGCGTCCTCGGCGAAATTCACCTGGCCCAGAGCGGCACCCTCCTCGGCGTTTTGTGCAAGTGGCGCTGCGAAGCGATCCAGTCCCGCACGCTCCCCCTGACCCGCGAGGCGCGAAGCGTCGAGAAGGAACTCGGCCGCTTTCCGCAGACTCTCGCCGACCTCATTCTCAGGCCGCAGCGCCACTTCAGCCTCTCCATCGCGCCTGCGGCGACGCGCATCGATCCATTCGGTGCAATCCGCTTCGAAGTCACGATCCGCAACGACAGCCCCTGGCCGGCGGCGATCGGCCCAGGCCGCATCATCCCGAACCGGCTTGCGGTCTTTCCGGTCTTTCGCCTTGCCGGGCGGCAACTGAACACCGGCTCTGCCCCGCTCACGCTCGATCTGCAGCGCCGCCAGATGCTTATGCCTTCCGAGTCGCTCAGCATCCCGCTCGCGCTCGATCACACCCGCCTCGGGATGCTCATCCCCAGCCTTGCGGTCAAGCCGCTGACTCTCGAACTTCAGGCGATGCTCGACTTCCAGGTCAAGCGGGACGGCTCCGTCGCACCGCTTCCATGGAGCCTTGTTCGCCAGTCCTCGCCGATGCACATCAC
This sequence comes from uncultured Planctomycetota bacterium, assembly GCA_900696685.1. GTDB lineage: Bacteria > Planctomycetota > Phycisphaerae > Phycisphaerales > UBA5793 > UBA5793. The sequence continues at coordinate 36,949 of CAADHA010000047.1, forward strand.
GCCCTGGTTCGAAACGCTCAGTCCGCGCGGCGAGGGGGCGGGGCCTCGCTTCCCGGCCGACGATCTGCTTCTGGCAATGCGGCACATCTCCGAGGTTGGCGCTGTCATCCACAGCGCCCTCGTGCGCACGCTCGACCGGGAGCGTGATGCCGCGCTGATCGCCGAGGCGGAGGCGGACCTTGCAACCCTTATCGACCTCTGGCCGAACCTTGATCCCCGAGTCGCCGCATGGGCTGTGCTGACGCTCCCGTTTCAGGCCGAAGGAGCGGAAAAGCGCTTCGAGGTGCTCGATCGCTTTGAGGCCGCTGCGCGCCGCTCCACCGATCCCCTTCTCCAACTCGCCTGGATCACCGCGCGCACAGACCAGGCCGATGATGTCGTGATCGCATCGGCGCTGCGCAGCAATGAGCCTGCTCTCCGCACCCTGGCCGCCGACGCGCGTGCCTTTCTCAGCCGCAGCCTGCCGGAAGAGGTCGAGCCTCTCGCCGAACCGGACGCGCCGGAGCCTGATGAGTGAGCGCGGCCGGCGGCTACCGATCGATCAGGCTTAGGGTCGGCACGGCGTCCCCGGCCCACCGCTCCCAGATCATCTCCGTGATGCGCCACCGCCCATCCGCCTCCCGCGACCAGCGGAACCGCCACTCGTTGGCCGTCGGCGCGCCAAGATGAGGTGTTGTCGTCTGCGCCAGCACTGACTCTCCCGAGTCGCGCCCCGTCTTCGCTGCCGCTACCGTCCGCACGTGGTTGGATCGGACGATCTCCTTGAGCGCGGGTACGCGACGGAGCAGGTCGGACCGGCTCATCCGGGACTGGTCCGAGCCGACCCGCAGCACCAGGCCCTCGTGAAGCAGATCGGAGACGGCACGTGTGTCGCCTGCCAAGGCCGTCTCGACCAGTGACCGGGTCTGGCGCGAGAGCCGCTCGCCCGTGGTCTCAACCAGGGCCGCCAGGGCAACCAGTCCAACTGCTGCCCCGGCAAGCGAGAGGGCGGCGATCGCCGCCGGTCTGGGGAAGTGCGGCCGAAGTGCGAACCACGCAAGAGCCGACGCGATGACCAGCAACGCCGCCGGAAATCTCGGCGTCTCGAGCGTGTACGTGATCAGCGGCGAGGCGGCGGGCAAGTCCAAGGCTCAAGTCTCCGTCGAGGCGCTTCCGATAATACTCGTGTCGGTTCCATCCGGTTCCATTGACAGCACGCGAGCGGAGCGGGCAGCGGCGTGAGCACATCGATCCTCGAAGCCAACCTTCGCGCCCTCGGCCCTCACAACACCCGCCTCGCACAGCGCCTCCGTTGCGCGGCGCCCCGCGCTGAATGCGCCTTCGCGCCGACGGCACAGGATGTTCCATCGCTCTCCCTCAGCGGGGCGCAGATGTGCAGCCGCCACAAGCCCCTCGATGAGGCAGACCGCTTCGTCGCCGGCATCGACGTCATTGAGCACGCCGCGATCGTGATCCTCGGTTTCGCCGCCGGCTACCACGTCCAGCGCCTCGCGCAGCGCCTCCGCAAGACCAGCCTCATCATTGTCTACGAACCCGACCTCGCCCTTCTTCGCAGCGTCTTCGAGCGCATCGACCACTCGAAATGGATGGCCGAGACGAATCTCGTGGTCGTCGATGATGCGGACGACACGGCCGAAATGTCCGTGCAACTTGCCGGCGCTGAGGGCATCGTTGCGCAGGGCACGACCATTGCGGTGCATCTGCCCAGCCGCGCCCGTCTCGGCGAAGGCGCTGCCCGCTTCAGCGCCGCCTTTGCTGAACTCGTCAAGTCGATGCGAACGACGATGCTCACGACGCTGGTGCACGCGGGCACGACGTGCCGCAACCTCTGCCTCAACCTTGACCAGTATGCCGCCGGCGAAGGCATAGCGGCGTTGCGGGACGCCGCGAGAGGCCGCACTGCGCTGCTCATTGCCGCCGGGCCCAGCCTCGCCCGCCACTATGACCTCCTCGCCGATCCGTCGCTGCGCGAGCGCGTCTTGCTCATCGCCGTCCAGACCTGCCTGAGGCCGCTGCTGCGCCGCGGCATTCGCCCTCACTTCGTCACCGCCCTCGACTACCACGAGATCAGCCGCAACTTCTACGACGATCTCGACCCTCAGGACCTGCGCGACATCACGCTCGTCTGCGAGGCGAAGGTCAACCGGGCCGTGATCGAGGCGTATCCCGGCCCGGTGCGCTGCGTCGGCAACTCGTTCCTCGACCGCCTCCTCGGCCCGCTCAAGCGCGAGATGGGAGCGGTGCCCGCCGGATCGACCGTGGCGCATCTGAGTTTCTACCTCGCGCAGTATCTCGGTTGCAACCCCATCGTCCTCGTCGGACAGGACCTCGGCTTCACCGACTGCCTCTACTACGGCCCGGGCGCCGCCATTCATGACCAGTGGGCTCCCGAGCTCAACGCCTTTAACACGCTTGACATGATGGAGTGGTCCCGCGTGGCGCGCATGAAGCGCCACCTCCGCCAGGCCGCCGCGCAGGACGGCTCGCCCCTTCTCGTCGATGAGCAGATGGCGACGTACCTCAATCAGTTCGAGCGAGACTTCTCCACCGCGCCGCAGACTATTGTCGATGCCGAAGGTGGAGGAGTCGCCAAGCGGCACACCATCGTCCGCCCTCTGCGCGAAGTTCTCGCGGATGCCGCGGCGGCTCCTGCCGCCCTGTTGCGGATTCCGACACAGCGAACTCGGCTCGATCAGCGCCGCCTTGCCGCCGCGATGCGCGAGATCGCCTCCGTGCGCGACGACGTGGATCGCCTTCGCGGCCTGAGCGAAGGCGCGGCTGCCGTCATCGCCCGGATGCTCGATCAGCAGCAGAACGCGCGCGCCATGGACCGCCTCTTCGCACAGATTCACGAGAAGCAGCGCGAAGCCGCTCGCCTCGGCCGCGCCCAGGAGATCGTCAACCTCGTCAATCAACTCGGCGTTTTCAAGCGCATCAAGGCCGACCGGCGTCTCGAACTGCTCGATTCTCTCTCGCCACTTGACCGTCAGCGGGAAGAACTCCTCCGTGATCGGACGAACCTCGAATGGCTCGCGGAGGCCTGCGCCGAAACGCGCGCCATTCTCGACGAGGCCATGGCCGTGCTGCGCGGCGAATCGGTCAACCCTCGCATCACGCAGCGCCGCGCATCCATCACGCTCGACGCGGAATCCGATGAACAGGTCGGCCAGCCCCGGCGGCCGCGCCGCATCGCCGCCATCGTCGCCTGCGATCCCCAGCGAGGCTCGCTTCTCCAGCCCCGCGACCTCGCGGCCGATCTCGCCGGCCGCACGCTCCTCCAGGCTACTATCGAGCGCCTCGGCCGCTGCCGGCGCATCGAGTCCATCATTCTCCTTACGCCGCGCGGCTTCGATGCTGCCCCCCTTATCGACGAGTCACGCATCGGCCGTCCTCTGCTCGTACATTCCGTCGCCGACCCGATCTTCGATCCCGCGCACCAGGCAATTGCGGCCGCGCGGCAATGGAGCAACTGGTGCTGGCGCGGGGGCATCGGCGGCATGACCATCTTCGATGAGATCATCGCATCTCGCCACATGGCTGCCGCCATGGACGAACAGAACCTCGACGCGGCGCTCATCGTCGGGGCCGACTGGCCCCTCCTGGACTTCAGCGAACTCACCGGGTGCGATGCGCTCGTCGCGCGCTACCTCGAGCATCCCGAATCTCATCGCCTCGTCTTCTCCCAGGCGCCGCCCGGCCTGTGCGGCATCGTCATCGAGCGCAGCCTGATGCACGAAATGGCCTCGCGATTCCGGCAGTTCACCGTCGGCTCCATGCTCTCTTACATTCCCAGCCTCCCCCAGATCGACCCCACGAGCAAGGACGCCTGCATCAAAGTTCCCGCGGCGATTCGAAACACCCTCGGCCGCTTTGTCGCCGACACCCCGCAGCGACTCGCCGCGTCGAGATCGCTCTACGCCGAATGTGGTGAAGCAATGCTCGATCTCACCGGCGGACCGGTCGTCGCAGCAGCCGCCATGCACTTCAGCCGATCGGGCGAGTCCGAATTGCTGCCCCGGCACGTCGAGATCGAACTGACGACGCGGCGCTCAACCCGGCCCTTCTGGCTCGAATCATCACTGGCACCAATCGACCTGCCGCTCAACGCGGCCCGGTCCCTTCTCAATCAATGCGCCGGACGCAATGATGTTGCCGTTTCCTTCGGCGGTCGCGGTGATCCACTCCTGCATCCCCACTTTGCCTCGATTGTGCGCCACGCGCACCAGCAGGGCTGCCGCGCCATTCACGTCCGCACCGACCTGCCAGAATCTTTCGGACCCGCAGTCAACCTCCTCGACCTGCCTCTCGACGTGATCTCAATCGAACTCCAGGGCGAGAGCGCCGGGACCTATTGCGGCATCATGGGCATCGATCGATTCGAATATGTCCGCGCGCAGGTCGATTCGCTGATCAACGCCCGCACTCAGCGAGCCGGCGATCCCAACGCCCTGGGTCTGCCCTGGATCGTCCCTCGCATCTGCCGCTGCCGCGCCTCGCTGGATGAACTCCGCAACTTCTATGACCGCTGGCTGCACTATGCCGGCGCCGCCATGATCGATCCCGTGCCGGCGTGCGCCGAATCCGCGCCCGACGTCATTCCTGTCCAGCCGCCGAATGCGGCATTGCGATTCCAGGTGCGGCACACCCTTCAGGTCCACGCCGACGGAACTGCCTTTCCCGGCGTCGACACGTGGAGTCGCGATCGGGGCGACATGCGCCCCCGACCGATCGACGACTGCTCTCTTTCCGACCTCTGGCCCGCGCTGCGATGTTCAATGGATGACGCTGTCTCGTCGCCCGATGAGCAGCCCGCGCTTTTTCTGCAACTCGACTCCGTCTGATCTCCGCCCACACCCCGCACCATGAATCCGCCCGCGTCAGATCCTCGACCGAACGCCACAGCCGTGATCCTCGCCCGCGCCGGGAGCAAGGGCCTTCCGGGCAAGAATGCCATGCTTCTCGCGGGGCGACCTCTGGTGTGCCACACCATCGACCATGCACGAGCCGCCCGGTCGCTCACGCGAGTCGTTGTGTCGACCGACTGCATTCGCGTTCGCACGGCCGCGGCGGACGAGGGCGTTGAAGTCATCGATCGCCCTGCCGATCTCGCGAGTGACACGGCGACGGTGGATGCGGCGGCGCGACACGCCCTTGCCGACGACACCTCTCCGATTGCCGTGATGCTTTACGCCAACGTTCCGATTCGCCCCGCCGGCCTCATCGATCGAGCCGTACACACGCTCATCGAGACCGGCGCCGACTCCGTGCAGAGTTACGCCCCGGTCGGCAAGTACCACCCGTACTGGGAAGTCACGCTCGACGGCGCCGGCCGCGTATCACCTTTCGTCCCCAACACCGTCTATCGCCGGCAGGACCTCCCGCCCGTCTATGTTCCCGACGGCGGCGTGATCGCCGTGCGCCGCGCGAGCCTGTACAACGTTGTCGTGGGCGAGCCGCATGCCTTTCTGGGGCGCGATCGGCGCGGCATCCTCAACAGGTCGGGCGAGGTGATCGACATCGATGCGCGCCTGGACTTCCTCCTAGCGCAACTGCTCCTGACCGATGGCGTCGTGGCGCGGCCCGCCGCGGCGAGTGCCCATGCAGATTGGTAGCCGCTCCATCAGCCGCGATGAGCCGCCCTACATCGTCGCCGAGATCGGCGTGAATCACGACGGCTCCACCCAGCGGGCGCTGGAACTCGTCGAGGCCGCCAGGCACGCCGGCGCCGATGCCGTCAAGGTGCAGTACTTCGAGGCCGCGTCGCTCATGAGTCGCGCCTGCCGCCTGGCCGGCTACCAGGCGGCCGCCGGTGAAAGCGATCCCGTCGAGATGCTCTCCGGTCTCCAACTCAGCCGCGCCGCGATGGCTGAGGTAGTGCATTCTGCGCATTCCCTCGACCTGCACGCCATTGTTACCATCTTCTCCCTCGAGCACACCGGCCTTGCGACCGATCTGGAATGGGATGCCATCAAGGTCGCGTCGCCCGATATCGTCAATACGCCGCTTCTGCAGGCCCTTGCTTCCGCCGGCAAACCGATGATTCTCAGCACAGGCGCAGCGGGCGCCGACGAGATCGCCGGCGCCCTGCGCATCTGCGGCGACGTCGCGATGCACTGTGTCAGCGCCTACCCCACTCCTGATGAGCACGCCCAACTGGCGGGGATCGCTGCGCTCGCGGACCTCGTTGCCATGTTACAACTCAATCGCCCAATCGCGGTGGGATACTCGGATCATACCGTCTCACCTGATACCGGCGCGCTAGCGGTTGCCGCCGGCGCCTGCATCCTGGAGAAGCACCTGCCGTGGGACCGCGGGGCGAAGGGCCCGGACCATGCGGCCTCGCTCAATCCGCCGCTTCTGGCGCGTTATGTGCACGAAGCCAATCGTGCATGGTCGATGCTCGGCCCGCGCTGCGTCATTGTGCAGGAGATTGAACAGGATGTCCGCACGGTCAGCCGCCAGTCCATCACGGCTGCGCGCGACCTTGTCGCAGGCGCGACACTCAGGCGCGAAGACCTTACGATCAGGCGGCCCGGAACCGGTTTGCCGCCGTGCATGTTGGAAACTCTGCCGGGCCGCCGCCTCGCGCGACCCGTGACCGCCGACATGCCGCTCACATTTGCCGACATCGAAGGGGAAATCTGATGTCGGGTCTTGCCGCACCGTGGCGCATCGTGGTCGTTACCGGCTGCCGGGCTGATTGGGCGCTGTTGCGGCCCGTCATGCGCGCCATCGCCTCGCGTGAGGATCTTCTGCTGCTCCCTGTTGTGACCGGCACGCACCTTCTTCCGGATGTTAACACGCGAGCCGAAGTCGCTACGGAGATCGACTTCGCCGCTGAAGTCCCCATGCAGGAGCCTGGAGTCACGGGCCGGACGGCCGATGCCTCTGCGCTGGGTCGAGGGATCGCGGGACTTGCTCACGTATTCGGCCGCCTGCAGCCTGATGTCGTGCTCGTTCTGGGGGACCGTATCGAGGCGTTTGCGGCGGCGGCGGCGGGCAGCGTGGGCGGGCGGCTCGTTGCGCACATCCACGGCGGCGACCGCGCAGAAGGCGTCGCCGATGAGGCCATGCGCCACGCCATCACCAAACTCGCTCACATACACTTTCCTGCCACGGATCAGAGTGCTGAACGCATCGCCCGCATGGGCGAGCGAGGAGACTCAATCCACGTTGTCGGCTCACCTGCAATCGATGATCTGGATTCCTTCGCGCCGATCTCGGATGAACAGATTGCAGCGTTCAATCTCGACGCGGCAAGGCCCTTCGCTGCGGTTCTCCATCATCCCGCCGGATTGCCGGACGCGACCGAGGCGGCAACGATGTCCGCCATCATCGCCGCGATTGCGGAATCGTCGGTCTCCATGAATGTAATCTATCTTTCACCCAATCACGACCCGGGACGTGAATCAGTGCTGCGCGCGCTTGGCGGCAGGCCGCTGACCGATCACCTGCCTCGATCGCAGTTCATCGGTCTGCTGCGCCGGGCGGCGATGCTCATCGGCAACTCCTCGGCGGGCCTCATTGAGGCGGCGGCGCTCGGCCTGCCGGCGATTAACATCGGCCCGCGCCAATCCGGCCGCGAGAGGGCCTCCAACGTGATTGACGTCCTCGACGCCACGCCCGAAGCCATCGGTGCCGCGATCAAAGATGCCATGAAGCGCCCGCGCTCGACCATCCACCCCTACGGCGACGGCCATGCCGGCGAGCGCATCGCTTCTACCCTCTCCACGCTGCGCATCCGCCCGCCCTCAACCCGCAAGTGTAACACCTACTAGGCCCTGTCTGAAAACAGTACTTTGAGATATCGCTTGATGATGGCGAGGTTGACCATGGCGTGGAAGTTGATGTTGAGCTTCTCGAATCGCGTGCCGATGCGGCGGTTCTCCTTGAGCCAGCC
>CAADHA010000048.1 GCA_900696685.1 uncultured Planctomycetota bacterium
CTCTGCCTTCGCAAAATGGCCGGACCCGAAATCCCCCATCCCATGCATAGTACCTCCGAGGGGGCTTGTGGTGAGTGTCTCCATGATGATCCTCCCACGAAACCGGATGCCGTCATCATCGTATGGCCCCCACTCGGGAGGAGCGGCGATGCACCATGTGCCAGCGACGTACCAACCCTCAGATCAACTTCGTCCTTCCCGGCACGGCCACCGGCAGCGGCTCGCGATCGGTCCAGGCCCACGTGCCGGGCGTGTAAACCTCCTGCGAGTTGAGCGCCTGATCCCATGTCACGACCTGTCCCGTGTACGCCGCCATGCGGCCCATGATGGACATGAGCGTCGAGTGCGCCATCCACGTGCCGTCGTTGTGCTTCTTTCCGTTGCGGATCGAATCGAAAAGCACTTCATGTTCGGTCTGGTACATGTTTCGGCGCTTGCCGTCTTCGGGGTAGTGCCAGGGATTGTCGCCGCCGATGTGGTGGTCGGCCGGGTTGCGGCCCCACGAGTTCATGAAGCAGTAGCCCTTCTCGCCCATGATGTAGTCGGTGTTGTCGTAGGGGGTGTTCTCGATCTGCCGACAGACGTGAAAGGCCCGCGCGCCGCTCGCGTACTTGTACGCCACGTTGAAGTTGTCGAAGACGTTGCCCATGGTGCGCACGACGCGGCTGCCGGTGGCGATGCACTCGGTGGGCAGTTCGCCGTTCATCGCCCAGGCGATCTTGTCGATCGAGTGGCACGCCTGCTCGACGATGTGGTCGCCCGAGAGTTCCTTGAAGTAGTGCCAGCACCGCAACTGGTATTCCATGTCGGACCAGTTCGCTTCGCGCTTCGGATAGCCCACCCAGCCGGAAGTGTTGTAGAGGGTGTGCATCGAGCGGATGGCGCCGAGGCGGCCGTCGTGGATCTCGCGCATCAGCGCCTGCTCCGGGTCGCTGTAGCGCCAGCAGAAGCCCGAGACGAGCGAAAGGCCCTTGGCCCGGGCGATCGCGGCGGATTCGAGAATCGAGCGCACGCCCGGCCCGTCGACGGCCATCGACTTCTCGCAGAAGACGTGCTTGCCCGCCTCCACGCACGCCCGCAGGTGCTCGGGGCGGAAGACGATCGGCGTGGCGAGCAGCACGACGTCCACACCGCTGTCGATGAGCCGCTGATACGAGTCGAAGCCGACGAACTGGTGATCAGCGTCGACGAGGATGCGGTCGCTGTGCTTGTCGCGCAGGTTCTTGAGGCACGAGTCGATTCGGTCGCTGAAGGCGTCGGCCAGCGCGGTGATGATGACTCCGGCGTCAGCGTTCAGGGCGTTGTCCGCCGCGCCGGTGCCGCGCCCGCCGCAGCCGACCAGGCCGACCCGCAGGCGATCCGACCCGGCGACGAAGGCCGAGGCCGACATGGGCCACGCGCCCAGCGCGAAGGGCGAGGCGATGGCCGCCCCGGCCGAAGCGCGGACGAACTCGCGGCGCGTGATTTCGGGCTTTCGAGGCGCGGGCTTGAGCGACATGGCAACTCCTCCTTCATCGAATCTGGTCGCGTCGCCGCTCGCTGGCGGACGAATCGCATGGGATCAAGGTACACATGTGGAAGGCGAATGGCAACAGTAATTCTGCTCCGACCTTGGCAGACTGCCCCTGCACCACGAACGGCGAATCGCACAACCTGGCGGGACTCAAGAGGGGGCCCTGATACGAAGACTCCACCGCCGCCCGCAGGTTCGGTCCATTTCGTCCGAAGCCGTAGTGGATTTGCAGGATTGCCCCCTCTGCGTGCCGGCGGTACTCCACCGCGTGCCTCAGGCCACTTCCGCCGCGAGGACGCGCGGGAGAGACTCGTGGTCCTTGAGGATGCGCACAGCGGCAAGAGCCTGATTCCGGGCCGCGAGCGCCTCGACCGCCGCCGCTTGTGACGCCGCGATCTCGAGGAGTATGCGGCCGCCCGGGCGGACGTGCGTATGCGCCCCTGCGATGAGCGGGCGGAGGAGGTTCAGGCCATCCGGCCCGGCCCGCAGCGCCGTTGTCGGCTCGTAATCGCGTACATTGCGTGCCACTTGCGCCCACTCGGCATCTGAGATGTACGGCGGGTTCGACGTCAGCAAGTCTGCCCGAACGGGAGGCCCACGATGTGCCAGCGGCTCGAAGAGCGAGCCGGTTGCGAAGTCGATGCGATCGGCCACGCCGTGCCGGGCCGCGTTGCGCTGTGCCACTTCGAGCGCGACGGCGGAAATGTCCGTAGCGATCACGCTCGCCTCGGGCAGGGCCGCGGCAAGCGAGATCGCCAGGATGCCGCTGCCCGTGCCGATGTCGATGATCGTGAGCGGATCGTTGAGGCGGGACTGCGATCGAAAGTGCTGAAGGGCCTCCTCAATGATCGTCTCGCTGCTCGGGCGGGGGATGAGCGTGTCGGGCGTGACCATGAAGGGCCGTCCGAAGAACCACGCCTCACCGAGCAGATACTGGATCGGTTCGTGCCGCCCCGCCCGCTCGACGAGGGACCGCAGTCGCGCGAGTTCATCAGCCGCGGCCGGGCGATCGGGGTCCGTGTAGAGTCGCAAGCGCTCACACCCGAGAACGCAGGCGAGGAGGAGTTCGGCGGAGAGGCGTGGCGAGTCAAGGTCGCGGCGAGTGAAATAGTCTGCGGTCCACGCCAGGAGGCGACGGGTGGTCCATGCATCGGTGGAAGTGTCACGTGTGTTCAACTCGCGGCCATTCTAGACGCGAAGGCCGAAGTGACGGCTTCCGGCGCTGCCGTGCGGCCGGCCGAGGCACAAGCCGTATCGACACCGGGGATTTCTCCTCACTTTCTGTCCCCCCGGGCCGGGACCCGTGGTAGTTCCCGTCTGGCGGGAATATGGTTCAGGTCCCGAATGGTCGGCGATGTGGAAGGTTGCAGCGTGTCCGCAGGTCAGATTCTCGAAAGTGTGCGATCCGGTGCATCTGCGTCAGGCGTCTTTGCGGCCGTGCGCCTCGCGGACGGCAGCGTCGAGTGCCGCGCCCAAGGCTGCGCCAGCGAGGTCTTCTATCGCGTCGAGGCGGAGGACGGCACCTGGTGGGTCAGCTTCGTCACCCCCGACCGGTGGTTGAGCGAGTCGATCGAGGCGGACCTGCAGCACACGGGTGATGACCTCGAGGAACTTCTCGAAGAGGAACTCGCCGAGCAGGGCCTGGAAGTCCGATTGCCCTATCAGCACTACCGAAGTGAAGATCGCTTTTTCACCTTCCGATCTCCGGTTCCGGTGCGGGCCGGGGCGGACGACGCAGCCGTCGCGGATGCGGCCGTGCGGTGTCTGCTGGCCTATGAAGCGTGCTTTCGCGCGCTCGGCGATGTGGCGGGGTCGAGCGATGAGGATTGATCGTTCAAGTGATGAGTCCGGTCTGTCATTGACCGGCGAGGTCGCCGAGTCGGCAGGGGTGGTGGGGCCATGCGGATCCTGATGCTGGGCTGGGAGTTCCCGCCGTTCATCGCGGGCGGCCTGGGCACGGCATGCTACGGGCTGACCAAGGCCCTCGATGCGCTCGGGCACCACATCACCTTCATTCTTCCCAAGGCCGTCGATCGCTCGCACGCTTCGCACGTGCGCTTGCTCAGCCCGGAGGCCGTGACGGCGCGCGACGTGGCCCGCGCCGGGCCGATGATCCGGCGCGTGCGCGCTGCAGGCGAGGCGGCTCTGTCGCCGGGGCAGCGGGGGGGCGAATGGGCGGCTGCAGAGGAGTTTGAGTCGGAGGAGTTCAGCCACGTCACCTTCCGGGCCGTGCCTTCGGGGATCGGTTCACCCTACGGCAAGGGCGCCGGCCTGACGTCCGAGCAGATCGCCGCGCTGATCCGGTCAGGAGGCGCTGCGGCGGCGGCGACCGCGGGTGCCGCCGCAGGGGGGGGGAAGGCGGGAGAGGCCGGCGCCGTCTCGGCCGCGCTCGCGGTCACGGCCGGGTTTCTCGGCCTCAACCGGCCCGCGGCCGGGGGAGACTACGGTGGCGACCTCATCGGGGACGTCCGCCGTTACGCCGAGTTGTGCCTCATGCTGACCCGCGGCGAGCGCTATGACGTCATCCATGCGCACGACTGGCTGACCTATCCCGCCGGCATGGCGATCGCCCGCCTCACGGGCATTCCCCTCGTCGTGCACGTCCACTCGACGGAGTACGATCGCTCGGGGGAGAACATCAACCGTCAACTCTACGACATCGAGCGGCGCGGCATGCACAGCGCGCTGCGCGTGATCACCGTGAGTTTCTGGACGCGCAACATCGTCATGCACCGCTACAACGTCAGCCCCGAGAAGATCCGGGTGGTGTGGAACGGCATCGAGCGGAGCGCGAGCGCAGCGGCGTCAGCGCCGATGCAGATCCGCGCCCGCGACAAGATCGTCCTGTTTCTCGGGCGGATCACGATGCAGAAGGGGCCGGAATACTTCATCGCCGCCGCGAGGCGCGTGCTCGAGAAGGTCGAGGACGTGAAGTTCGTCGTGGCCGGCTCGGGCGACATGGCCACGCGCATGATCGAACTGGCGGCGCAGATGGGCATCGGACACAAGGTGCTCTTCACGGGCTTTCTGCGCGGCAATGACGTGGCCCGCGCCTACAAGATGGCCGACTGCTATGTGATGCCCAGCGTCTCAGAGCCGTTCGGCATTGCGCCTCTTGAAGCGATGAGCCACGATGTGCCCGTCATCATCTCCAAGCAGTCCGGCGTCTCCGAGGCCCTCACGCACGTCCTCAAGGTGGACTTCTGGGACGTGGACGAGATGGCCAACAAGATCATCGCCGTCCTCCGCCACCCGCCCCTGCGCCACGCGCTCAAGCGCAACGGGGCGATGGAACTTCGCCACCTCACGTGGGAGGGCGCCGCGCGCAAGTGTGTCGAGGTCTACGAGGAAGCGATCGGCGCCATGTCGCGCGCGGCCGTGTGAGGTCAACGGTCCGGTTGCGGCGAGGCTATGTTCCCTTGCGCCGCCGCCGTGCACCGGATGACGCCGTGCGCGAGTTACTGCGCGCCCTGTGCTTCCGCGCGCCGATCAGGGCCAGGAATCGCGTGACATCCGCGCGGCCGTAGAGCGGCTGGCGCCACTGCCGGCCCTTGGCGAATGGTCGGCCGGGAGAGAAACCGGCCTCCTTCAGACAGCGCCGGATCGTGCGCAGTTCACCCGCAGACTCCGCGACGAGGCGCACTTCATCGCCCTTCTTGTAGTACCTTCCCTCCGCGGCGGCCCGCTTGGCATTCTGCAGCCGCACGTAGCCGTTGCGGTTGAAGTATTCTCTCAACTGTTTCACCGCCCCGCGGGAGGTTCGGGCCTTGCTTGGACGTGCGGCTGACATGCCCGCATTCTACCAGCCCGCCGCGATCGAGGCGAAGCGGGCCTATGGTAAGCCGATTCCAGCGAGGAGGAGAAGGTGACTTCCGCAACAGTTCTCGAACACGTCGAGAGGAACTTCGATCGATCGGTCAGCCGCCTTGTCAACTGGCTGCGAATCCCAAGCGTCAGTACCGACCCGGCGTACAGGAGCCAGTGCCGCCAGGCGGCACAGTGGCTCGCCGATGACCTGACCGCGATCGGGTTCCGGGCGCAGCTGCGAGAGACGAAAGGGCACCCGGTCGTCTTTGCCCATCACCCCGGGCCGGCGGGCGGCAAAGGCCCGCACCTGCTTTTCTACGGTCACTACGACGTGCAGCCTCCCGACCCGCTCGACCTTTGGAGTTCGCCTCCCTTCGAGCCGTCGATTGTCGACGGTCCACACGGCAAGCGAGTCGTGGCCCGCGGCGCCGTCGATGACAAGGGGCAGGTGATGACATTCGTCGAAGCCTGCCGTGCATGGCACGAGGTCGGCGGTGGTGTGCCCTGTGCCATCACGTGCGTTATCGAGGGTGAGGAAGAGTGCGGCAGCGTCAACATGCATCAGTTCCTCAAGGACTCGAAGCATGAGATCGTCGGCAGCGCTGCGCCGACCTCGCCCTGCGACTTCGCCGTGGTGAGCGACACGGGCATGTGGGACGTCGACACGCCCGCGATCACCTACGCCCTGCGCGGCCTCGTTTATCTTGAGGTCACGTTGTACGGCCCCAGTCGCGATCTGCATTCGGGCCTCTACGGCGGCTGCGTGCCCAATCCGATCAACGAACTGTCGCGCCACCTCGCCGCCCTGCACGACGGTGATCGCCGCATCACCATTCCCGGCTTCTACGACGACGTTCGCCCGCTGACCGAGAGCGAACGATCACAATGGGCAGCGCTCGACTTCGACGAGTCCGCGTTCCTCGGCGAAGCGGGGCTGTCCGAGGGCTATGGGGAGAAGGGATTCACGCTGCTTGAACGGCAGTGGGCGCGGCCGACGTGCGATGTCAACGGCATCAAGGGCGGGTATCAGGGGCAGGGCGCCAAGACCATCATCTCGTCGTCCGCCTCCGCGAAGGTCAGTTTCCGTCTCGTTCCCGACCAGGATCCGAGGAGGATTCTCGATTCGTTCCGCAAGTGGATCAACGGACAACTCGCACCGGGATGCCGCGTGGAGATCGTCGATCACGGCTCGGGCCGGCCGTGCCTCACGCCGATTGACCATCCCGCGATGTTCGCTGCGCGGGCAGCGCTGAAGGAGGCGATGGGGCGCGATCCTGTGCTCATCCGCTCAGGCGGATCCATTCCCATCGTCGAGGGATTCAAGAGCATTCTTGGCCTCGACACGCTCCTCATCGGCTTCGGCCTCAACGACGACCGTGTGCACTCGCCCAACGAGAAGTTTGAGTTGAAGTGCTTCCGGGCCGGGCAGCGCTCGCACGTCATGCTTCTTGACCGTTTCGCGCGGATGGCGAAGTGAGGCGCTTCAGGCGGCTCTCGCGGGGGCGTTGAGAATCGCCCGGTGGCGCTCCTCCGCGTAAATCCTCTGCGCCGATTGCTTCTTGAGGCGGAGGCGAAGCATGTGCGTCTCGACCTTGAGCAGGTGGATGCGTGTCGCGTCGGCCTTCCACGCGCTGAGGACGCGAAGAATCTCCAGCGCCGTCGCCGCCACGACGCCGATCAGAACGGGCACCACGAACGGAGGGAAGGGGATCGTCATCCTCCCCATCCATCGGGCCGCCCGGGAGGCGACTTGAGAACGAGGGCGGCGCCGATCGCGGGCAACCGCTTCGGCGATCGCTCAGTTCGGCTTTGAGGGCGTGAGGTCGGCGGCGGAGGCCGCGCGTGCTGCGGCTGGAGTCGCTGTCGCCGCCGTTCGAGGCGCGGAGTGGGGGGGGTGTGCGCGGACGGTGCGGAGGTGGCGTGCGGCGGTCGCGCCGGCTCCTGACGTCTGCTGTCGGCGACGCGCCGCCTTGACGCCGATCACCACGATGAAGCCCGCCAGAATCACCACGAGCGCATACACCACCCGAGCCCGCAGCAGCACGAGCAGCAGGGCGACTCCTGAGAAGACCACGCTTACTCCGTAGAGCATGAACACCGCGCCCACCGTTCCCAGCCGCGTCCGCTTGAGCATGTGGTGCAGGTGGTTGTCGTCGGCGGACCAGATCGGCATGCGGTGAAGGCGGCGGCGGATGATCGCCAGCGTCGTGTCGAGTATCGGCAGGCCGAACACGATCAGCCCGGCGAAGACGAGGTGCGTGTAGCCCGTCTCGCCGAGCAGCAGGATTATGACGATCACCGTGAAGCCCAGCAGGAGCGAACCGGCGTCGCCGAGGAAGATGGAGGCGGGTCTGAAGTTGTGCGGCAGGAAGCCCAGCGCCACTCCAAGGAGTGCAAAGCAGAGGATCACGCGCGTGCCCGTCAGGTCGCCGGCCATGTGCGGGAACAACGCCGCCACCACCAGCGTGATGATGAGAAGCGACGCAGCCATGATGGCGATCGACCCCGTCAGCAGGCCGTCGAGCCCGTCGAGAAGGTTCGCGGCGTTGCATCCGCCAAGCACGAACAACCCGATGATCACCGCACCCGTCCAGTAGACGATGTTGATCTCGAAGGTCATGGCGCCGGGCAGGACGTCAACGGCCGCGAGGTTGAAGTCGCTCCAATGGAGGTTGGATCGGGCGAAGACTTCGATGGGGTGGAGCAGCCCCGCAGCCACGCGCCCGCCGATCTGCTCGTCGAGGGCGAGAACCGCGGCCGCCGCGAACTGCATGCCGATCTTCAGGTTCGGATCCCAGTGAAAGATGTCGTCGAGCAGTCCGCTGAACATGATGATCGCCATGGCGATGATGATGTTCATGGGCACGGTGGCCAGGGCGGGGTCGCGCCACGCCGCCAGGTAACTCGTGATGATCCCCGCGATCAGTCCGGCGAAAACCGCGACGCCGCCGAGGTAGGCGACCGGCTCGCGATGGGCCTTGCGGACCTGGTCGGGCATGTCCACGATTCCCGCCTGAAGCGCGAGGCGGCGCACGATCGGCGTCACCAGCAGCGTGACAAGGAACGACACCATCAACACAATGAGGTAGTCGTTGACGACCGAGTTGATCGTGAGGATCGTGCTCTCGCGTCCGTCGCCGGCGCCCAGGCCGTTCAGCAGGCCTCCGGCGTCTCCGAGGAGGTCGGCCGCGCCGGAACCGGTCGGCGCGCCGTCGAGTGTGCCCCCCCCCTCATGAACGACCTGTTCCAGCGCCCCGCCCATGTCACCCGATGCCTCCCGGCGCCCCGTGCCGCGGCCGGGTGCCCCGGGCCGGCGAATCTTCCTCCGCCAGCCACGCCGCCAGATCGCGGATCGTCTGCTCGAGTGTTCTCCTGGGCTCAAAGCCCGTCGCCCTCTTCAGGCGAGTCAGGTCGGGTTGACGCACGGCGACGTCCTCGAACCCCGCCTCATACGCCTGTTCATAGGGCACCATCTCGATGCGGCTGTCGCTGTCCAGCACGCGGATCACCATCTCCGCCAGCTCGCGGATGCTCACCAGCCGGTCGCCGCCGACGTTGAAGACACCCCCGGCATTCGCCTCGCCGCGCAGCAGGACCGGCAGCACCTCGGCCACGTCGCGCACATCGCAGAAGCACCGCTGCTGCGTCCCATCGCCGAACACGCGCAGCGCCTCGCCCCGCATCGCCGCACCGACAAAACGCGGAAGCACCATCCCCCATACCCCCGACTGCCGCGGCCCCACCGTGTTGAAGAAACGCGCGATCACCACTTTCGTCCCATGCCGCTGCCGGTGGTTCAGCGCGACAAACTCATCCATCCCCTTCGCATAGGCATACGACCAGCGCGTCATCGTCGTCGGCCCATACACCACGTCATCCTCCTCGCGGAAGGGCACGCGCTCCGACTTGCCGTACACCTCGCTCGAAGACGCGATCAGCACCGGGCAACTCCACTGCCTCGCCGCCTCCAGCACCGCCCTCGTGTTGCGCAGGCTCCCTTCGATCACCTCGCTGGGCTGCCGCAACACAAGGTCCACGCCCACCGCCGCCGCCAGGTGGTAAATCTCATCGATCCGGCCACGCCGCGCCGCCTCCGCCGTCCCTTCCGCCGCGCCGGACTCGATCAACTCGACGACATTGCGGGGCAGGCGGGCCAGGTTGCCGACGTGCCCCGTCGAGAGGTCATCCACCACCACCACCACCACGCTCGACCCCGTGCCCACGAGGCGCTCCGCCAGGTGCGAGCCGATAAACCCCGCCCCCCCCGTGACCAGCACTCGCTTCACTGCCCGAGCCTTCCCGCCGCGCCGCCTGGCCTCGCGTCCCGCTGATACGCCTCCATCTGCCGCAGATTCCGCTTCATATACCCGCCGGCCGCGCTGCGCACCGCGTTGATCACCACCCCCAGATGCTCCGGCCTGGCCTCACGCAACTGACCGATCAGCCGCGCCGCCAGGCCACGCTCCTCCTGCATCGCACGCACCACCAGCAGCGTCGCGTCCACGTGCTCGGCCAGCGTCAGCCAGTCCCCGGCCACCACCGCCGCCGGCGAATCCACCAGCACTACGTCAAACTTCTGCTTCGCCTCCCCCATGATCCGCGCCAATCGAGGCGTCGTGAGCAGCTCGACCGCCCGGTGCCCCTCGCTCCCTGCCGTCAGCACCGACACCTTCTCCACGCGGCAGTCCTGCACCGCCTGCTCCAGCGAAGCCGCCCCGCTGAGCACGTCGCCCAGCCCCGGACCCGCCGCCACGCCGAACACCTCCGCCAGCCGAGGCCGGCGGAAGTTGCCGTCCACCACCAGCACCCGCCGTTCGCTGCCCGCAAAGGACGCCGCCACGTTCGACAGCACCGTCGTCGCACCCGAACCGGCCTGCGCACCCACCACCAGCAGCACCCGATGCCCGCTCTCGTTCATACGCCTGGCCAGCCCGGCATACAGGCTCCGGAAGGCCTCGGCCAGCACCGATCGCGTCGCGTCGACAACCGCCAGTTCCGGGCGGAGGTTGATCGCCGCCAGCACGCCGCCCGACGGCCTCGCCGCCAGGGCGTCAATCGAAGCCAGGCGCGACAAACCCCTGCCCTCGCCCCCGTGCGGAATGACGCCGGCGACTCGTCCATGGGGCAAAAGGGCGATGCACCCGGGCCCCCGAAGCCTGCGGTCGAGCACCTCGCGCCCAAACACCCCCCCCGTCACCAGCCCCCCGCACAGCACCACCCCCAAAGGCAGCATCAACGCCAGCCTCGGAAAATAAAGCGACCCCTCCGCCTCCGGCCGCTGGGTCAGTTTTGCCGCCAGGGTTCGTTCCATGGAGGCGACCATGACGGCCTGGGCGATCGTGGCATCCAGTGTCGCCAGTTGCTCCTGGACAGCCGCCAACTCGGATTTCTTGTTGTTGACCCACTCGACGGCCTTGAGCAGGTCGTTCAGTCTCGCCTCACTCGCCGCTCGCTCCTGCTCGAGTTGTGCGAGAATCTGCTGGAGGCTCTGGATGGCATTGCGGGCCGACTCGACCTGCGCCAGGAAATTGCGCCTCATCACTGAATCGAGTTCCGTTTCGAGTTCCGTCTCGGCGGCGGAGAGGCGCTCCTGGAGGCGCTTGATGGTGAGGTGCTCGGCCCCGAATCGCTGCAGCGCGTTGCGCAGGTCGGTCCGCAGCATGATGGTCTCACCCTCGAGGCGCACGATGTTCGGATCCTGCCGCGCCAGCGCACGCTCGCTGTCGTTGAAGACCAGGCTGGGTTGAGAAAGCCGGTCGTTGGCCGCGCTGAGCGAGGCGACCATCATGCCCATCTCGGCCATGCGCTGGTTGATCGCCTGCCGCACGAGGGCCAGGGCCATCGCCTGGTCGGAGTCCTGGACATTGAGGTTGATCTTCTCTCGTTCGATGCGCGTGGCGATCTCATCGTTGAGCGTCTGGATGCGGCGCTGGAGCGCTTCCTTCTGCGTGGTGAAGGGCGCCTCGACGTCTCGCAGCGCATCGACCTTCCGCCGCGTGATGTCGCGCTGATACTCGTTGTTGATCGCCGTGAGGATCGTAACGAGGTCTTCCTTCTTGCGCCCGCGGATCTGCAACTGGATCAGGAAGGTGCTGCCGAAGGAAGCGCGCACGCGGTCCTGGAGGTCGGACAGCGCGTTCTCCATCTGGATGTTGCCCGACTCGTCCATGAAGGGCTTGATCCAGTCGGTGCGGCGGACTTCGGGCGACGAAATGGCCGGTCTGAGAACGTTGGTGCCGGTCATCATCGCCGCCGCGGTCGCGATCGACCGGTCCATCATTTCACCGGTCACGCTGGCGAGTTCATCCACTGAGCCGGCCTCGCGCTTGGGCTGGTTTACCTCCCAGACCGTCGTTGCGGAATAGATGGGCATTGTCCATGCGATGAGATAGTGCGCCGCAACGCCGAGCACCGCCCCGACGACCACGCTCAGCGCAATCCACCACATGTACTGCCTCAACACGCGGATCGGATCGATCGTGGTCACGGCGGCGCCGGCGCGCGGCGTCGAGGCCGCCGGGCGCGGGGCGCGCGGGCCGCCGGGCGGGCGCTGTGTCGAGGGCGAGGTGCTCGATGTCTGAATGCTCGTCATTCGCGCTTCCCTTCTTTTCCACCCGATCACTCATCGGCCAACCACAGTCTCAGGTCTCGACGCTCAATTGTCCAGGCGCCTGAGAATCTCGTCAATATCTCTGATCCGCTCAGTCTGGTTCTGCTGCTGGGCCAGTGTGCGGGCCCGGCTGAGTTCTCGCCGGGCGGCTTCCTTCTCGCCCCGTGCGGCCAGCACCTCGCCCAAATGCATGCGCGTACCGGACTGCTCCTCCCGGTCAATGCTCTCGCGGAGGATGCGCTCCGCGTCTTCGAGCCGGCCGTTGCGAAACAGCACATAACCATAGGTATCGAGCAGGGTCGGGTCGGTGGGGCTTGACTCATGTGCGCGGCGGGCAAAGGGGAGGGCCTCTGCCGGCTGATTGAGGTCGCGAGCCAGGACGTAGGCCAGGTTGTTGAGCGTCGCGAAGTGCGCCGGCTCGACTTCCAGTATCCACCGCCACGAATCCGCAGCCTCGGCATGGCTGCCGGCCGCGTACTGGGCCGTGGCGAGCATCCAGCCGACTTCGCGCTGGAGGCGCACCGTGCGCTCCTCTCCGCGCGGCATTGTCCGGATGCGGTCTCGCGCGGAGGCCATGCGGCTGAGTCCGCCGCTGCGCAGCCCGGCCGGGTCTGCCGCGCCGCTCTTCCCCGCCGCCGTATGCATGGCATTGCCCAGCAGCGCCTCAAGCCATGGATCGTTCGAATCCGGGAACGACTCGGCCACGAGTGCGGCGTAACGGCCTGCGGGCGCGACGGCTTCCAGCGCCTCGAACCACTCTCTCATCAGCGCATCACGCTGAGCGACATCTGCTTCAGCGAGGACCATCGCCCCGGCCCCTCGCAGCGTATCAACGGCCGCATCGCCCTGCCCGGCCAGCGCCTGAGCCTGCGCCAACAGCATCCGGAGCGAGGGCAGGTGCCCGACTTCGGCCTCGAACTGGCGGTACAACTGGATCACCTGCGCTGCGCGCGGCGTGCGCAGCGCCAGCCAGGCCTCGGCGAGTTTCCGAAGGCGGTTGGCGCTGGGCTGCTTCTCGAACGCCAGGCCGTAGTGGTTCGCGTACTGCTCGGGCGGCGCACCGAGGTTGCGCTCCAGGTCTCCCTGAATCTCGTGCCAGGCTCCTCGTTTCGGATCAAGGGCCATGGCCTGCTCGATGAGCACCTGCGCCTGCGTGAGCTCGCGCCGCGAGTAGAGCAACTCGACGAGCTGGCTGCGAATGTCTTCAGCGCGCGGGTTGATGTCGAGGATGCGCCTCCATGCTTCGATCAGGCCTGACACGTCGGGATCGGGGCGGCCCGTCCGCGGGTCGCGCCGGTGCCTTGCGAGGTCCACCAGCGCCATCAGCGGCGCCTCGTTGGACGGATTCAACTGGAGCGCCTGCTCCACGTCGGCCCGTACGCGCACCGCCCGGTCGTCCTCGGCCGCCTCGATGATGCGCGCAACATTGAATCGGGCGCGCGCCGCATAGGTGCGGCTGTCCTGGGGATAGCGCGCCACCGCTTCGTTGAAGGCGTTCTCCGCCGCGCGGAAATCCCGGCTCTGGTACGCCAGTTCACCTCGCAGCAGGGCGGTCTCGATGCTCGATCCGTGCGCCTTTTCATGTGCATCCAGAACTGCGCCGGCGCGGCGGCGATGTTCCGCCGCCGACTTCGCGTCGCTCGCATGGTCGCGACGCGCCAGCACAAGGTGCAGGTTCACCAGTTGGATGCTCAGCGCCGCGATCTCGCTCCCGCCGCTCAGTGCCCGTTCGTACGCCTCGAGCGCTTCGTCCATGCGGCTGAGCGCGAGGTAGATCTCTCCCAGCGCCCGGTCGGCCTCGCGCCGCACAGGGTCCTGAAATGAGATTGCCTCGCGCGCAGTCGTGATGGCCTCCTCGGGCATAGAGGAGTCGATGTAGTACTGCGTCAGCGCGAGCAGCGCGAGCGTCATCAGGTCGTTCGGGTGGGCCGGTTCGGCGCGGATGAATTCGAGCAGCACATCGCGCCCCTCGTTGATGCGGCCCTGGCGACGGTGCCAGTCGGCGCGGGCCTGGGCCAGGCGGAGCCGATCCGCGGGTGGAGCAGGGTCGAGGGAGTCGAGGATCGAGCCCGCCTCGTCGTATCGTTCCAGCGTTTCGCAGAGGTTCACCAGGCTCAGCGCATTGTCGAGGTCCGAGGGGTCCGTGCTGAAGGTACGTCGGCGAAGCGCAAGGACGGTTTCGGCGTTGCCGTGGCGGGCTTCGAGTTCGAGCCAGGCTTCTCGCACGGCCGGGTCCGCAGGGGCGGCCAGACGGGCTTTGCGGAGCGTCACGAGCGCGTCCTGCGGCTGGGCGCGGCGCAGCTGGACGCGGGCCAGTTCCTTGAGCGTGGCGACGTGATTGGGTTCACGCTCCAGCGACTTCGTCAGCGCCTCCGTCGCGGCCACGAGGTTTCCAGCCTGTGCGTGGGTGGCGCCGAGGAGGCGCCAGGGGGTGGAGTCGTAGGGTTTCAGGGACGTGGCCTGCGTCAGCGTCGTCAGGGCCGCCTGCGTCTGCCCTGTTCTCAGCTCCAGTCGCGCCTTGTACGTCAAGCCACCTGCAAGGTCCGCATTCGTCCGCGACGCCTCCGACGCCAGAGAGCGGGCCCGCGCCAGGTCGTCGCGCTCGAGCGCAGCCTGGAAGTCGTGCTCCAGGATCGCCGGGTGGGTGGGGTTGAGCAGGCGCGCGGCGTCGAGGTGCGCCGCCGCCGCCTCGGACAGGCCATACGAGGCGCAAAGACGCCATTTCTCGAGGTGCGACTCGAGGGGCGTCAGCCCCGGACGGGCGTCGACGATGCTCAGGAGGATCGGCTCGAGGCTCGCGCCACGGATTGAGGCGTCCAGCAGACGCCAGTTGTTAAGCAGGTCGGGCGATGGCAGGGGGGCTTTCTCGAGGATCGAGAGGGCTGCCTGCGTGTGCAAGAGGGCCTGATCGCGGTTCCCTTCGAGGTGCTCGAGGCGGGCCAGTTCGTAGAGGACGGCGAGGGCGGAGGCCAAGGCGGCGCCGGGCGGCAGGGAGGAGAGGTCGGCGGGGAGGTGCGCGGCCAGCAGAAGCCGCGCCTCGTTGGGCTTGTCCTGGGCGAGCGCCTCACGGGCGCTGAGAATGGCGGCGAGGACGGGATCTGTTACGGAGGCGGGGTCGGGGTGCTCGCGGGAGGCGGCGAGGCTGTTGCGGAGTTGGGCGGTGGCGGGGTCGTCGGGTGCGACTTCGATGAGGCGGTTGAGTGTTTGCCCGGCCCGATCGAGGTTGCGGCCGGCGAGGTCGAGCGTGATGAGCGAGCGGAGGATGGGGGGGTGGGAGGCGGAGGTGAGCTGGTTGGCCTGCTGGAGGAAGTCGTAGGCAGCGCCGGGCTGATTGGTGAGCTGGAGGGCGGTGGCGAGGTCGATGAGGGCGGTGAGGCGCTGGGTGGTGGGGATGCTGCGTCGTCCGACGGCGGTGAGGAAGTGGTTGAGGCGGCTGGCTGCGAGGCCCGGCTGACGGTCGGCGAGCGCGAAGCGTCCTTCGAGGTAGGGGATGTTTTCGTCTGTTTCGGAGACGAGGGCGCGGTAGGCGTTGAGGCGGTTCTGGGCCTGGGTGCGGGCCTCGGCGAGGGCCTGGGCGTCGGCCGGGTCGGTGCGCACCCAGCGTTCGATGTCCATGTCGAACTGGGCCATGACGGCGAGGGGCCGAGTGGAGAAGAGTTGTACGGAGAGGAGGCTGACGGGGAGGTTGGGGCTGTCGATGAGGGACTGGAAGGCCTGCATGGCCTGTTCGCGCTTGCCGGCCATGGCGAGGAAGCGGGCGCGGTCGTAGCGCAGTTGGGGGTGATCGGGTGTTCCGGCGAGGGCGTGCTCGACGAGGCGGGCAGCGCGCTCGACGCTTGCGGCGCGATCGTCCGAGGCCCAGATCATGTTGTTGGCGAGGCGGCGGACGATCCACGGCGCCAGCGAGTCCTGGGTGAGAGCGAGTTGCTCGGCCTGGGCGATGGTGCGGCGGTACTGGGCCATCGCGTCGGTGGAGATGTCGGGCAGATCGCGTTCGTAAGCGGCATAGGCGAGGTGGCACTCGGCCAGGGTGTGAAGGATGAGCACGTCGGCGGGGTGACTGGCGAGGTGGGCGGAGGCGATGGTGCGCGCTTCGTCGATCCGGGCGAGGGCTTCGCGCGTTTTGGACTGGCCCGCGAGGTCGGCGGCGTCGTAGAGGTGCCAGCGGATCAGGGCCTCGACGGCGAGGGAGTCGGCGTCCGGCGAATCTGCGTCATGCTTGAGGCACCGCAGCAGGTCGGCCCTGGCCTGCTCGCGCAGAGACTTCTCCAACCCCGCCTCGCGCATTCGGTAGGCGCCGGCGATGCCCCGGAAGCGGTACGCGGCCTCCCACAGCGGATTGTCATCGCTCGCCGGTCGGCTGCGCAGCATCGTCTCCGTCTCCGCCGCAAGCAGCGCCGCATCTCGCGAGGAAGGCTCCGGCAGCGACGCCGTCAGGATGTGCGTCAGCCAGTCGATGTGATACTGAGGCTCGAAGGCACGAATCTCCGTCTTCTTCTTCATGATGCTGGCGGACTTCTGATACAGCGTCAGCGCCTCGATCGAGTTCTCCGGCACGACGCGCTCGATGGCGCCGCGCCACAGATCGAGCAGGTCGATGTTGGCCTGGTCCTTGTAGACGGCCTTGGAGTAGTACTCTTCGGCTCCGCGCCAGTCGCCCGCCGCCGCCGCCGTGTCGCCTCGCTGCCGGTAGAACTCCGCGGTCCGGCGCAGGGACAGAAACGCCACTGCCACCACCACCGCCGCGCCGAGCGCCACGGCGCCCAGGAGTGGTATGACGACTTTCAGATTGATGCGAGCGGCCATGCTCTGCCTTTCGTTCTGCGACTGTCAGTCGGCAGCCGGTCGAATCGTCGCGGCTGCCCGATTACTCATCTCTTGCTTTCCGGGTCGCGGCTCTCTGTGCCCATGGGCCAGCGACCCTGCTCGACCTCCCACCAGTCGGGCAGGCAGGCCATCAGGTCCGGCAACATCACGGAGAGGAACTCCGATGCAACCTCGCCGAGTTCATGGCGGTCCACGGACCGCCCCGGATGCTGGTAGGTCAGCTGCACCTTGCAGTAGTAGGCGAAGCGTGACGACCGATCGTAGGCGAGCAGTCGCACGCCCTCGGGCGAGGATGTTGCTGAGCCGTTGGCGATGAAGAGGTATCCGGCGGCAATTGTCGATTCCGGAGCGCCCGGAGCCCAGTACTCCGCCGAGTTCAGGCGCAGTCCGCCCTCGCCGAAGCGCGGCATGCGGACGGCCTGCCGCGCCGAACCGGTCGTCAGCGCCATGCGGTAGCGCGACCGCCCCGTGCCGTCGTCGGACTCGATCATCGAGGCGGGATCGGGCCACCACAGCGCATCGTCGATCGTGAGCCGCACCGCCGTCGTCGTCGCCGATCGGGTCAGCCCCCCCCCGACGAAGCAGCGGTCGGGGATGTGCGGCACGGGATCGATCGACCCGGTGTAGTAGGCGATGTGCAGTTGCAGGAGGCCCGTCGAGGCGTCGCCGTCGCGCGCGTAGTGGCGCGTGAGGTATTCATCCGTGCCGAACTCGTCGATGAGTTCGGCGGAGATCACCTCGTCGCCTCCGACGGCTCTCCACGGGCCGGCCTGCATCGGCAGAGTGCTCAGCACGCCGCGCATCGGCACGGGCTCCTTGCGCAGGTAGACGCCCAGCGCGCGCTGGAGCGGCGCGAACGACAGCCCGCCTGCCAGCAGCGCGATGGCGGCTGCGGGCGCGAGCAGCGCCGATCCGCGGCCGCCGGCTCTCGCCATGCCCCCCCCTTGGGCCGCGCCGCCGAGACCAGCCGCCTTCGCGTCGGATCTCAACGGGCTGCCCGCCTTCTCCGCCTCTTCCGGAACGGGCACGACGATGTTGCGCACAACCCACGCCAGGCCCATGTAGATCAGCAGCGCCGGGACGAGCCACAACGTGCCGATCAGAATGTGCGTGTCGCCTCGGGCCAGGTCGGGATTGAAGATGGACGCCACGCCCAGCGAAGCGACTCGCAGCACGTTGACGACGATTGCCACCGGAACGCCCATGAGAATCAGCGCCGCTCTCTGCCACCATGCTGTGCAGGTCAGGAACGCCATCGCCACTCCGAGCGCGATGAACGCGACGATCATCCGCATCCCCGAGCATGCCTCCGCGACGTTCAGCGGGATCGTCCGACCGTCGTGCGAGATCGTCAGCACCGTTCCCGTCAACTCCGTTTCGATCTGAAGCGCGTTGAGCAGATACCATGAGCCTTCCGAGGCCCAGACCTGGAGCGTCGGTGTAACCTGCTGCAGCCACCGCTCAGGCGCCCGCACGCCCAGCGCGAGATACAGCATCGGGAACAGAAGCGCCCTCCAGAGCCGCGCGCCCAGCAGCAGCAGGACCAGCCCCAGGAGCGTGAGGACCATCGCCGCGCCCTGGGCCGAATGGTTCGCCGTCGCGCGGAAGGCGAAGAAGAAATACGCGACCGCCCCGAAGAGCACGATCGGCAGGCCCAGCCAGTTCACCCGCGCCGGGATGGTGAAGATTCGTCGGCGATGCTCATAGATGTAGTACGCCGAAATCAGCGGAATCAGGTACGCATGCGACCAGTCCGGATCACGGCTGATGAGAATCTGCGTCCACAGGAAGTGGTGAAAGAAGATGCAGAAAGCGCCGCCCACCGCGAGGAGGCGCACCCACGCCCCCGGCGACAATGAAACCTCGGCATGGTGGGAGCCTGTTTGAGGTTGCATGACCGCTGCATTCGCCCGATTGATCCGCCGGGGGACTCGCCCCGGTCGTGCCCGGCCCGGGCAGGATCACCATCGGCCCTTTTCCGCCCCGAAAACACCTCATTCTAGCAGCGCGCCGGCTTATGGGACCGCTGTGCGACCAGCGGCCAAGCGATCTTCTCGACGCCGCTTGTCTTCACAACGGCCGGTAAAGGTCGATGGTCCGCTTCACTTGCATCGGCCGCGGGATTGAGTGCGCCACGATCTCGATTCCGTCCTGCCCCGAACTGGAGATCCCGATCGTCCCCACGTTGAAGATGCGGTTCAGGAACGTCTGATCGACCTGCACGTTGCGAACGTGGTCGTGAAGAACCTCGGTCGTGCTCTTGCTGAAGAACCCGCGCCTGAGGATGGTGCGCTTGTTGGTGATGTACAGCCGGTTGCCGAGGTTCTTCACCCACAGGAACAGGGCGGCAAGCCCCAGCGTGATGACCGTCAGGAAGGGATGCGCCCGCCAGTTCGCCGGCGCCAGAACCATCACCTCCTGTTCCGGCCCGCTGTCAGGCGGAAGGCCCTGTGCGGCGGCGCGGTCGCGCGCTGCAGCCGCCCCCGCTCCTGCTGGCGCGCCCGCAACGGGCCCGGCAGGCAGCACGTTCACATCCCCGCAATCGGGACACTCCACGCGCCGGCCGGCATGAGTATCCGGGAACTCCAGCATCCGGTTGCATCGGTCACAGTGCTTGGTGATCACGGCGAATCTCGCATGGCGGCGACGGGCCGCCTGATCATTGGGCGGCCGATGCCGCCCGTTGCATCGCCGCGGATCCAGCATATGCGGCGGGCGCCGTCGCCGCGCCCTCAGTCCCGCCGGGTGGCTCAGCCTTCTCCGGCTCCGTCTCGCCGAAGCAGCACGAGGCGATTGTCACGGTCGCCTTTTCAAGTCCTGAGTGACCGTAGTTCTCGCCGTAACACGTGATCAGCGACCGCGCCTTCTCGACGAACCACTCGCGCGACCGCTTGTTGCCGCTCTCATCCGCGTACACGGTGAGAATCTGGTCCGCGTGGTCGCGCAGTATCCTGGCGATCGGCCCGGCGGCGCCCCATTCGTACACGCACGGATTCAGCGCCTCGTTCCAGTGATCGGAAACAAACACTCGGAAGAAGTCCGATCCCGCCCGGACATGGTGGTTCAACGCCCAGTAGTCGCCGATGCGGACCAGCATCGGCGGATGCTCCACGCCGTCAAGCATGATCGGCTCAGTGAGATTGAGGTAGAACTTGAAGCCGAGGTAGTTCGCCGCGAGATCCGCATTCGAGAAGACTCCCGTGGCGAAGAAGCCGATCGCGCCCGCCTCCGAGATCGGGCCGCGCGCATAGAAGGCGACCACTCGGCGAAGCGCTTCGGCTGGATCAACGCCTGAATTGCACAGGTTGCGGTAGTCCTGGTGATACAGGTGCCCGAGGTCGTGGAAGTGCCCGAACTTGTCGCTGCCGACGTAGTGTCCGAACACCCGCATCGTCGAAGACGGCAGCGAAAGCGGAATCTTCCGCGGATCAATCGGAAGATGAACGGAAGAGTAGATCCAGCCGGACGTCTTGTATGCGGCGTGAACACCGGCATAGAGTGATCGGGCGTCATGGGATCTCAGCGCATTCTCCAGTTCGAGCGTTTCGAAGAAGCCCGGACCGAAGGCCGCTCGCACGTGGTTGGCCACGGTCCGCGGCGAGTGGATCGCCCGCAGAGCCCTCTCGCGCGCGTAACTTTCCTTGATCCGCCTGGCCCGGCTGACGCGCTCGTTGGCACGCTCGACGAAGTCTTCGAGGACCAGGTAGTGTGCGTGGGAGATCAGCGGGCCTACCTCGGCCAGCGGGCGGTCCGTTGGCAGGAGGAACTGGTCCGTCTCGTTCGCCCGTGCGCCGGGGATCGCCGCCGCGATCGCGGCCGCCGCGGTCGCCGCCCTGATGATGCGCCGGTCACGTTTGCCCAGGTCTATCCACCTCATCGCTCAATCGCTCCAGCCTGAAGAAACTTGGCATTGCAGGTCAAT
Organism: uncultured Planctomycetota bacterium; assembly: GCA_900696685.1. Lineage (GTDB taxonomy): Bacteria > Planctomycetota > Phycisphaerae > Phycisphaerales > UBA5793 > UBA5793. The sequence goes on from CAADHA010000048.1 coordinate 20,680, forward strand.
GATGCGGCGAGAAACGTTAGTCAAGCACTTCGCCCCGAACCCGGTCGCGCCGGCTTTCGCCCTCGCATCCGTCGCGGCGGTCGTGCTACTGCTTCTCGTCCTCCCGTTCGGATGCACGCGCTCGCCCTACCGCCGGGCGCTCGAATCGATGGATCGTGCGCCTTCGACGCGACTGGCCGAGATTGTCCGTCGAGCCGCCGAGGCGCAGCGAAGCGCGCTGCTGCAGATGGAGACCGCCCGCACTCTCCTCGTCCATTCTCAGAGTCCAGGCTCGTCCGACTCGGACTGGATGCGCCTGGAGGATGCTGTTCAACTCTCCCGATGGTGGTCCTTCAACTCCACGCGCCTTGTCGAGTCTGTTGCGGACGCCCTCGGGGAGCTCGAGGCGACAAGGCCGGAGGCTCAATCGAGCCTGACGGGGGCGGAAGGGGGGGGCGCGTTGCCAACCTCGGTGATCGTGATGCACTGCGGCGAGGTGCTGACGTTGCTGCGCGGCGCAGCCGGCCTGCTCGATCAGGCCGCACAGGATCTGGAGGTCGCGCTCGGAGCCCTTGCGCCCGAGGCTCGCTCGGCTCAGGGCCGGACCGCACACGAAGTGTCGGCGCCCGATCTCGCGCCGGTGCGGCATGCCGTCGAGTCCGCAGCCGGGCCGGCCGCCGCCTTCGTGCGCCTTCTGCGCAAGACGCACGCGGAAGTCGAAGAGAATGGTGAATCCTGAGATGTCGTCTGTGTACCCTCGTGCCGCAGCGAGGCGGTTCACCGCGCATGTGGTTTGCGCGGCGGCTGCTCGTCTATACTCACCGCTTTGACGGCTTCCCAGGAGCACCAGACATGCGAAACGGCCCACAGGCGGCGAAGGTGCTCGCGTGCGGACTGATTGGAGCGCTCTGGCTGGCGGCATGCGCGCCACGCGATCCATCGGCGCCCGCCTCCATCGAGGAGGGGCGCGCCGAAGAAGCGGCCCCGATTGAAGCGGCCGCACCTCCGACGTCTGCGCCTCGCGAGGCTCGCCGCCCTGCCTCCCGCCGCGAACACTCGTCGCGCGATCAGGACACCATCTTCAGCCCAATCGACTGGCCTGAGGGCAACTCGGTCCGCCTCGCCTCCGGCGCGCCTGGCCCGGACTACTGGCAGCAGCAGGTGGACTACACGATCCGCGCTTCGCTTGACGCGGATACGAACGTGGTCGCCGGCGAGGCGATCGTCACCTATCACAACAACTCGCCGCACCCGCTCGATTACATCTGGCTGCACCTCGAACAGAACATCTTCCGGGACGACAGCATCGGCGCGGCCATCGCGGGCAACACGGCCATCGGAATGCGCGAGGCGGCGGGAGACGGCTGCAGGGTCCGCCATCTCCGCGCGAGCGGACGCGATCTTGACTACCACGTCTACGACACCATGGCCCGTATCGATCTCGCACAGCCGATCCCGCCGGGCGGTTCAACTTTCACCTTCGAGATCGCCTGGTCCTTCACCATCCCCGAGCGGGCCTTCCGCCGCTTCGGCATCGAACGGGTTGAGCAGGGAACGATCTTCGAGGTCGCGCAGTGGTTCCCCGCCGTGGCCGTCTACGACGACGTGGACGGGTGGAACACGCTGGGCTACCTCGGCACGGGCGAGTTCTACACCAACTTCGGCAATTGCGACGTGCGGCTCACCGTGCCGCGCAGCCACATCGTCGTCGCGACGGGCATGCTCCAGAATCCCTCCGAAGTCTTCACGCCCGCGCAGTTCGAGCGCTGGCAGGCGGCAAAGAGCAGCGAGGAAACGGTGATGATCCTCGCTCCCGAAGAAGTCGGCGACTCCGCCAGCCGGCCCGCCGGCAGCGGACCGCTCACCTGGCACTTCAAGGCCGAGGATGTCCGCACCTTCGCCTGGGCGAGTTCCGACGCGTTTATCTATGACGCATGCAGCCTTGATGGGACGCTGATCCAGTCAGCCTATCCGAAGGAGGCGACGCCTCTGTGGAGCAAGAGTACGCAGATGCTCCGCACGGCCATCGCCGGCTACAACCGGCGCTGGTTCAAGTATCCGTATCCCGCGGCAACCAATGTCAACGGCCCGGAAGGCGGGATGGAATACCCCATGATCATCTTCTGCGGCTCGAGGCGAAGCGAGCGCGGGCTTTACGGCGTGACGACCCATGAAATCGGGCACAACTGGTTCCCAATGGTGGTGAACACCGACGAGCGCCGGTATGCATGGATGGATGAGGGTTTCAATTCGTTCATCAACTACTACTCCGGGCCGGACTGGTTCGGCGGCGAGCCGCGCGGCCGCGGCGACGCTTCCAACTTCGCGCGCGAAATGCGCCAGCCGGGAGTCGTGCCCATGATGACCTATGCTGACCGCCTTCCCGGCAATCAACTCGGCAGCACGCAGTACGCCAAGCCTGCTGCGGGCCTGGTCCTTCTGCGCGAGCAGATCCTCGGCGAGGAGCGATTCGACCGGGCGTTTCGAGAATACATCCGTCGCTGGGCGTTCAAATCCCCCCAGCCTGCTGACTTCTTCCGCACGATGGAAGACGTCGCCGGCGCCGACCTTGCCTGGTTCTGGCGCGGCTGGTTCTATGAAACCTCCGCGCTCGACCTGGCCCTCGCGGGCGTCGAGCAGCATCGGCGCGACGATGAGGGTTTCAATGTCAGCGTCGCCATCGAGAATCTCGACGAACTCGTCATGCCGGTCGTGCTGGAAGTCACCTTCGACGACGGCACAACGCAGCGACGCACCCTCCCCGTCGAAATCTGGTTCAATACCGACCGGTACAACTGGCGCTGGCGCTCGCCGCAGGGCATCCGCAGGGTCGTTCTTGATCCCGACGAAGCGTTTCCCGACGTCGAGCGGAGCAACAACGTGTGGGAGAAGGCGCTTGAGTGAGCGATCCTGATGTCGCGGCAATGCATCCGGCCAGGTGAAGACGCAAGCGATCGCCGGCGTTCGCTCAACGTCGTTTGCCGCTTTGGCCTCCAAACCACACTTCAACTCTGATCAAACTCATCAAGCGAGGAACGGTGACGAATGAAGATCATGTTCAGATCGATGGCGGCGGCGGCAATTCTTCCGGGCGCGTTCAGCATCGGCGCCGCGCAGGTTGACCCCAGCGCCGGCATGCTTCGCTATCCCGCGGTGAGCGCCGAGCGCATCGTCTTCGTCTACGCCAACGATCTCTGGACTGTTCCCCGCACCGGGGGCGATGCTTCTCCTCTTGCCAGCCCGCCGGGCGGGGAGATGAGTCCGCGCTTCTCGCCTGACGGAAGGACGATTGCCTTCGTCGGCAATTACGAGGGCCGGCGCGACATCTACACCGTCCCCGTGACCGGAGGCGTGCCCTACCGAGTCACCTACCACCCAGGCTCGATCCTCATCACCGGCTGGACTCCCGACGGGCGCATCCTCTACACGAGCAACTACCGTTCGGGCCAGCGCCGCGCCGCTCAGATCTACGCCATCAGTCCGCAGGGCGGTGAGCCGCAGCAACTGCCCGTTCCCTACGGCGACGCCGGCGCCGTCAGCGCCGACGGAACATGGCTCGCCTACACACCCTTCAACGCCGATTTCCGCACGTGGAAGCGCTACCGCGGCGGCCTCGCCTCCGACATCTGGCTCTTCAACCTCAGCGATCACACCTCGAAACAGATCACCGAGTGGGAAGGCACCGACACCTCTCCGATGTGGCAGGGAGACAAGGTCTACTACCTCTGCGACGCCGGTTCTGAGCATCGCATGAACATCTGGGTCTATGACACGCGCACGAATCGGCGCGAGCAGGTGACGACCTTCAGCGAGTGGGACGTCAAGTGGCCCTCCATCGGCCCCGGCGATCGCGGCCAGGGCGAGATCGTCTTCCAGAACGGCCCGAGCCTCTATCTCCTCGATCTGGCGACGCGGCAGTCGCGCGTCGTCAAAGTGACGATCCCCGGCGACCGGCCCAAACTCATGGACCAGAACATCGACGCAGCAGGCTTCATTTCCTCGTGGTCAATATCGCCCGGCGCCAAGCGCGTGGCCGTCGAGGCGCGCGGCGACATATGGACGCTGCCGGCCAAGGATGGATCACCGCGCAATCTCTCGCGCACCAGTGGTGTGGCGGAGCGCGGCGCCTCTTGGAGCCCCGACGGGCAATGGATTGCTTACTTCAGCGACGCCACCGGCGAGTACGAACTCTACATCACCCAGTCCGACGGCCGCGGCGAAACGAAGCAACTCACCAGCGGCGACGGCCCCTTCAAGTACAACGCCCAGTGGTCGCCCGACTCGAAGCGCCTCGTCTTCACCGACAAGACCAGCACCATCTGGCTGCACACGATCGAATCCGGCGAGACGAAGAAGATCGACAAGGACCCCTGGGGCAACGGCGGCGGACGAAACGGCGGCGGCCTCCTCGTCTCCTGGTCCCACGACAGCCGATGGATCGCCTACGCGAAAAGCATGGACGACCGCAACAACGGGAGCACCGCGATCTGGGTCTGCAACGTCGAGTCCGGCGAGACGAAGCAACTCACCAGCGGGTACTTCGCCGACGGCACGCCGAGCTTCGACCGCAAAGGCGACTGGCTCTTCTTTGCGTCAACGCGCCAGTTCAGCGGACCGCAGTACTCCGATCTCGACACAACCTGGATTTACAACGGCAGCCAGGTGCTCGTCGCGGTCCCGCTTCGAGCCGACGTGAAGAACCCCTGGGCGCCCAAGAGCGATGAAGAGTCATGGAAGAAGGACGAAAAGAAGGAAGACAAGAACGACAAGGCCAACGGTAACGGCAACGGCGGCAAGGAAGAGAAGAAGGACAACGGCGAGCAGCCCGCCGAAGCCGACGACGCGGTCTCCGGCACCTGGGAGGGAACCGTGCATCCCGAAGGCGCCGAAGGCCCGATGAACGTCAGCCTCACTCTCACTCTGGCTGCGGACAACACTGTAACGGGCACCGCGACCTCGCCCGTGGCAACCTTCGCCGTCGGCGGCAGGTACGACCCGGCGGCGAAACGCCTCACCCTCAGCGGCGAAGCGGCGGAAATCGGAGCCGTCCATTTCGACCTCGGCATCGACGGCGACACGATGACCGGCACCGCCACCGCCAACGAAGAAGCCATCGACATAACACTCAAGCGCACGAGCAAGGGCAAGGCACAGCCCGAAGACACCGGCGGCAAGGGTAAGGACGAGAAGACCGGCGAGAAGAAGGACGAGAAGAAGGACGAGAAGAAGGACGAGAAGAAGGACAAGCCCGTCGAGATCGAGTTCGAGGGCTTCGACCGCCGCGCCATGCAGATTCCCGTGCCCGCCGGCCGTTTCGGCGCCCTCGCCGTCAACGACAAGAACCAGCTCCTTTTCGTGCGCTTCAGCGTGCCCGGCTCCTCTGCGAGCGACGGGATCAAACTCTTCGACCTCGAAGACGAAAAGAAGGAGGAGAAAGTCGTGGCCGCCGGCGCGACCAACTTCGACATCACTCCGGACGGCAAGAAGGTTCTCATCGCGCGCGGCGGCGGGGCGAGCATCCAGAACGCCGCTGCCGGCGCCACCGGCGAGAACGTCCCCACCGGCGGCATGACGGTGGCCATCGACCCGCGGGCCGAATGGAAGCAACTCGTCACCGACGCCTGGCGCATCCAGCGCGACTTCTTCTACGTCGAGAACATGCACGGCGTCAACTGGCCGAAAATCCGCGATCACTACCTCGGCATGGTCGCGGACGCGACGAGCCGCGAGGACATCAGCTTCATCATCAGCGAGATGATCTCCGAACTCAACGTCGGGCACGCCTATTACTTCGGCGGCGACGTCGAGCGCGAACCATCATCAAGCGTTGGCTCGCTCGGCTGCGACTTCGATCTCGATGAAGACGCGGGCGCATACCGCATCTCGGCGATTATCGAGGCGGGCCCGTGGGATCTCGACGGCCGCGGCCCGCTCAGCCGCCACGGCGTCGACGTCAAGGTCGGCGACTATCTCCTGGAAGTCAACGGCATGCCCGTGGACGCCGCGAAAGACCCCTACGCCGCCTTCCAGGGACTCGCCGGACGCACCATCACCATCACCGTCAGCGAGAACCCGACCCGCGACGACAAGGCGCGCGATGTCGTGGTTGTGCCCGTCGGCGACGACGGCGCCTTGCGCTACCGCGCCTGGATTGAACGCAACCGAAGGTACGTGCAGGAGAAGACCGGCGGTCGCGTCGGCTACATCCACGTTCCCGACACCGGTGTCAACGGCCAGAATGAACTCGTCCGCCAGTATTACGCGCAACTCGGCAAGGAAGCGCTCATCATCGACGAACGCTGGAACGGCGGCGGACAGATTCCCACCCGCTTCATCGAACTTCTCAACCGACCCGTGACGAACTACTGGGCGCGGCGCGACAACATCGACTGGAAGTGGCCGCCCGACGCCCACCACGGCCCCAAGTGCATGCTCATCAACGGACCCTCCGGATCCGGCGGCGACATGTTCCCCTGGCTTTTCCGCTACAACCAACTTGGCCCGATCATCGGACGCCGAACCTGGGGCGGACTCGTCGGCATCTCCGGCAACCCCGCCCTCATTGACGGCGGATACACCGCCGTGCCCACCTTCGGCTTCTACACCAGGGACGGCAAGTGGTCCATTGAAGGCCACGGCGTCGATCCCGACTACGACGTGATCGACGATCCGGCGCTGATGGTTGATGGCGGCGATCCCCAACTTGACAAGGCGATCGAACTGATGCTCAAGGCCGCGGAGGAGCAGGGCTTCAAACCCGCGCCGCGCCCGGCCTCGCCCGACCGCGCCGGTTTCGGCATCGATCCGCGCGACCGCTGAAACGGAAGGATGGCCGCAAAGAGGCACAGAATGCACAAGAGGTAAAGGGCGGCGGGCGGCATGGCGTCGCGCTTCGCGTCGCCATGCCCGGGAGCAGTGCCTTCCCATGACACTTGCCGGATGCTGCGGTCCAGGCGAATCCGGCAGGCAGCAGACCAATCCTGCGGTCCGTTCGCACCGTAGGTTCACCATCTGTTCGGTCATTCGGCGCAATGCGGTTTTGTTTTTTTGCGCTTTCGGCGAATCTCGACCCGCGTTTCTGCCGAAACGTGGTATACTTGCACTGACGACGTCCACCTGTCCACAAACGGTGGCGCAGGCCGTCGGGGGTGCGAGTGGAGGAGGAGACATGGCCTTCATTCAGTCCGACCACCACAGCGTTGATGAGGCCGGGTACAAGGCGGTAACGCCTGCCGCGCGGTGCGCGCTTGCAACGGCCGCGACCTCCATCCCCGGCTCGACCACGCTTGCCCTTCGCAACCCGATCCTCCGCAAGCGATCGCGCCTGCTGATCCGCCACCACACCGGACCCGGCAACACGCTCTACATTGGCGGCGACGGGGCTTCCACGGCGCAGGGCTATCCCCTGGCGCTGGGGCAGGTGCTCGACCTGCCCGTGAGTCCGGGCGTGATGATCACGGCCGTCACCGGGGCACAGATTTCCAACACCGGAGTTCGCACACTCGAAGCAGGCTGAGCCGGACGGATTCGGCCCGGCCGCGTTACATTCTCTCTTACCTGAACTGAGTCAACCATGCCCACGCCCAGCAATCTTCAGAACCTCGATGAACGCGGCTACGTTTTCGTCACGGACGCCGCCGACTGCCAGATCCTTGCAAGCCAGAAGACGATCAACGACCACGAGAACCCGACGCCGATCCCGCAGGACTCGACAGGCAGCCCGCGCAACCTGCCGGGGAGGCGGCGCATCTACCTCAAGAACTTCAGCGGGAACACCGTCTACATCGGCGACAGTTCCGTGAGCGTCGGAACCGGCTACCCCATCGTCGTGAGTGATGAACTGATCCTGGACATCACGGATGGGATTCAGTTGTACGCGATCGTGGCCGAGTCGGAGACTTCCAATCTCCGGATGCTCGAACTCGCCTGACGGGAGCGATGAAGATGCCCGCCAAGGGAATCAAAGTTGACGCATCATACTTCGGCGCCATCCGGACGACTTCGACGGTCGTCGCGGCTGATGTGCCGCAGCGCGTGCCGCAGCATGCGATGCGCGGGCGGCGATGGATTCGCGTCTTCAACAATGGCCGCATTGAAGGCGCCACGCGCATCAATGTGAAAGTGACCATTGGCGATGGCGATGTCGCGCTCCGATCAATGTCAGACATCCAGGGCTTCGGCCTCGACATCGACGAGTTCGTCGATCTTCCGTTCGACGACTCCATTCTTCTCTACGCCATCGCAGAGGCCGGCGAAACCGCGGATTTGCGCACCATCGAATTGAGGTAGCGGGCATGGCACTTCTCAACGGCAAGCGCACCCCGAGGGGGATCGGAATCACTCGGACGGTGTCGCGCAGAATGCAGGCGATGTGGGGAACGGAGTTTGGGTCGATCCCTCCCAGAGAGGTGCCGAACCCATATCCTGCTTCCATTCCAGGGGTTCGCCTCGCGAACCGGCACGGAATCTATATCAAGTACTTCCACTCCGATCATGGTACTGCCGGCACTTTCTATCTGATTGAACGACCCGTCGGCGTCGGGACGACGCAACAACCGACGATGCGTGGCTATCCACTTGTTAGACCGCTGGGGACTGAGAGTCGGCGGCAGAAGCGGCTGAAGCAAGTCTTTTTGCCGATCACGGGATTGATACGAATATGGTCGAGCGCCGCCTCAGTCGAGCCTGCCTCCACTCTCGAGTTTGGATGACACCCGATTGCACGCTCGCGCCGCTCCGGTCCTGCCGGTGTACACAGGAGATGAGGACGATGTTCTGGACCGCATTCTTGGTGCCGTGTGTCGCAGTGGCTGCCATGATTGCCAATGGTGGGCACGAGACTTCCCGCATTGTCCGATGTCAGGATGCCAAGGGTGGTGGTACGGTCGCAAAGGCACGCGAACCCTATCGGCCGACGATGCAACCGTGCTTCTACGGCGGTGACTTCAACCGCCGATCCGCTTTGTCGTCCGACAGAAACACGCGTGTCAGCGAGTCATGGGTATTTGACGATGTGGAGTGGAGCGGCGGGACAGTCACTCAGATCCGAGCGCACTTTATCACTGATAGAGACACGGGCATTCCGGTTGCTGGTGATGTTGCGATCTACGAAGGCATGGGGGAGGGCGTTTGGGGTCAGGAGATCGTCAATATCAGGGATGCAACAGACGGTTTGACTTGGACACGCACGGGACGTCAACATATCACGCGCGATGAGTATGAACTTCGCTTCCAAGTCAGATTCGAACTGTCGCCAGGTTCGTATCACGTCGGGGTTCGTCCTGTGGGAACGGGTACGGGGCAGAACTGGATCTCATCGACGAGCGGAGAGAACTCAATCGGGGTTCCGATTGGCAATGGGAATTCGTTCTTTCAATCGCTTCACTTCGGCTACCTTGTTCCTACTGACGTTCAGCACCTGATTGGGTCGGGCATCTGGGACTGGTCGCTTGGCCTGTGCGGCGAGGATGAACGGGCCGTGAGATTGTCACTCGAAGGCGAGTGCCCCGGTGCGATGACCGCGCGGCTGAGCGGCGCGACGCCGGGCGGACGGCTCGCCCTCATCCGCTCCGCGCCGGGTCGCTGCGGGGGGCAGACCACCATCCCACCGCCAAACCCGTGCTCGGGCACGATCCTCCCCCTCGGCGGCGCAGCGCTCGTGCGCATCGTCACCGCCGACGGCAAAGGGAACGCCGCGCTCACGGGCAATGTCCCTGGGTCCATCTGCGGCCGCGTCTGCCTCATCGCCCTCGACCTGCCCACCTGCGAAGTCAGCAACGTCGCGGAGTTCTGAACCGATAGGTCGGGCCAAGGCCCTGCGCCGGCCCGGCAGGTCGGCATACGTCGCGACCGTCGCGTGGGACTCTCGCATTCGCACGCAACCGCCGGGCCGCGCTCAAAGCAGCGAGCCGCGCCTGTTGACTCGAATCCCCTTCTGCGCCTTCTGAGCCCCTTTGAACGTCGCCGACGTATGATCCAGCCTCGAAAGGAGGCGCGATGGATCATCCCAGCGGGCGAATGAAGCGATTGCTCAACTACGCCAATTGCGCGGGCTGAGCGGGCAAACTTTCGGCCCAGGCCGTTGCACAGGTTGTGCAGGGATTGCCCCGCTTCCAGGATCCGGACCTGCTGATCGGCGCTGAACATTTCAGCGACGCGGGCGTCTATCGCCTTGGCCCGAACCTCGCCATCGTGCAGACCGTCGATTTCTTTCCGCCTGTCGTCGATGATCCGTTCGTGTACGGGCAGGTCGCCGCGGCCAATGCGCTCAGCGATGTCTACGCGATGGGGGCGCAGCCGCGCACCGCCCTGAACATCGTCGGTTTCCCCGACAAGGAGCTCGATCTATCGATTCTCAACGAGATTCTGCGCGGCGGGGCGGAGCGCGTCCTCGCCGCCGGCGCGGTCATCGTCGGCGGACATTCCGTGCGCGATCAGGAAGTGAAATACGGCCTGGCGGTGACGGGCACGGTCGATCCGCGACGCATGTTGACGAATGAGCGGGCGCGCATCGGCGATCTGCTCGTGCTCACCAAGGGCCTCGGGACGGGGTTCATCACGACCGCGAACCGGCGCGGCGAATGCCCCGCCGCGACGCTTGCCGCCGCCTGCGCCAGCATGGTGGCGCTCAACGCGGTCGCCTCGGCGGCCGCGGTGGAACTCGGCGCCGCCGCCGCGACGGACATCACCGGCTTCGGCCTCGCCGGACACGCCTGCGAACTGGCTGAGGCGAGCAACGTCGCCATCGAGATCGAACTCTCGAAACTGCCCCTGCTGCCGGGAGCGAAGGAACTTGCCGTGAAGGCAAACTTCACCCGGGCGATCTCGTCCAACCGCGAGCACACCGAGAGCCGCACGGTGCTTGGCCCCGGCGTCGCCGACTCTGACCTGCTGCCGTTTCTCTTCGACCCGCAGACCTCCGGCGGCCTGCTCGTGGCGATTGCGCCGGGGCAGGCGGGGGAGTTCATCCAGCGCTGCCGCGGCGGCGGCGCGCCGTATGCGGCCGTCGTCGGCCGCGTCATGCCTGCGGCCGGCGAGCGCCTGCGCGTGCTCTCGTGACCAGGGCGGCGCGGCTCACGGCCCCAACCCTTCGTACAGTTCTCCCATGGCCCGCCAACTCATCCTCGGCACTGCGGGGCACATCGACCACGGCAAGACTGCCCTCGTCCGCGCGCTCACCGGTGTCGATACCGACCGCCTGCCCGAGGAGAAGGCGCGCGGCATTACGATCGACATCGGCTTCGCCCATCTCGATCTCGGCGAGGTTCGCTACGGAATCGTCGATGTGCCGGGGCACGAGCGATTCATCCGCAACATGCTCGCCGGCGCGGCGGGAATCGACGTCGCCATGCTCGTCGTCGCGGCCGATGACTCGATCATGCCGCAGACGCGCGAGCACCTTGCCATTCTCGAATTGCTCCAGATTCCGACGGGTCTCGTCGTACTGACCAAGTGCGACCTTGCCGATGCCGACTGGCTCGAACTGGTCGAAGAGGATGTGCGCTCGCTTGTGCGTGAGACTTTTCTGCGCGAGGCGCCGATCGTGCGGACCTCCGCGCACCGCGGCGAAGGGCTTGACGAACTGAAACGCTCGCTTCTGGAGATTGCTTCAACGAGTCCGACGACACGCCCCGGGCCCCAGGCCCCAGGCCTCTTCCGCCTCCCCGTCGATCGCTCCTTCGTGCTCGAGGGGCGCGGGACGATCGTGACGGGCACGGTCTGGTCGGGCACGGCGAGAGTCGGTGATGAACTCGACTGGCTGCCCGTCGGCCGCACGGTGCGAGTCCGGGGCCTTCAGACGCACGGCGAAACGGTCGAGTCCGTTGCCGCGGGCCAGCGCGCCGCGGTCAACCTCACCGGAGTGCATCACAGCGAGATCGTGCGCGGCCACGAACTCGCCTCGCCGCATCACCTCAAGGCCTCGCGCCGCATCACCGCCCACCTGCGCGTCCTGCGCGAGAGTCCGCTGCCCCTGCGCCACCGCGACCGCGTGCGCATCCACCTCGGCACGCAGGAGGCGATCGCCTGGGTGCGTCTGCTGGGCGAGTCGCGCCTGGAGCCTGGCGCGTCGGGAATGGCGCAACTGATTTCGCCCAGGCCGATTGTGTGCCGCGGGCGTCAGCCACTGATTATCCGCGCCGAGTCGCCGCTGGTGACTCTCGGCGGGGGCGTAGTGCTCCAATGCGCCGGCGAGCGCGTCGTGCGCCGCGCGGCTTCGGTGTTGCGGACCATCGCAGGCCTGCTGGCCGACGATAATCTCATGCGCGCTGACGCCGTCCTCTTTCACCTCCAGCCGCGGGAGGTGAGCGTCGCCGATCTCGCCTGCGAACTCGGGGTGGATCACGAGGCAGCGCAGGGGCTGATCGATCGGCTCAGGCAGACCGGCCGGTTGCGCGCCCTGGCTGTCTCGGCGCGCCGGACCGTGTTGCTGCACGCCGATCATGTGCGGCAGTTGGAATCGCATGTCTCGGAGGCTTTGGCTCGACTCCACGCGCAGTCGCCCATGGAGGCTGCCATCCCTCGCGCGCGCATTGTGCAGGCGCTGGCCTGGGTGGACGCCGATCTCGTGCAGGGCGTGCTCGCGCTGATGATCGAGTCGGGCGATGTCATCGCGTCGGCTGCGGGCGTGGCGCAGCGCGACCATTCGCCGCGCCTCACCGAGGCGCAGGAAGCACTGCGAAAGCGTCTCGTGGCGCGCTACGAGCGCGACGCCTTCACGCCTCCCGAGCCGGTTGAACTCGCGGCCGAGCACGGCGCCGGCGAAGACGAGGTCCGCGCCCTTCTGGCGCTGTGCGTGCAGCGCGGCGAACTGGTTCATCTCGGGGCTGTGCTCTACCTGCACGCGGCCCGTCATGCCTGCTTGATCGAGAGAATCGACAGTGCGCTGGCCGGCGGCCGCGAACTCACTGTTTCGGAGATCCGCAACCTGCTGGATACGTCGCGCAGGTACGCCGTGCCGATCTGCGAATACCTGGATCGAATCGGCATGACCGCGCGACGTGGCGATGCGCGCGTCGCCGGGCCGCGAGCCGGCGCACGGGCAGCAATCGCCGGTCAGTCGGCATCCGGCGCCTCGGTGTGAACGTCCGACCGCGCCGCGGCGCGATGAGGGAGTGCGGCATGAATGATCGGCAGAAGGCAAGTCAGGTTCCGGCAGCGCCCGTCGAGGGCGAAAGCGGATCACGGCGTTCCATCCCCTCGATTCACGCGCTGGTTGAGTCGCTCGAAGCGATGGGCTGGTTGCGGCGCGTGTCGCGCGCGGTGATCGTTGAGGCGGCGCGTGAAGCGGTGCAGCGGTTCCGCGAAAGCGCCGCCGCAGTGCGATCGCTGGATGCGCGCCTCGTCGAGGAGCGCCTCCTTCACGAGATCGCCGTCCAACTGGAGCGTGAGGAGCGCCTGCCGCTGGCCCGCGCGATCAATGCGACGGGGATTCTCCTGCACACCGGTCTCGGCCGCGCGCCGCTGGCCGAAGCGGCGGTCGATGCGCTTGCCGACGTCGCGGGCGGCTACGCGCCCGTCGAACTCGACCTCGAGACCGGCGGGCGCGGCAAGCGGCGGCACATCGTCGAGCGCCTCCTGATGCGCCTCACGGGCTGCGAGGCGGCGGTCGTCGTCAACAACAACGCCGCAGCGCTTCTGCTGGTGCTGGCAACGCTCGCTCGCGGCCGGCGCGTCATCGTCTCACGCGGCGAACTCATCGAGATCGGCGGGTCCTTCCGCCTCCCGGAGGGCATTGAGTCCGGCGGGGCTGTCCTGCGCGAAGTCGGCACCACCAACAAGACTCGATTGGGCGACTACGAACGCGCCATCGACGAGACGGCCGGCGCGCTCCTCAAGGCCCACGCCTCCAACTACCGCATCGAAGGCTTCACCGCCGCCGTCGATATCGCTGAACTTGCAGAACTCGGGCGCAGCCGCGGCCTTCCGGTGATCCACGACATCGGGTCCGGCGTGCTCAACGCGGAGCAGGCGGCGCTGCTGCCGGCCGGCGAGCCTGATGCGCGATCATCGATCGAAGCGGGCGCGGACATCGTGCTCTTCAGCGGCGACAAACTTCTCGGCGGGCCGCAGTGTGGCCTGATCATCGGCCGGCGCGATCTTATTGATGCCATCGACGCCAACCCGCTCATGCGGGCGCTGCGCGTGGACAAGCAGACGCTCGCCGCCCTCGCCGCCACGCTCCAGATTCACCAGGACCTCGGCCGCGTGCAGCGCGAACTGCCCGTCTGGCGGGCTCTGAGCGCTTCGCTCGATCATCTGCGATCGCGTGCCGGCGTGCTGGTCGAGCAACTCGGCGTCGTCGATGGAATTGCGGAGGTGCACGTCGTGCCTTCCACCGCATACCTCGGGGGCGGCTCGGTGCCGGCCCAGGCGATCGACAGCATTGCCGTGCAGATCACGCCGGAAGACCTCAGCGCCGGCGAGGTGGCCCGGCGGCTGCGGAACGGATCGAACACCGTCATCGCCCGCGTGCATGATGAAGCGCTCTGGTGCGACCTGCGTACGGTCTTTGACGATGAAGATGAACGACTTGTCGAGGCGATCCGTGAAGCGATTGGCCCCGAAGCCGCTTGATACCTAGTCTCACCTTGCCGGGCGGCACAAGTCAAATCGCCGCTCACAATCAGGGAGTGTCAGCACGCCTGGTGGCGGTCACGGGCTTCAAACCCGTTGTGGTGTCTGGAATACAGGCTCCAGGTGGGTTCGATTCCCATCCACTCCCGTTTCCCCCTGGCTGCTTACGCGGCACGGAACCGTCGATGCGCTGGATTGAACTGGCAGTCACAGTGATGATCGTACTCGGCACCGCGGGCTGCTCCCATGCCGGTCCGTCGGCGGATCAGATCGCGAGAACACTGCGGGAAGGGCTGATCGAGTTCGCAACCGGAACAGATGCCGGCCTGCGCGGTCTCAGCGCGATAGACACGCAGACCGCATGGGCGAGCGGCAGCGGCGGGACCATCCTGCGCACCACCACGGGCGGACTGTCCTGGCGGAACGTCTCGATCGCAGATGCGGCCGGCCTCGACTTGCGAATGATTCACGCCTTCGACGCCGATCGTGCGTGCGCACTCAGCGCCGGTTCGCCTGCGAGACTCTATCGCACGGAGAACGGCGGTGCGACGTGGACGCTCGTATACGAGGACCGCCGCCCGGAGATCTTCTTCGACGCAATGCGACTCGAAGGCGAGGATTTCGGCATCGCGTTCGGCGATCCCATCGACGGTCGACTCCAGATCATTTCGACGAGAGACGGCGGCAGGACATGGCGCCCGCATGGTCAGGAAAGTTGTCCCGCGTCACTTCCGGGTGAAGCGGGCTTCGCCGCATCCAACTCCGCACTGGCGATCTCGGGTCGAACAGTCTGCATCGGCCTCGGCGGCGCCACGGGTGTTGGCGTGGCGCGCATCGCCATGAGCGGCGACCGCGGTCAGTCGTGGGTGATGAGGGAGACGCCTCTCGCGGCATCCGCCTCCAGTGGAGTTTTTTCCGTTGCACTTGCCGATGGCGGCAGGCTCGCGCTGGCCGTAGGCGGCAACTACCTGGTTCCTGATGATGGCTCGGGCACTGCCGCCGTGTCGATCGACGGAGGAAAGTCGTGGCGCGTTCCCGATGGACCAGGGCCTCGGGGATACCGGTCAGGCTTGGCGTTCATTCCGTCGCTCGGCGCCGGAGTCGCGCTGGCCGTCGGACCGAGCGGCGCGGATGTCACGACCGATTCCGGCCGCTCCTGGCTGCCGGTCGCGCTCGGCGCCTGGCATGCGGTCCAGACGTCACGGGATGGATCAAGCGTCTGGGTTTCGGGCGCCGCCGGTCGAGTCGGACGAATCGTCGTGCCTGACCACCGATGACTTCTCTCCTGCTGCTCGAAGCACTTTCGCTCGGTCGCAGCGCATGAAAGAAGCCACCAGTGGGACTCGAACCCACGACCTGCGCATTACGAATGCGCCGCTCTACCAGCTGAGCTACGGTGGCAAACGGACGGCCCAATTGATAGGTTCGCAGTGATGGCGGGGCAACTGCGCGGAAGCGGCGTGGGACTGCAAGGGGAGGAACCGGAGCGGCGCGGACGCCTTTCATTGACCGCTGCGTTCAGGCGGGATGGGAGAGTCTCGAACGACGCTACCGCGATTCGATGACCGCGATCCTGCGAAACTCGTCGCGGCTTTCGGCGTCGATCTCGCCCGAGCGCACGGTCGTCGCATTGACGGTGGCGACCGTGAGGCCCTCGCGGAATGCGGCGGCCCAGTCGCCGCTTCGGCGCCACTCGTGCAGGAGTCCTGCGACGAAACTCTCGCCGCAGCCGACGGTGTTGATGACCAGCCCCGGGTGAATGCCGACGTGGCCGGTCCATGCCTGACCGGGAATGCACAGGGCTGCGCCCTCGGCGCCGACGGTGACGGCCGCCATCGCGCCGCGCCGTGACAGGAACCTCGCCATTTCGAGCGCATCATCGCGCGTCGTGATGGGTCGGCCCGCCACTTCGCCCGCGGTCGTCCGATTCATGCGGACCATCCACACCGGCAGGTCGCGTGTCGCGTCCAGCGCCTCGCCGAAGGTGTCGAGCAGGACGCGCGCGCCCGCGTCGATGGCGCGCCGGACGATCTGGGTAAAGGCATCGGTGCTCATGCCCGGCGGGATGGATCCGCAGAAACACAGGATCGCTTCGTCGCGAGCCATCAGTCCGATCTTGCCCTGAATGCGCTCAAGATCCTTGGGCGTGATCTGGAAGCCCTCCTCACGCACGTATGTGGAGCGATCGTTGATGGGATCGACGATGGTGACGTTTTCGCGGGTGGGCTGATTGACTCGCAGCATCTGCGAGACGGCCCGACCGGCCGCGGGCGCGCTGAGGAAGGACTCGAAGAGGTCGAGTTCGCGCTCGCCCACGAACCCGGTGGCGATGCTGCGCGTGCCCAGCCGCGCGAGAACGCGCGATAGGCGAATGCCCTTGCCCGCCGGATAGACATCGATCCGGCGACCCATCAGGTGCCGGCCGACCTCGAAGTTGCGCACTTCGATGAGGCGGTCGATGGCGGGGTTGAGCGTGATCGTGACGATCTCGGTCGCGGAGGCGAACATGGCGCGTCAAGTGTACCGGGTTCGCCTCGCCCGTCCCTGCCGATCGCGGCGGCGGGTGACGCGGTCAGGCGACGCTATCATCCCGCGCGTGACCGCAGACGCCACCACCTTTCTCAGACCGGCGAACGCTTCGTGAGCGCGGCCGATTTCATCGTTGCATCGCTGCTTGGGCTGCTGGGCGGGTGCGTCGGGGGCTTGCTCGGCCTCGGGGGCGGGATCATCATCATCCCCCTTCTTACGCTCATCCGCGGACCTGACCAGCACTTCTACCAGGCCTCGCTCATGATCATCTATGTCGTCGTGGCCCTCGCGGCCCTGCGCAAGCACTTGCGCAAGGACGCGGTGCGGCTGGATGTCTTGTGCGGGCTCGTCCCGGCGTCGGTCATCACGATGCTGCTCGGGGTATGGGCGGGCAACCAGGTGGACGAAACCCTGCTCAGGCGCATCTTCGCCGTCTTCCTGCTCTACGTGATCGCCGCCGATCTTGCTCGCCTCGCACGGGAATGGAGCGACGCGCACAACGGGATGGCGGGTGCGCGGCCGGCGGGAGATGGACACCCGGTGCCGCTGGGCCGCAGCCTCTTCGTCGGCACAGCGATGGGATTCGTGGGGGGATTTCTCGGCGTCGGAGGCGGAACCGTTGCCGTGCCGCTGCAGCAACTCGTCTGCCGCATCAACCTCAGGCAGAGCATAGCGACCTCGACCGCCGCCATTCTCGTCACCGGGACGATTGGAGCGATCGCCAAGAACCTCACGCTCTCTGAGGCGACGGAGGGCGCGCGCACGTTTGCCGACTCGCTCCTGCTTGCCGTGTCGCTGGCGCCGGGCGCCGTCGCGGGCGGGCTGATCGGTTCGCACCTTGCGCACCGGCTGCCCATGTTCTGGGTGCGCCTGTGCTTCGTGTGCCTGCTGACTTTCTCGGCCCTGCAGATGAGCGGCCTGCTCGACTGACATCGTCAGATGTCGAGGTTTCTGACTTCGAGCGCGTGATCCTCGATGAACTCGCGCCGGGGCTCGACGGCTTCGCCCATCAGAATCGAGAAGAGTTCCTCCGCTTCCGACGCGGCTTCCCATTTCACACGCAGGAGGCGGCGGCGGGAAGGATCCATCGTGGTTTCCCACAGCTGCTCCGCCTCCATCTCGCCGAGACCCTTGAAGCGCTTGACCTCGATGCCCTCGCGGCCTAGGTCGAGCAGCGTCGTGAGAATGGACGGGATGTTGGGGGCCGCGTGGATCACTTCGCGATCGCCGGCGCTGTTCATCGCCGCCCACGCATATTTCGTGTCGAGCAAGGCCCCCGTCACGTCCTCCTGCTGGCGAAGAGCGTAGTCATTGATGTCGATGCCGTACCTGGCGAGGCGCTCGAAGAGGACACCGAGTTCGCGATTCTCATGCAGCTCGCGGAACGAGGCGCTCTGAGTCTGGGGCTCGCCCTGCACGGCGTGGCCGTCGGCGTCGGGAAGGTCGTCGATGAACAGCCCTTCGCGATCGAGCAGTTCGCGCGCCTGATGCTCGCTCCAGCAGAACGCTTCACCGCTCATCCAGGTGAGACGGTGCGTGGGCAGCCGGCCGCGGCCCTCAGGATCGTCCTTGCGGGCATGGAGGAGGTCCTCGAACTTCACTCCTCGGCGTTCGACGATCTTTGCGAGTTCCGCGAGGCGCTGGAGCAGGGCCACGATCGCCCGCGCCGCATCGCCCCCGTGGCGCGCGGTGACGCGCCCGCCTGCATCGCGGATCAGCAGCGTCGCATGGGCAAGCGCCATGTCGATGAGCGTCGCCTCGAGCCGCTTCTCGTCGAGGACGTACTGACACTTCTTGCCGCGAGACACCTGGTAGAGCGGCGGCTGGGCGATGTAGACGTGCCCGCGCCTGATCAGGTCCGGCATCTGGCGGAAGAAGAAAGTGAGCAGCAGCGTGCGGATGTGCGATCCGTCGACATCGGCGTCGGTCATGATGATGATCTTGCCGTAGCGGAGTTGCGAGACGTCGCAGTCATCGCCGATGCCGCAGCGAAGGGCCTGGATGATCGTGCGGATCTCCTCAAATCCGAGTACCTTGTCGATGCGGGCGCGTTCGACGTTGAGGATCTTCCCGCGCAGGGGGAGGATCGCCTGGAAGTCGGACTCGCGTCCGCCCTTGGCGCTTCCGCCGGCGCTGTCGCCCTCGACGATGAATAGTTCAGACCTGTCGACGTCGTCGGTGGTGCAGTCGGCGAGCTTGGCGGGCAGGCCGCTCGATTCGAGCGCGGACTTGCGCCGCGTCAGTTCCCGCGCCTTGCGCGCCGCCTCGCGCGCCTGGGCCGCGATCACTCCCTTCTGGCAGATGCGCTTCGCGTCGGCCGGGTGCTCTTCGAGCCAGGCGCTGAACTGCTCGCCGACCAGCTGGCTCACGACCGCTTCGGCGTCCACGGAGAGGAGGCGCTCCTTGGGCTGGTTGTTGAACTGCGGATCCGGATGCTTGAGGGAGATTACCGCGACGATGCCTTCGCGCAGGTCTTCGCCCGAAGGCGTGATGTCCTTGAGCAGGTTCGTCTTGCGCGCATAGTTGTTCATCACGCGCGTAATCGCGTTCTTGAAACCGGTCAGATGCGTGCCGCCGCCGGGGTTGTGAATGTTGTTCGTAAACGCCAGCGTCGTCTCGTTGTACGAGTCGGTGTACTGAAGCGCGACTTCGCAGGTGATCGGCGCATCTGGATCGGTCGTTGACATGTAGACCGGTACGCAGATCGGCGCACGGCTCTTGGCCATGTGCGTCACGTACGCGAGTATGCCTTCGGTGTAGTGGAAGGTCTCGCTGCGCGGCTTGCCGTCCGGACCGACGCGTTCATCCGTCAGCCTGATCACGATGCCCGAGTTGAGGTAGGCCAACTCGCGAAGGCGCCGGCGCAAGGTCTCGAAGTCGAACTCCGTCTCCGGAAAGATCGTCGGATCGGGCTTGAAAGTGACGCGCGTGCCCGATCGCTTTTCGCCGGCCGGCAGTTCCTGCACCACGTGCAGAGGCACCGTCACGTCGCCGCGCTCGAACCCGATCATGTAGACCTTGCCCTCGCGCGTGACTTCGACATCCATCCATTCGGAGAGGGCGTTGACGCATGAGATGCCCACGCCGTGCAGGCCGCCGGACACCTTGTAGGCCTTGTGGTCGAACTTGCCGCCCGCATGCAGGACGGTCATGACGATCTCGACGGCGGGCCGGCCGTTGAGGGCTGGGTTCTCGTGCTTCATGGGGCCTACGGGAATCCCGCTGCCGTCGTCCGTGACGGAGATGGACCCGTCGGCCTGGACGCTGACTTGGCAGGTGGTGGCGCGGCCGGCCATGACTTCGTCTATGGCGTTGTCCACCGCCTCCCACACGAGGTGGTGGAGGGCGGCGATGTCCGTGCCCCCGACATACATGCCCGGCCGACGCCGGACGGCGTCAAGGCCCTCCAGGACCTGGATGTCCTCCTCCCCATAGTGCGAGCCGACGCCGCCGGATCGGGACGGCGTGACCGGAATCTCGATTTGTTCGGGTTGCATCCCAGCCCCTTGTGAATGGTCATCCATGAGTTGGAGGCAGCCGCGTCAGTGCGCTTGTGCTTCGGGCCGATGGGCTCTCGAAGCCCGAGGGGGACCAGCCGGGCCTCGCCTCTGCAGGAAGAGCGTTCCGGCCACCACTATGATAGGAAAACCGGCGGCGGAAGGCGACTTTTTTGACCCTGCCAGGACGAGGGTTTTCGTTGATCGGCGGGAGTGAGCGGTCGCCGCCCGACCGACCCGTTCAAGCCAGGAGAAGGCCTCAAGCCCGGCTTGGAAGCCGGCCCCGCAAGCGACAAGGCATGGAAATCGCCGACACCTTATTGCGACTGGCCTTACTCCTCTTCGCGGGGCTGCTCCTGCTCTACTTGGGCCTCTGCCTGGTGCTCGGGTATGCCCTGCTCCATCCGCCGCGAGTCGCCGCCGGCACTGCCGTGGCGCGCGGGTGGTATCTCGACCCCGCTGACGCCGGGTTCGACTTCGACGAGTGGACGCTCGAAACGGCCGACGGGTTGCGCCTGCCCGTCTGGGACGTGCGCAATCCTCAGCAGCCTGGCGGGCCGATCATCATCTTCTCCCACTGCTGGGGCGGATCGAGGCGCGAATCTCTCCAGCGCATCGGCTTCGTCTTTGACCGCGCCTCGCGCGTTATTCTCTGGGACATGCGGGGCCACGGCGAGGCGGGCGGGACCAGTCGCCTCGGAACCGTCGAAGTGGATGACCTTCTCGCACTCATGCGCCGCCTCGACGGCTCGACCCCCCTGATCCTCTACGGCTATTCGATGGGTGCTGGTGTCTCCATCTGCGCCGCCGCATGCGGGGACATGAGCGATCGCGTGATCGGGCTGATCGCGGACGGTCCCTATCGATGGACGCGCGAGCCGGTCCACGCGATGCTTGTCTACAACGGCCTGCCCTCCTTTCCGATCCTCAACACAGTGCATCGCGCCCTGTGCGTGATGATTCCGCGCCTTCGCGGCTCGGAGCGGGCGCAGTTTGCGGCTCGCCTGCGGTGCCCATTGCTCGTGCTGCACGGGACGGACGACCCCGTCTGTCCGCTCAACTCGGCTCTCGAGGTGGCGGAGGCGGCGCCAGTGTCAGAGTTCGTCATTATCCCGGCGGGCGGCCACCTCAATCTCCATCAGACCGACGCCCACCGCTATCACGCCACCGTGGACGACTTCATCCGGCGCTGCGTCGATCGTCTTGCCGCAAAGCGGGAACTCGCCTGATGCCCGCAGCAGGCCGCGTCCGGGGCTGCCACGCTACCCTCTGGAATGCTCATTCTCTTCGACATCGACGGCACGCTCTACCACGGAGACGGAACGGGCCGGGCAGCCTTTCTCGACGCCGGCCGCGAACTCTTCGGACCGCGCTTCGCCGAGCACGCCTTCGACCTCTCCGGCCGCCTCGACCCGTGGATCTACAGCCGCTTCATGGAACTCAACGGCCTGGCGCGCAATGAACGGATCGACCGCGACTTCCGCGAGGCATGCCATCGTCATCTGCGCCGGCGCATCGAATCGGGCCGGCACAACATCCGCGCCCTGCCCGGCACCATTGAACTGGTGCGCCGCATCGGCGAAATGAAGGAAGTTACGCTTGGTTTGCTCACGGGCAACTGGGAGGCAAACGGGCGGCTCAAGGTCGAGTCCGTCGGCTTTGACTCGCAGGCTTTTCCCGTCTGCGCCTGGGGAGATGACGGGCCCACGCGCGACGACCTGCCGCCCGTCGCTCGTCGGCGCTTCGTCGAAACTCGAGGGTCGGAGATCGGATTCGAACGCGTTGTCATCGTCGGGGACACGGTGCATGATGTGAACTGCGCCCGCGCCCACGGCTGCCGCAGCCTGGCCGTCTGCACCGGTGGGGGGCGCGAAGAAGAGTTGCGCGCCGCCGGAGCCGATTGCGTCCTCCCCGACCTCGCCGAAACCCAGGCCGTTTGCCAGTGGCTGCTCAACGGCTCAGGCGCCGCGCCGGCGTGATGGGCCGGCTTTCCGGCGCCCTGGGGAATCTTCAGAATTTTCTGCGCGAAGTGCATCTGCCCCGCTCGGAGGACTCCGGGCGGCGTTATACTGCGCCGGACCGTCACCGGGCCGGATCGACCCGGAAATGGAGGAGTCATGGGCATCACACGAATCGAATCCCTCGGCGCAATCGTTCTCTTCGCCCTGACCACACCCCTGGTCGCTCAGGTCGCCCCGCCTTCATCTGATCCGGCGGTACCCGACCGCACCGCCGCGGCCGAGCGCCTCAACCTCGGTTTGCGCGGCGTTCACTTCGTCGAGAACCAGGGGCAGTGGGGTGATGGGTCGGTCCACTATGGCCTCGAGTCGCGCGGCCTCGATGTGGCATTCCGAGACTCGTCGTTCACGATGCATCTTTCGCGCGAGGTGGAGCGGGCATCCCGCCCGGACGAACCGGCTATCGCGTGCGAAGCGAGATCGAAGCGTGAGCGAGGCGTCCTTGCAGTTGATGATCCTGACCCGCTCCCTCACGGTTGCGGCTTGCTTCGTGAGCCAGCGACGTACGAACATCTGACGCTCACCGTTTCGTTCCCCGGCAGCAACGCGGTGATGCCGCGCGGCGCACAGCCGCAAGCGGCGAAGTTCAACTACTTCGTCGGCGGCGATGGTCGCGGCATCGCGAGCAACGTGCCTTCTTTCAGCGCCGTCATCTACGAGGACCTCTACGACGGCATTGATCTGTTTGTGTGCGGCAACGACGACGGCGTGATGAAGTACGAGTTCCACTGCCAACCCGGTGCGGACTACACACAAATCCGCATTCAGTATGATGGGATCGACTCGCTGTGCGTGAACGGAGCAGGCAATCTTGAGATCGCCACGAGTTTCGGCACACTGCGCGACGGCGCGCCGATCGTGTGGCAGGCAGACCTTCACTCCCTCCCCCGGCATTGCGGGGGAGGGCCGGGGAGAGGGTCTTCTTCTGACTTCATTGAAGCGCCCGCCAGTACCGCCGCGCATTACTCCGATCACCTCCACCCTGACCATCCCCTTCAGAGCCAGGTCAGGGAATCGGAGAGTGCTCCCACGCGCCAACATCTCCCCGCCCGCTTCGAACTCATCGACGATCACACCTACCGCATCACACTGGATGGCTCCGTTGATCCGACGCGAGAACTCATCATCGATCCGGAGATCGAGTGGATGTACTACCTCGGCGGAAGCGACCAGGACTGGAGTGTTGACATCGCAGTCGACGGCGATGGTCACGTGCTCATAACCGGCTTCACTGCATCGACCGATTTCGCCGGCCGAAACAACCAGTTTCACGGTGGACCGTCTGATGCCTTCCTGCTGAAAGTCAATGCGTCCGGTGATCTTCAGTGGATGACGTATCTTGGGGGCAGCGGTCCGGACGGCATTCTCGATCTGTCGGAAGCGGCCATCGTGGGGCTCGCTGCGGACGGAATCGGGAACGCACTGGTTTCAGGTACGACCGCATCGACCGACTTCGCCGGAGCACTCAACTCGTTTCACGGAGGGGAATCGGATTCGTTCGTCGTCAAGGTCGATCCCGATGGCCAACTCCTATGGATGATCT
The DNA here is from genome assembly GCA_900696685.1 of uncultured Planctomycetota bacterium. Classification (GTDB taxonomy): domain Bacteria; phylum Planctomycetota; class Phycisphaerae; order Phycisphaerales; family UBA5793; genus UBA5793. The sequence continues at coordinate 44,820 of CAADHA010000048.1, forward strand.
ACCTCGGCGGAGGCGGTCGTGAGGAGACGAGCAGGATTGTGGTTGATAGCAGTGACTACGCCCTGTTGACAGGTGAGACGACATCGAGCGACTTTGAAGCGAGAATCAACTCTCCGCACGGCGATGATGAGGGATTCGTCCTCAAAGTCAGTACGCTCGGACAACTGTTGTGGATGACGTATATCGGAGGCAGCCTGGGAGAAGAGGCCGTCGGTATTGCCGTGGACGACTCCGACAACGCTCTTGTGGCGGGCTGGACTGTGTCCGAGGATTTCGAGGGCCGAATCAATTCAAACAATGGCGAGCAAGACGGCTATCTTGCCAAGGTTGATCCTTCAGGCCAACTCCTGTGGATGGTGTACATCGGAGGAAGCGCTGACGAGGAGGCATTCGGTGTGGCTGTGGATGGCGAGGGGAATGCTCTGGTGACCGGTCTGACTGAGTCAGTTGACTTCACCGGACGAAACAACCTGTACCACGGTGGTGACGACGACGCCTTCGTACTCAAGATCGACCCCTCAGGACAACTACTCTGGATGACCTACGTCGGTGGAAGCGAATCCGGTGAGGTCGGTCTCGCAGTCGCTGTGGATAATGTCGGCGACGCGCTCGTGGCCGGCGTGAGAGATCTCACGGATCTTTTGAAAGCGGATGCCTTGGTTTTCAAGGTCAGTGCCGCCGGTCAGTTGCGGTGGTCGACGGTAGTTGGCGGAGCCGACCGCGATATCGGCTTTGGCGTCGCACTGGACAGCGGCAGCGCGTTCATTGTTGGTCTGACGGAATCGGCCGATTTCACCAGGCGAAACAACTCCTACCACGGCGGCGCCTGGGACGCATTCATCGTCAAGCTTCGCGTGCACGAGATCGTACCGAGTCTCGCTGTCGCCGCCACTTGCCCCTCCGGCGGGCCCATCCGCATCGAGTGGTCCGGCGCATCGCCCGGCGAACAGATCGCTCTCATCTTCGCCCGCAACACCGGCTCGTTCATCATCCCCAACAACCGCCCCTGCGCCGGAACGCAACTCGGCCTCGGCGCCAACCAGATCCAAATCGTCTACAACGGCCACGCCGGAATAAATGGCGCGCGCACGCTCAACACCACCGCCGGCCCCGGAGCCTGCGGCGGCTACCTCCAACTCATCGATCTCACTACCTGCTCCACAAGCAACGTCGCGCGCGTGGAATAGGCAGCGCTCGTGTGGGGCGATGCATCGATCACTCTCCGAGCGCCGCCCGCAGCGCGCGGCCTTTCAGTTGACTGTCCGCACGAACTTCAGTCTTCCATTGTGAACGCGTCCACCGTGTAGTTCGGCGCTTCGCGCGTGATGGTGATGTCGTGGGGGTGGGACTCGATAAGGCTCGCGCCGCTCACCCTCGTGAAGCGCGCCTGGGTGCGCAGTTCCTCGATCGTCCGGCAGCCGCAGTAGCCCATCGCGGCCCGCACTCCGCCGACCATCTGGTAAGCGAAGTCGGCGAGTTTGCCGCGGAACGGCACGAGGCCTTCGACTCCTTCGGGCACGAACTTGCTCGAAGGCCCTTCGACCTTCTGGCCGTAGCGGTCGGCCGAACCCTGCGCCATGGCCCCGGCCGAACCCATGCCGCGGTAGGATTTGTACCGCCGCCCGCGATGTATGACGATTTCGCCGGGGGATTCTTCGAGGCCGCCGAAGAGCGAGCCCATCATCACGCTTGATGCTCCGGCGGCGATCGCCTTGGCAATGTCGCCCGAGGAACGAATTCCGCCGTCGCTGATGACGGGGACGCCGGCGCTCTCGGCCGTTTCGCAGGCGTTGAGGATGGCGCTGATCTGCGGCACGCCCACGCCGGTCACGACGCGCGTCGTGCAGATCGAGCCGGGTCCGATGCCGACCTTGACTGCATCCACCCCGGCATCGATGAGGTCGCGTGCTGCTTCGGCCGTGGCGATGTTGCCGGCGATGATCTCGATGTCGAACCGCCTGCGGATCTCGCGCACGCTGTTGAGGACGTTGCCGCTGTGGCCGTGGGCCGTGTCCACGACAATGACATCCACCTCGGCGCCGAGGAGTGCCTCGACGCGGTCGTACTGGTGGACGCCCACGGCCGCGCCGACGCGCAGCCGGCCCCGGCCATCGCGGCACGCGAGCGGATGCTGCTCGAGGTTGTCGATGTCGCGCATCGTGATCATCCCCGTCAGGCGCCCCGCGTCATCGACGAGGAGGAGTTTCTCCACCTTGCGCCGGCTGAGGATGTCCTTGGCCTGCTCGAGCGTCGTGTTGCTCGGCCCGGTGACGAGATGCTCGCTCGTCATCACGTCGCGCACGAGCTGGTCGCGCGATTCGAGGAACTTGGTGTCGCGCCGAGTCAGTATGCCCACAACCTTGCCGTTGCCGCTGCCGTCCGCGGTCACCGGGAAGCCGGAGACGTGGTGCTTCTCCATGAGATCAAGTGCGACCGAAACAGGCTGGTCGGGGCGGAGCGTGACGGGGTCTGTGATGACGCCGTTCTCAGATCGTTTGACCTGCACGACCTCGCGTGCCTGGTCTTCGAGGGTGAGATTCTTGTGGATGATGCCGATGCCGCCCTCCTGGGCGAGGGCGATGGCGAGGGCGGACTCCGTCACCGTGTCCATCGGGGCGCTGACGAGCGGGATGTTGATGCGGATATTGCGGGTCAGGCGCGTGGAGGTGTCCACGGCGGAGGGCAGGACGTCCGACCGGGAGGGGAGGAGAAGGACGTCGTCAAACGTGATGCCATCGCTGATGATCTTCTGTGCCATGCTGAATGTATTCGCATGCGGCTGGAGAGTCAACGTCAATGTCTGAGCGGGTGGCACAGGCGGCGTCTGCGTGGTAGGCTAACGTGCGGCTGCAGTGTCCCGGGAGTCGTTGGTCCAAGGGAGGTGTTCATGCCAGGATCACAGGAAAACAACCCGAATCACCCGAAGATCCGTTTTTCAGAATCGACCGGCTTCGGCCAGCCGGCCGGCGGTTCCTCTTCGTCGGGCTTCGAAGTCGAGCCGGGGCCTGAGAGGCCCGTCGAGGTGGCCGGCGGCGCGGCCCCGCTTGTCGAAGGGAGCCGCAAGATCCGCACTTTCGAGAAGCAGGGCGGGCACCAGACCGAGTGGGCGCGTCTGCCCAATGCCACCGGCGTCGGGGCGATTCACGTTCGCACCTTTCACTCCAAACTCAACTCCGACTCACTGGCTTTCATGGATCAGACGATCAACGAGTGGCTTGACTCCCACCCCGAATACGAAGTGAAGTTCGTCTCCACGACGATCGGTGAGTTCACGGGCAAGGTCAGGGAGCCGGCGCTGATCTGCCAGGTGTGGGTTTGAATCAAGTCGTGATCAAGTGGTCGAATCCGGGGCGGTGAGCCGATATCCACTGCGAAGTTTGATTCGCGGAGGAGGTCGGCGTGTGCGGTTTGCTGGGCATCGTCGCGAGGCCGGGTGAGCGGGCGAGTGTCTCGGCCGAAGTTGCGGCAGTCATGCGCGACCGCCTGGCGCATCGCGGGCCGGACGATGCAGGCCTGGTTGAACATCGCAACGTTCTGTTCGCGCATCGACGCCTGAGCGTGATCGATCCTGCTCACGGCGAACAGCCGATGTGGTCCGCCGACGGGCGACATCTGCTCATCTACAACGGCGAGTTGTACAATGACGCGGAGATCCGCCGTGAACTGACGCGCCGGCATCGCATTGCATTTCGCACGAACTGCGACTCGGAGACCCTCCTCGCGGCGCTGGCAACGTGGGGCGAGGCGGCGCTGCCGCGCCTGCGCGGCATGTTCGCCTTTGCCTTCTACGACTTTGTCGATGATCAGATGCTGGCCGCGCGCGACCCGCTGGGGATCAAGCCGCTGTACCTGGCGGTGATCGGCCGAGAAGTGGTGGTCGCGAGTCAGCCGGGCGCGATTCTCGCTCATCCTGCGATGACGGCTGAGCCTGACTTGCCTGTCTGCTCGGCCTATCTCTCGACGATCCGCACGACGCTCGGGAGGCGGACGATGTTTCGCGGCATCGAGACGGTGCTGCCGGGCGAGTCTGTCGCAATCTCGTTCAGGCGCGGCTCGCCGCAAATCGAGCGCCGCGCGTATTGGTCGGAACCGACGGCGCCGCAGGGCGATCTGAGTCTCGACGATGCGGCAACCCTCGTGCGCGAGGCAGTGATCGACTCGGTGCAGTCGCACCTTCGCAGCGATGTGCCGCGCTGCCTGCTCCTGTCGGGCGGCCTGGACAGCGCCATCATTGCGACGATCTGCCGCGATCTCGGCGTGCATGACATCCTTCGAACCTGGTGCGCTGCAGATGAGAGCGATTGCGGAGGCGATCGCGGCCATGCGGCGCGGCTGGCCGCGCACCTCGGCGCCGCGCATCACGAGGTCATCATCGGCGAAGCGGATTTCCGCCGCGCCTGGCTCGATCTCATCGCGCTCAACCGGGCGCCGCTGAGCACGCCCAACGAAACGGCTATCTACGCGGTGGCCGCGGCGCTCAAGCCGCATGCGACCGTGGCTCTGAGCGGCGAAGGGGCGGATGAACTCTTCGGCGGATACGCCATGCCCCTGCTCTGCGGGCTTGATGCGATTCACGCGCGGCAGATGAACGCCTGGAGCGAAGCGGCGCAGCAACGCTATCGCGCCGAGTTGCGGACGCAGTACGGCACGGACGCGCTGGGAACCGAGGCCGAGCACTTCCTCTCCGCCAACTCGTGGATTCATCCGGCGCGCAAGGCGGGGCTGCTCACGGACGGCGCAGCGACGGAGTGCGCCGGTGATGCGCTGCTCTTCAAGGCGATCCGCAGCGAGTTCGCCGCCGCGGAATCGGACCTGTCGCCCGAGCAGCGCCTCCTGCGCGTGCAGCGGCGCCTCAACCTTACCGGTCTGCTGGGCCGCCTCGACACTTCGACGATGGCCGCGTCGGTCGAGGGGCGCACTCCCTTCGCCGACGTGCGCCTTGCAGAGGTGGCGTCGTCGCTGTCATTCTCCCTCAAGTTCAAGGTCCCGCGCGATACCGACGGCGGCTGGTCCAGCGCCGCTCGCGCGCTGGAGCGTGGCGGCGTCGAGACCAAGCGCGTCCTTCGCGCCGCCTTCGCCCGCGAAATTCCTCTCGAAATCCTCCAGCGGCCCAAGGCGAGTTTTCCTCTTCCCTTTCAGCAGTGGCTCGGGCCGGTCGCGGTGCGACTCGCGTCGCGTTCGAAGGTCGGATCGATGATCCGGCCCGAGGCGGTCGCAGCGCTTGCGGCCGACCCGTCGGCGAACTGGATGGCCCTCTGGCCCCTGTGCAATCTCGCGCTCTGGCATGAGCAGCAGTGGGGGATCGGGCTGGAATCCTTCGAGACGGATCAGCCCGCGGTCGATGTGCCGCACGCCTCCGGCGCCGCCCTTACCGGGATCGGGTGAATCACCCATGCCTGTTGCAGGTCGTTGACCGTCCTGCCGCCCCGTCTAGACTCTGCTTTCCCGCCCGGAGTCCCTGAGCATGGCCGAGACGTTCCGCTGCACGCTGGTAACTCCCGAAGAGCAGGTGCTCGACGACGATGTAACCTATGTCACCTTTCCTGCATGGGATGGGCAGGTCGGCATCGCGCCGGGGCGCAGCCCGCTGCTGGCGCGCGTCGGCATCGGCTCGATGCGGCTGGATTTCCCCGGCGGAGCGAGCCGGTGGTACATGCTCGAGGGTGGTTTTGCCCAGATGCTCGGCGATCGGCTGACGATTCTCAGCGACAAATCCACGCCTGCCGAGACGCTCATCGTCTCGGATGCCGCCCGCGAACTCGAAGCGGCTCTCGCGCTCCAGGCCAGAGATGAGTCGTCGGCGAAGGCGCGCGAGGCCGCGCTTCAGGCCGCCCGCGAGAAGCGCCGCATGGCCAGGGTCGCCTCCGATCGCGGAATCTGATCGCCGAGAGTGATCGAGAGATCAGGTCAAACGTTTGGCCGAGTCCCGCAGGCATTGTGCAGGGGAGCACGCCGTGCGCGCAACGAACCTTCGATCAATCACGCGCCCGGCCGATACACCGCCTCGATGTCATCTGCGATGCGGCGCATTCGCACGAGCCTGAATCGCGGCGCCGCATCCATCGACGGGACATTCAGGCCGCGCACCGGACCGATCGCTTCCGCGTCGCCGAGCACCTTCGGCACGAGGTAGACGATCAATTCATCAACGAGTCCGGCGCGGAAGAGTTTGCCGACCAGCCCTCCTCCCGCCTCCACAAGGACGCGCATGGCCTGGTGAACCTCGCACAGTCGCCGCATCAGCAGCGAGAGGTCGATGTCGCCTCGCAGCGGCGCGATGGGCATGATCTCCACGCCGCGCTCGATGAATTGCGCGATCACCGCCTCGTGGCCGTCCACGGCCGACTCATCGACCGCGATCGTCGTGGGCGCCTCTCGCGCCGTCTTGACCACCTGCGCGTCGATCGGTGTGATGAGAGAAGGATCGACGACGACGCGCCGCGGCAGGCGCGGCACGCGGCGCGTGTTGCGCGGCGTGAGCATGGGATCGTCGCTGAGCACCGTGCCCACTCCCGTCATGACGATGTCCATCCGGGCGCGCACGCGGTGGACGGCGGCGCGGCTGGCGGCGCTGGAAACCCAGCGGCTGCGCCCGTCGCGAGTGGCAATCGCGCCGTCGAGCGTCTGTGCCCACTTGACGATCGTCCACGGGCGGCCGGTCGTGACGCGATGGGCGAACGAATCGGAGAGGCGGGACGCCCGGGGGCACTCGATCCACTCGACGCGGACTCCCGCCTCTTCGAGCCTCGCCGCGCCGCCGGCGGCCTTCGGATTCGGATCGCGCCGGGCGATGACGCAGCGCGCGACGCCCGCAGCGATGATCGCCTCGGCGCAGGGCGGAGTCTTGCCGGCATGTCTGCACGGTTCGAGGGTGAGGTACATCGTCGCCCCCCGCGGGTCGCGGCCGCGACGGCGGCAATCGTTCAAGGCGTTGACCTCAGCGTGGTTCTCGCCGAAGCGCCGGTGCCAGCCCTCTCCGATGATCGCGCCCCCCTGATCGACGATGACGCAGCCGACCAGCGGGTTCGGCTCGACGCGCCCGATCCCCCGGGCGCCGAGCCGGGCTGCACGGTTCATCATGTCGAGGTCGCGATTCATGCGGCGAATCGTAGGTCCAGTTCCACTAGCAGCACCGCACCAGCCGCTCGCGCGGGAGGCCGTGCGTTGCGATGAGATCTTCGATCTCCGCAAGAAACCGGCGGCCGTCTTCGACGTAGCCTGCCGTCGGCTTGAGTTCAGGCCTCAGCGCCGCAAAGTAGCGGTTGAAGCGGATCATCAGCACCTCGCGCAGGTATTTGGCGAGCATCGACGCCAGCGCCACGGGCAGGTGTGAGGATTCCGCCTTCTCAGTGAACGTGATCGTCATGCGCTTCTCATCCATCGCCAGTTCATAGCGGCTGATCGATTCCTCCTCGTCGAGGATGCGGATCATCGCCTCGGGGAAGAGCATCTGGAGCGGCTCGCGGTAGCGCATGCGGGCGCCCTGGCGATCGACGACGACGCGCGGATGATGCTCGCCATGCTCATCCATGATCGCCGCGAGGTGACGGCCGACGAGGTGGAAACTCGCCGCCGACTTGGTCCGCACGCGGCGGACCGTCTCGTTGAACTGCGCTTCGCTCAGGGCATGGCATCGAAGCGAGGCGGCGCAGGCGCCGCCGCGGCGCAGAACATTGGCGAGAACATTGGCGTCGATGCGCAACTTCGCCGCGTCGTTCCCGAGGGGCAATGCAAGCGAGGGTCCGCCGTACCACGGCTCGCGATCGAGGTGCGCCCAGGCGCCGGGCGACACGGCCTCGATGAGAGCGCGGTCGTCCTCGGGCATCACCATGTTCGCGCAGCGCATGAAGGCAAGCACGCCGCGTTCGAGATGCGAAAGCGGATGGCGCGCGGGGCTGTCGGCATCGGCGCCGGATCGTTTGAGCCGCTTGGAGTCGCAGATGACTATGCGACCCCTGGCCGAGCCGGCCTGCCGGGCGACGGCGCTGCGGAGCATCGACCAGAGTTTCGGTGCGCCTTCCGCCGGATCGTGGTCGGGCAGAGTCAGCACGGTGCATGCGACGGTGAGGGGCCCGAACATCGGCCCGTAGCCCGCCTCATCCACGCCCGCGTACACCAGCATCGCGGTCACTCTAGCGGCCCCGGACTATCCTTGCCCACGGCATGGCGGGCAAGCGCGAAAAGGTTCTCGTGGCGATGTCCGGCGGCGTTGACAGCAGCGTCGCCGCAGCCCTGCTGCTGCGCGAAGGCTACGAAGTGGTCGGTTGCTTCATGCGCCTCGGTTCGCCAGGCGAGATATTTGACGAACTGACGCCGGCCGACGGCACCGAATGCGACCCGTCGAAAATCCGCATCGGCCACCAGGGCTGCTGCTCGATCAACGACGCCGCCGACGCCCGGCTGGTCGCGGCGAAACTCGGCGTGCCGTTCTACGTCGTCAACTTCAAGAAGGACTTCGGCCGCATCATCGATTACTTCGTCGGCGAGTACAACGCCGGCCGCACGCCCAATCCCTGCGTGCGGTGCAACGACTGGCTCAAGTTCGGGCGGCTGCACGAGTACGCGAAGCAGATCGACGCGGATTTCGTCGCATCGGGGCATTATGCGAGGATTGAGGGGCGCGAGGCGAGCGCGAAGCCCACGTTCAATGAACGTGGGCTTCGACTGTTGCGCGGCGTCGATCGCGACAAGGATCAGAGTTACGTCCTCTTCGGCGCGCCGCGCGCGCGATTGAATGAGATGCTCCTGCCCATCGGCGGGTATCGCAAGAGCGAGATTCGTGCGCTGGCGCGTGAGATGGACCTGCCCGTCTTCGACAAGCCCGACTCGCAGGAGATCTGCTTCGTTCCCGACAACGACTACGCGGGCCTGGTGAAGAGGCGCACGCCGCAGGCGGTGCGGGCCGGCGCGATTCTCGATCCCGAGGGACGCACCATCGGCGAACACGCCGGTCATCAGCACTTCACCATCGGCCAGCGGCGCGGCGTGGGCGTGGCGCTGGGCTATCCGATCTACGTCGTCGATCGCGATGCACACGCAAACACGATCACCGTCGGCCCGCGCGAGATGCTGCTGACCGATGGTTGCACCGCGCGCGAAACGAACTGGCTCGTCGATGAGCCGGCGGTGGGGGAGTGGATCAGATGCGAAGCGAAGATCCGCTACAACAGCGAGCCGGCTCCTGCGCAGGTGCGGCGGACCGATGATGACGCGATTGAGGTGCGCTTCAATGAGCCGCAGTTCGCCGTCGCCCCCGGCCAGGCGGTCGTGTGCTACAGCGCCGATGAGCCGGACGTGGTGATGGGCGGGGGGTGGATTGAGGCGCCGGAGTAGTCGCTGAGAGCTGATCCATGCGAATTGCAATTCGGATCGGGCTGCGCGACGCCGTCGAAGGCACTACCAGGCTGTAGATGACCTCATCCGCAGGATCGCCCTCGCGTCTGATGCCGCTTCGAGTGTTTCCACAGCGCCCGATCCAGCGTGCGCATATCCACTTGCGCCTGATCCGCCAGGCCGCGACAGTACAGTACGTATTTCCACCAGAAGTCGAAAGTGTACTCGTTCGGCTCCTCCGCCTGCACCGACCAGAGCGCGCGGAAGTCCAGGATCGGATATCGATCGCGATGGAAGAAGTGAAGAATGACCGAAGCCGTGGCCCAGGACACTCCATCCAGCAGCGTCAGCGACTCAATGCGAAGGCGCTCACTTGATGTGCTGAGCGCGACCGCTGTAACTTCCCTGACATACTCGTCGCAGTTACGGTCAACATGGTGTGCGCTTCGAGGGGATTTCCATCGTGCGACGTCCTTCAGCAAGGCGAGGTCCAGTGCGGGCTCGCGCTGTTGTGCGATCGAATTGGCCCGTTCCAGGAAGCGGCGCTCCAAATGCGCCTCGTCGGGGCTGTCCGTGCAGTACTTGTCGGCAAGCGATTGGATCTTGTTCAGGTCGAAGCGGAGTTCCATGCGATTTCGTCC